>CAYQNY010000139.1:0-8653 GCA_964418925.1 uncultured Verrucomicrobiota bacterium
GTGCGATCCAGCTTCGGGCTATTGGTTTCACCTTGAGACTCATTTTCTTTGGACGACTCCGATTATGAGCGGATACTGGGGCGGGTGGATGGGGCGGTGGACATGTTTGGGGTTCGGTTGTATTTGTATTGTCTGATGAGCAACCATGTGCACATGTTAGTGGAAACACCCCGGGGCAACCTGAGTCAGTTTATGAGCAGCGTGCTTACCGGTTACAGTGTGTATTTTAATTTAAAGCATCGCCGTAGCGGACATGTTACCGAAGGCCGGTATAAGGCGCAGGTGGTGGGTGGAGATGATTACTTGTTAAGGTTAAGCCGGTATATGCATCTTAATCCGGTACGGGTAGCTGGACTGAAGAATCAGCCTGTTGGGATCAAGATAAAGAGCCTGCGAAATTATCGCTGGAGCAGTTACCGGGGATATGCGGGGCTGGGCCGGAAGGAGAAATTCATTGATTATGGTCCTCTGTCGGCCATGACGCGGAGCCGTGGGCAGACGGTTCAGGCGTCATACCGCAAGTATGTTGAGGCAGGGTTGGCGGAGACAGATGAGGAAATGCAACAGCTGGTGCGGGAATCGCCATTGGGGATTGGAGCGAGAGAGTATTTGCGGGGCCTGAAGGCGGAAGTGAAAGCGATCCGGGGTGTGAGAGTGAAGGAGGAGGATATCGCTTTACGCAGGGAGGTGGCGAATACGCCAGCGGAAGATATTCTCAATACAATCTGTCAGGAGTTGGGGATCGGGCGTGAGGAATTGAATCTACGGAGCAGGAAGAACTGGCGGCGGCCGCTGACGGCGTTTCTATTGCAGAAGCACGGCGGGTTGACGCAGCGGGAAATTGCCGGATTACTGGGACTGAAGACAGGCGCGTCGATCAGCGTACAGGTTCGACAATTCAAGACCGCCTGGATGCGCGATCGCGATTGTTCTCGCGCCCTAAGTCGGATGGAAGCTATTTTGCTTCTTAATTATTGATTCAAGGGCTGACCCTCTTCCCTCCTGGAGAGGATCAATGCTCCGTGCGGGTGACGCCCAGGCTCAGGATAGGCAGGACATCCTTTTCCAGGGCGCGGTTGAGGTCGAACAGCATGAATCCGCCGGCGCCCGCGTCCCGCACCCTAAGAATCTGCTCAATTACCTCGTCCGGCGCGAGCCGGCTTTCCGTGGCTGTCACGCCGATCCCGGGGAACACGCGCCCCCTGGCTTGCGGCAAAAGCGTTTGCCGTCGCACCAGCGCGTAAAAGGCGGCGCTGTCCTCGGTATAATCCATCGGGCAGACAAAATCCACCAGCCCGTCTTTCAGCCAGAGTCCCCAGTCCTGCCCGATGTTTCCGGCGCAGGCGGGATAATTCCGGTACACGGCAACGGAGAGCTTGACACCCGGCCGGCGGCGCCGAATCAAATCGTGAACCGAGCGGACAAACCCCGTGATCTGAGCAGTCCGCCACGTCGTGAAAGCGTCTTTCAAGGCCCCGGATTTTACGCTGGTTGGCCAGCCGCGGACCGATCGGCCCAGCCATTTTTTAAACCGCTGTTGACAACCGGCACAAAAGCAGGCCTGGCTATTCGGATAGCGGACATAATCCAGGTGAATCCCGTCCACATCAGCGCGGCTGATCAGTTCGGAAATAATGTTGAGTTCCCGGGCAATGTTGTCGGGATGCGAGGGACAGAGCCATTCCAGCGTTTTACGCTCGTCGGTTTTTTGAAGCCGTCCGGCCCGCCGCAGTTGTTTAACCAGTGCCTCCGGCGTCGGGCCCAGGTTCCAGCAGATTTTCCAGACATGTAGCTCCAGCCCATACCGGTGCGCCGCCGCAACACTTTGTTTTAATTGATCCCCATAGACCTTGGCGGTATGGGAGGCGGGCACATATTTACTGGGATAGTGGGCTTTCCCGGCCCAGGCCAGGTTCGGAAACACCGCGGTGATGCCCGAATGGGACAGGATCCGACAGGTGGTGTTCCAGTCGCCGGGATACAGGCCGGCGCCGGAATGATTCCATACTCCCCGGAACTCAGGATACCGCGGCCGCTGAACGCCGGCATAAGCGCGGATCAGCGTCGTGTTCAGGGCCCGGCCGGCGTCCACGGCCTGCGGGTATTGCCGCTGGGCGACACAGGAGCGTAATCGGTCATCATCGGCCTTGACCTTGGCCAGCAGGGATTTGACGGCGTTATTCTTGTCCAGCCGCCGGATGCCGGCCAGCGACTCCGGCAGACTGTGAAACGAAGCCACTTTTCCGGATTGAATCCATACCCGTTCCGCGGCATCTCGCCAGAGCGAAGAATCCAATGAGCCCAGCAGGGCCAGCAGCATTTGTTTTTTGTTTTCATCATCGCCGTCCAGGAGAATGTGCGACATCCAGAACCCGCGATCAGATTGAACCCAGGCCGGGTCGGCCAGCGCTGAGCCGCCGGCATTCCGCCAGACAGCGATGACACGGGCGCTGGAATCGGCGGGATATACCGGTCGAATATTACTCGATTCCTGGAAGACGACGGCGGGGGTATGGGCGGGCGCATGCCGGTTAAACGCGAAACTGCTCCATTGACCCGGTTTGACTGCCGCCTGGTAGTTTCCCATGGTCATGTCCATAAGCTTCGCGAGCCGGGGTTCCGCCGAATAAAATACGATCAGTTTGCCGCCGTGCTTGATGAACGATGCCAGCGCGCGCAGTTCCCGGCGGGGCGGGTAGGGGTTATACGGCAGAATGGCCACCCGTACCGACTTGTCTGATTGCAGGCGTCCATCTATGACCGCCTGGTCGTCAATGACCGCATGCGGAATACCGGTGTCGTTGAGCCAGCGGCTCAGGCGCGCCGCTGCCCGGCGCGAGGCATTGCCCTCGTCCGGATTAGGAACGGACTTGGTGGCCCGGACAATGACAACATCACAGGACCGGACACGCAGGGCATGAACGATCACCTCGGTATTGATGTCCGCTCCCCTGGTGAAGCTGAGCCGCACGCCGCTGATGGCGTTCCATCCCTTGGGCCGGCCTTCCGTGGCGGCGTTATGAATGGAAAATGATAATTTTTGCCGACCGGATTCTGTCAAACGGGGCAGCCATAAATACCAGCCTTTTCCGCTTTGCAAATATAATCCGAGCGATCGGATGGCTTCCGGCCGGGCGCACGAGAGATCCATTTCTAGCGTCGTGTAATGTCTCAGGTCCAGCGCCACGGTCCGATCCCAGAAAACCCGGGCAATATCACGCCGGAACGGACAGGAGAAACGGATACCCGCGGGATTTCCATAAGCGGCCCGGACGGCCGGGGATTCCGGACCGGCCCGCCAGGCGGCATTTGATTTGCCGGCATCATGCGGGGAGAAAATATTAATGCTCCTGACCGCATCCGCCTGGACCGTTCCGCCGATCAGCAGGACCAGCAAAACCAGACGAATAAGCCGGCCGCTCCCCGTGTTGAATCCGTGTTTCATCCGTGGCTGAATACTCCGTTTATTTTCCGCAAGGCGGATTGCCATGCCAATCCCTTTCTTATATCATGTCTTCCGGTATATGAACAGACAGGAACAGAGGTCGGACAATAACGTGATGCCCTGGCATGTCCTCCACACTCGCCCGCGATGCGAAAAAAAGCTGGCGGAATATTGCCGGATATCCCGCCTGGAGCATTATCTGCCGTTACGCGCGGAAGTCAAAGTGGTTCAGCGGAGAAAAATCGAAGTCCGCAAGCCGCTTTTCCCCGGATACGTGTTTATCCGGTTTGGTCCCGCTCAGCGCGTCCGGGTCTTGAAGAGCCGGCAGGTGGTGCGGGTGTTGCCGGTGAATGACCAGGCCGGGTTTCTCAACGAGATCAGCCAGATTCGAAAAGCGCTGGCGGTCGCGCCGGGCCTGGGCGCCTGTCCGGCCCTGGCACGGGGAACAATGGCGCGCATTGTGACCGGGCCGTTTCGCGGATTGGAAGGAATGGTTGACGCGATCAAGGGACAGGCCCGGGTGATTCTGAATGTGAATATGATTGGCCAGGGCGTGCCCGTCGAGGTGACACCGGATATGCTGGAAAGGTTGTAACTGTCACTAAGGTCCAAGGTCGCAAGTCGAATGTCAAGACCTTCTGCTCCATTCGACTTCTTGTCCCCGTCCTGCGACCTTCGACTTGTGACCTTTGACTTCTTGTCTTGTGGCAGATGTTTTTTTTATTAGAGGAAAATCATGTCTCAGAAAAAATGCGTGTTTTTTGACCGGGACGGCATTGTAAATGAGTCTCCGGGAGTGGAAGGCTATGTGCTGGGTTGGGAGAAGTTCCGCCTGATGCCCGAATTTCCGGAGTGTCTGCGCGTGGTCCATCGGCACGGTTATGCGGCCGCCATTGTGACAAATCAGCGGGCGGTGGCCCTGGGACTCCTGAGCGCCGACCAGCTGGAGACCATGCATCAGGACCTGCGGAACCTGCTGGAACGGGAGTATGGACTGTTCCTGCTGGATATTATTTACTGTCCTCATCAAGCCGGCGTGTGTTCCTGCCGGAAACCGGAACCTGGCATGCTGTTGACGATAGCGGCCCGGCATGCTGTGGATCTCCATCAATCCTGGATGGTGGGGGATTCGGAAAGCGATGTTGAAGCCGGGCAACGGGCCGGATGCCGGACAATTCTCGTGGGTTCGCCGCCGGCAGTGTCCAGGGCGGATATCCGCGTGGACACCATGCAGGCTCTGCCGGCCCGGCTCGATGCCCTGCTGTGATATAAAAGCCGATCCCGCCGCGGGATCAGCTTTTATTGAAACTGTTTTTCCAGCGCCGGGTCACGGGTGGCGCCGTACTGAAGCGCGTTCTGATAATGTCCGCGGGCAATGCCGGGACTGGAGGGTTTCAGCTTGAGGCACAGGCGCGCCAGATTGTAATAGGCGTCGCCGAGCCTGGGATTCAGCTGAATGGCTTTTTGAGTTTCCACCCGGGCGGCATCCATCTTATTGAGGCCGGCCTGGGCAACGCCCATGGCCAGATGGGCAATCGCGTTGGTTGGTTGTTCGTTGAGGACAATGAGCAGAAGCTGATAGGCTTTATAGAATTCCTTGCCATGACAATAGACCAGGGCCATTAACAGGCTCAACTCGGCGTCGGGATTGGGGAGGGCCATGCCGCTCTGCAGAATGATCTGGGCGTTTTCCGGCATGCCCAGGCGCAGGTAACATCGTCCGGCGCCCGTGATGGCTGCGCGGCTCTGCGGCTGGTTCTCCAGAATGGTCAGGTACGTTGCCAGCGCGCCCTTGATGTCAGCGGTGCTTTCTTTATGCCGGGCGACGCGAAGCCGTTCGGAATCCCGGGATTTATCCGTCGGCGATCGCGGCTGGGTTGAGGACGAAACCGAGGATGCCTGTGCCGTGGGTGTGCCTGTTGTCGCCGTTGCGAGGCGGAACTTGACCATTTCGTCGGCGCAGTACTTGAGTCGGAAAGCCACCACGTTGGTTTCCCAGAGCGGGGAATCGGCGGCCAATTTTTGAAACAGGGTCTGGGCTTCCGTGTACAAGGCCATGGCTTCCTCCGGCATGCCCTGGTTTTTCAGCCAGTCGGCCTGTGTCATGGAATTATAAGCCGTTACATATTGGCTGGACGGGGTGGTGGCATTTTTACCGGCCGGGCCGGAACCCGCCCCGACGGAATCCAAGGCCTTTTCGGCAACCGGGACATCGGCGGCCATGGCGGCACCGGTCAGCAGGAACCCGAGCACCGCACTGATACACTGTTTGGTATGAATCATGGGCGGTCGTCCCTTGTCCCGTTTCACGGGCAAGTCTAATGAATCTAGTTTGGAAATTGTTTTAACCATCAGCCGTTTTTCATCAACCATGCCTGGGGGCTGCGGTAGAGCTGTTTGACTTGGCATCCGATTATGGTAATAATGTCCTGGATTAAACGCTCGGTTTATCAATGCCGTTTTTGTTTAATGAGAACGTGTCGCCCAATTCAAGCTGAACTATACACCATGCATGGGGATACCAGTCAATATTGTTCTTCCCGGTCGGATGATCGGGGCATGATGCTGGTTTTGGTTCTGATTTTGCTTGGATTGATTACCGCCCTGGCCTTACAAGCGCAAATGGTTGCCCGGATGGCGCTCAGGATCGGGGAAGGAAAAGCACTGCGCGCTCAACTGCGCGCGGCGGCCACGGATACCGCCTGGGGCGCCTTGCATCGGCTGGCCGGCGATGCCGACCTGCAGGTGGACCATACTAATGAGCCATGGGCGGTTACCGAGGAACGGCTGTTGCTGAACGGCATTGATACGTGGGTCCGGATCGAAGATGAAAACAGGCGTTTTGATGTCAACAGTCTCTCGGTCCGATTATCCGCGGATACCGGGCGCATGCCTGTGGATATTATCACCGATCTCCTGAGGTTGTTGCGTCAGCCGGATCCCGCGGTTCAAGCCCAGGCATTGAAAGACTGGATTGATCAGGATCACGAGGGGCTTCGGGAGGCGGACTATTATCGGAGCCTGAATCCGTTGGTGACGATTGCCGATACATTCATGGAAAGTCCCCGGGAACTGGCGGCAGTACTGGCGTGGTCGGGCTCCAGCGCTGACCTGCCCGCGGGTGTGCCGGCGGGTATAGCAGTTCTGCCTGCCCGCGATACTGCGTCTGGCGCTGTCGGCGGGCCTGCCCGCAATACTGCGCATAGCGCTGTCGGTGGGCCTGTCCGCAATGCTGCGCCGGCCAGCGGCCGGCGGATTATGCCGGTCAATCTGAACACGGCTGACCGCGAGGTGATCCTGGCCGTGTTGGGGCCGGAGCATGCCGGTGCGGCCGCAATGCTGTGCGGACTTCGGGATGCCGGGCCGCTGGTCTCGCTGACGGCGTTGAACCGGCTCCTGAAGGCCAGCCCGGATAATTCGTGGAACCGCTATTTTGATGTGAAGAGCAGTTTTTTTTCGGTGATGGCCCGGGCCTCGAAAAACGGGAGGGTGGAAGAAATATACGCGCTGGTATGCCGCGATCCCCAGGGCAATGTGGATATTCTGCGGTGGCTGTGCCGATAAATTCCGCTGTGCGGAATTTATGCATAGGAATTTTAAAGTTGCCATCCGTCGCGGCGGACACAAAATCCACAAATAAGGAACAAATTTTGTGTTACTTGTGCTTCTTTGTGGCTAATAATCTTAAAAGTTGCGGCTCTGTCGCCTGATTTAATAGTTATGAGAACGGACTGCTTATGACCGGCATTGATAATGAAACCCATCCGGACCGTAACAACGGTGGCGGGGAAGCCCCTGCCCAATGGCCTGGGGTAACGTTCCCGTTCCAGGCCCGCTCCTGTTATGCCGTGATACCGGCCGGGGAGGCGGCGGTAATCGTACGCTCCCGACGGGTATCGCTTGGCCGGGTGCGGCATGGGATTGTGGCATCTGCCGATGCCGTGGCCTGGCAGCAATGGCTCATGGATGCCGGCCGGCCGGGCAACGTTGTGGTCGGCTGTATGATGGTGCAGGCCAGCCTGACGTTGTGGCTGCAGACCCCGTTTGCGTCCATTACCAAGGCTAAAAAAGTTCTACCCGCTTTACTGGATGTCCAGTTGCCGTTTCCGCTGGAAAGCTGTCATTATCGCCTGGTGGACATCCGGCGCATGCCTGACGGCACGACCCATGCGCTGGTGGTCGCGGCCCGTCGGGAAAGCCTGCGGACGCGGCTGGAGGCTTACCGGGCCGAACGGCTGAATCCGGTCCTGCTGGACCATGAGGGGCTGGCGCTCTGGACCCAGAGTCGGGAAGAATGGCCCTTGCCGGCGGAAGCACACCGCCTCATTCTTCATGTGGACACTGATCATGTAACGCTTGTCATTGGGCAAGGCGATCGTTATCAGAATGCTTATAGCATTCAGGTCCATCTGCCGTCATTGACGGCGGCGGCTGATTCCCGCGCGGCGCTGGCAGGGCTCGTCGAGCGATTACAGCGCATTGTACGCGCCGAACTGCAGGCAGAACCGCAAGTCCATTGGCTGGCCTGCGGCGCCGGCGCGCAGCAGGCGGCGCTGATCAGCGGATTGCATCAGCCCCTGGCCGTTGAATGGCCGGGTCCGCTGACGATTCACCGTACGCCGGAAACTTTCCTCGCCCGTGCCTTGGGCGCCCGGGCGCTGACCCGGGGACCTCTGCGTTGTAATCTGCGAATTCACGAATTGGCCCATCCGCTTCTGCTCCGACAGATTCGCCGGCACACGCTGACGACGGCGGCCCTGTTCCTGGCCGCCGGCCTGCTGTTATGCGGATTGAATCTGACCTGGCGTCTGCTGACCGCGCGCCGGATGACTGCCATGAAACGGGCGGTTGCAACGCTGGCGGGTGTCCTGGCGCCGGAAGCGCGGATTCCCTATGGTCAGGAAGTTCGGGAAGCGCAGAAGGCGGTATCTCAACGGGTGGAACTGGAGGCGCCCTTTCTCAATGTCTTTGCGCCATCGTTGATGACCCGGCTGGCGGATATCATGCGGGCAGGCAAGATTCAGGGCATGGCGTATGAAACGCTGACGCTTCAGCGCAAAGATTTTTTACTGACGGGAACCAGCGCTGACTGGGATCAATGCGAGCAACTGGCAATGCGCCTGAAGGCGCTGGGATATGCCGTGAAGCTGGAACGCCAGGAGGCTATTGCTGATGCTCAGGTGCGTTTTTCAATCAAGGGCGAGGTAA
>CAYQNY010000140.1:0-8564 GCA_964418925.1 uncultured Verrucomicrobiota bacterium
GACCACGCCGGATGCGTGGCAAGCCCCACGCGGCGCATTTCGCAGAAGTCTATGATTTCCAAATTCATTATGGTGGTTTCTGTAACCCCAAGTTTTTTTGCTAAGTCTTTAATCTTAAGTTCGTGTCAATCATGGCTTTTCTCAAATATTCGCCAAATGTCTTTGGGTTCTCCGGATAATCCTGGCGGAACACGGATTTTGGCAGTATCTGCTCGATATGATAGGTGGTTCTCAATAATACGAGAAAATGGTAGTAGTTCTGTCCCGCATAGATGCAAATGTGGTTGGTACGGCGATCACAAGCACGCCGGCTGGCGCGCGCCTCTGCAAATCCAGAACTATCGCAACAAGATTTTCGGCCCGCTTCCGGACCGGATTGATATTCATATCGAAATGCCGTCGGTGAAATATCAGGAGTTATCTTCTATTGGCACGGGCGAACCGTCGGCGGCGATTTGGCCTTCGTAGCCGAAGCGTCTGCTTCGGCGGATTAGGCTCCGGGGGCGGGTGCTGACAGCACGGCCGGCGCAGGACATGCTGAAAATGGCGATCACGGAACTGCACTTCAGCGCCCCTCCTTCGTCCGGCGGCTGCCGGACTACGGAGGGCAAGCCGGGCCTACGACCGCATTCTGAAAGTCTCGCGTACCATCGCTGATCTGGCCGCGTCCGAATTCATCCAATCCCCCGCACGTCTCCAAAGCTATTCAACTTGCCCTGAGCCAGTCGAAAGGGCCTGCCCGACATAGCTCTTTGAGCGACGGCGGGAGCTTTCGTCGAAGGGTAGCATACCCTTGACCGCCAATGGCGGGTGTAATAACATCAACAACGGTCAGCCTGTTTGTTTCCCAGCGCGGTCGTTTGGTGCCAGGGCTGAAGCAATTTGCGCACACGTTCTCAGGAATGGATTTCGGTAACTTCACTGTCCTGTGGTTAAGATTGTCAGGTTGGAGGTAATCGTATGCACACAGCGGCAACAGATATCAATGGATTGACCGCCCATCAACTGGCCCGGCAATTGCTGGCGGTTCAGGAAAATAATCAAAAGACCGTTCGGCTCGACGGCTGGTTTTATATCCAGGAAATACGCATCGACACGTTGCAGTCCATACGCGCCTCCGGGAAACCGTTGCCGCCACGCGCATTGCTCCAGGCCAGGCTGTTTGAGGCGGTTTGTCGGCGATTACCGCTTGTCATTCACCCGGGGGAAGTTTTTGCCGGAACACAGGATGATGCTTTTGCGCGCAGTTATGCCCTGATTAATCCTGATTTTCGAGTGGAAACCTTTACAGGTTATTGTGATCCCATGGCGGTCTACAATGATATTACACCGGCCCCGGAAATGGGTATTACCGCCGAACGAATTGCAAAAGTGCGTGATTTCTGGGCGCAGGAGGAATTTACCTTGGCGCTCAACGCCGTCTATGCGTCAACGGGCCGGGCAACTCATGAAGCGGTTTATTTTGTGGAACAGGTTACCGGCCACACGATTGCGGATTTCCGGCCGGCTTTGGCCAAAGGCTTGGCGGTATTAGCCGCGGAATCACGGCAAAAAGGAGCCAAGGCTTCCGGCGAATCCAAGTCATTTTATGCAGCCGTGGATATCGTGCTGAAGGCGGTCATACATTTGGCGGAGCGGTATGCCGATCTGGCCAAGACCATGGCGGCGGACGAAACTGATCCCGCGCGTCGGGCTGATCTGGCGCGGATTGAAACCACATGTCGGAAAGTGCCGCGGCAGGGCGCCGACAATCTTTTTGAAGCCATGCAGGCATTTATCCTGTTATGGATGGGTATGGCCCTGGAGCAATCCCCTAATCCCTATGCGTTTAGTGTCGGCAATCTCGACCGTATCCTGCAGCCGTATTATGCCAGGTCCAGCGGGCTTGACCGTGAGCCGGCCATTGAACTCACGCGTCATCTTCTGGCGCTGTTTAATGTTGGCGACCGCAATTGGGCCATCAGCCAGAATATCATTATAGGGGGGCGTGATGAGCACGGGCAGGATTTAACCTGTGACATGACGCATATCATTCTCCAGGCGTTTTATCGGAGTAATTATCCGCAGCCGGCGCTTTCCGTGAAATTACATTCCAAGACGCCCCGGGCCTTATATGACGCGATAGAACCGTTTTTTACAGCGCCGGGCAGGCTCACACCCAGTCTTTTAAACGACGACGTATTGTTCGACCTGCTTCGCAAGAAGAGGATCAAGGCAGAGGATTGTCCCTGGTATACCATTGCCGGTTGTCAGGAACCATTGATTATGGGTAAGGAATCCGGGAATACGACCAACAGCTGGCTGAACCTGGCGAAAATTCTCGAATTGACCATTCACGGCGGCAAAAGCGCCATTAGCGGGCAGCAAATCGGGCTGGATTATAAACAGATAGACCTTGATCCTGATTATCCGCTTCAGGATATGGCTGTCTTGCGGCGGGCATTCTGGAAACAACTGGACTATTTCCTGCCGCAGATGGAAAAGGCGGCCAACGCCTGCACGCGCGCGCTGGCTTTATTGCCGGTGCCATTCCTTTCCACGTTCATGGGCGGCTTGCAGAGTGGGCGCGATATGCGGGATGTGGCGGCACAAGGCACTGAATATAATGCGTCGGGTTGTTTGATTCACGGCTTGAGCGTGGCGGCTGACAGCCTGGCGGCGCTTCAGTATATCCAGGATCATAAACCGGATTATTTGCGGGAACTTCCCAAAGCCCTGCTGACGGGATTCAGAGGTTATGAGCGGCTGCATGCGTTGTGTCTGGCCGCTCCCAAATACGGAAATGACGATGATGCGGCGGACGCTGTTGCGAGGGAATTGGCACATGAAGTTTCCGCCCGGGTCAGTCGCCGGCGGAATCCCTGGGGCAATCCGTTTCAGCCGGATTGGAGCACCCCGAGCACGCATTTGCTGTACGGCTATTGGGTGGGCGCCACTCCGGATGGACGCCAGGCCCGCCGTATGTTGGGTTTCGGTATTGATCCCACTTGGGGAACGAATATACGCGGTCTGCCGCCGCGGATTATGAGCGCGCATAAATTGGATTACATGGATTTTTCCGGCGGTTATGCCAGTCACATCGGGTTGCGGCGTTCCATGTTCCAAAAGACCGGGGCCGGCCAGCTTATTCAGACTATGCGGGAGTACGTGATTGATCCGTTGTTTGGATATGCGCCGGGTTCGGTGAACAGCGGTTTTTATGTCTATTTCAACATTGATGATGCCGATCATTTGCGAAAAATCCTGAAAAATCCGCGCGTAATGGTTCCCAGCGGTATTTATATTATGCGCATCCACGGCACTTTTGTGAATTTTCTGGATTTATCACCGGTCATTCAGGAAGACATCATCAAGCGTCTGGAACTGGATTGCACCTGCGCGCAGGGAGGCGCATGATCCGATCGCATTCCACCCGGTTGCTGGTTGGTGACATTGGGTTCACCGGCGATATTGACGGCCCCGGGCAGCGTCTCGTTATTTATCTGAAAGGGTGCAATCTGTGTTGTCCGTGGTGCGCCCTGCCGGAGACTATCTCGCCGCTGCCCGAACTGCTTTTTTATGCCAATCGGGTTTCCCGGCCTGAACAGGCAATACAGGCCTGCCCCCACGGCGCGATATGGCTCCAGGGCGGACGGTTGGTTCGTGAGCGGGGTATATGTGCGCCTTGTTCCGGTCGTGAGTGTTTGCAATCAGGGCTGACCGCCTTTGAGTGGGTGGGAAAAGAAATGACCGTTGATGCGCTGGTGAAGCTGGCCATCCGTTATCGCCCGTTTTTTGCGCAGGTTGGGGGAGTCACTGTAGGCGGCGGCGAACCGACCTGCCAGTATGACGGCGTGCGTCAGTTGCTGATGGCGCTTCAGAATCAGGATATTCATACTGTCATGGAAACGAATGGCACCCATTCGAAGTTGGCGGCGCTCTTTCCTTATATTGCTTTTTTGCTCATTGACCTGAAACATCCGGATGATGCCGTGTGCCGGACAGCAACCCGGCAGGGCAATACAACCATCCTGGAAAATATTCAGGCGCGGTTTCAGCAGCAACAGCCGTTCCGGGTTCGTATCCCGCTGGTGCCGGGGTTCAATGATGATCCGGCGACACTTGACGCCTTCGGCCGGGTCTTGTCAGGCATCGGCCGGCTGGAGGTGGAAGTCCTGCCGTTTCATCGCCGCGGCGAGACTAAATGGGAAGCCATGGGACAACCAATGCCGGTCGGAATGACGCTCCCGCCGGAGCCTCGGCAGGTTGAACGCGCCTGTGCCCGCCTGGCTCAATTCGGATTAACTATGGTTTCCGATTGATTCTTGGCGTCAAATATGTCATTCATATCGGCATTCATTACAGGATGATATGATGGCCATTATCCCATGAGCGATACCCGACAAAAAAAAGCCGATGCCGGCCAGCGGCAAGATGAGCGAAGCGAGAATGCCTCCTCAAAGCTGAGAAAGCAATTGGTGCTCCTGCATCAGGTGGGCAACGAGTTGTCCACGACCGGTTCCTTTGACGAGCTGTGCCGTCAGGCCGTGATTCGGGGGCGTCAGCTTCTGGACTGTCACCGGATCAGTTTCTGGTTTCGCCGGGCGGATTCGATGACAATGTCCGGCTCCTTTGGCGTGGATGAACAGGGGCAGATTCGCGACGAACGCGCGCAGGTGCTGACCGTGTCCTCGCGTTCACCCATGGGACAGGTTCTTACCCATCAGCATCCGCTGTTGATCAGCGAAGAGTGTTCCCTCTGTAACGATAAGGGTGCGGTGGTGGGCGAGGGAACTCATGTTATTGCCGCCTTGTGGAATGGCACCCGGGTGGTCGGGTGCCTTTGTCTGGACAATCTTCTGGATCACAAACCGTTTTTGGAAACGGATTGTGACCTGGTAAAAATGTATGCCGCGACCCTCGGTCATCTGGCATTCGGGAAACGGACAGAAGATGAGCTGAAGAAGTCGTTAAGAGAAAAAGATATTCTACTGCGCGAGGTGCATCATCGGGTTAATAATAACCTGCAGGTGATTTCCAGTCTGTTGAATCTTCAGGCGGTCCATGTCCGGGATCCCCATGACATGGAATTGTTCCGCCAGAGCCAGAACCGGGTTAAATCCATAGCCAGGGTTTACGAGACGTTTTGCCAGGCCAAGGATTTAACCCGGGTGAATG
Organism: uncultured Verrucomicrobiota bacterium; assembly: GCA_964418925.1. Classification (GTDB taxonomy): domain Bacteria; phylum Verrucomicrobiota; class Kiritimatiellia; order JAAZAB01; family JAAZAB01; genus CAYQNY01. The sequence goes on from CAYQNY010000140.1 coordinate 5,158, forward strand.
TTCATGATTATATCACGAAGTTTGTCCGGGACCTGTTTTATTCCTATCAAATTGATCCCGCGGCCATTAGCCTGCGATTGGAAGGTTGCCATGAATCGCTTGCCCTGACCCAGGCTATTCCGTGCGGCTTGATTGTGAATGAACTGGTGACGAATGTGTTGAAACACGGGTTTCACTACGGGGCAGCCGCAGGCCGTCCTCTCAGAGGCGAGATCACGATTGCTGTTCGCCGGACGGAACAGCACCTGTCCCTGGTCATCGGGCATAACGGCACGCCGTTTCCGCGTGAAATGGATTTTCGTAATGCCCATTCCCTGGGATTACAGCTGGTCAACACCCTGGTGGCACAGTTGAACGGGACGCTCATCCTGGACCAGAACAGCGGTACGCGGTTCACGGTGACATTTCCGGACAAAATTAAAACCGAAACCGTGGATTTGAACCCCGGTCTGTCAGGAGGCATGTCCCTGACGGAGAATGAAAGCATTCCGGCATGAATCGGGGTTCATTCCCGTCGAGCAGGCGGATCCGCCCCTGGCAGGTCCGTTAATCCCGTCTAAAAATCCGATTCCGAAATTGGCCGGGATTAATAAAACAGGTTGTGTTCCCACAGTCCCGCTCTGATCCTCAGGCCCTCAGGCGCGCTGTTGCATTCCATGCAGGTGGCAGGCCAGTCCGAAGATCAGAATGCCATGCATGATCGCGTACACGCCGATTATATAGATAATGACCAGCATGCCGGTGCCGGGCCACGTTATCAGGAGAATACCGAACAGGAGGGACAGCAGTCCGTTAATAAGAAATAACGACCGGCCGGCAATGGCCCGATTCAGCCGGAAGGCCATGATAATCTCCATCCCGCCGGAAATCACGGCCCAGATGGCGATCAGGGCCAGCAGTGCGATGAGCATGGAAAGCGGAAATAACAGTGCTACCAGACCGATCAGGATGCCGAATATTCCCTGAATCATCAGAATCCACCCGCCGCGGGTTTTAAGCGCGGAGAAAATGGAAAAAACGCCGGCCAGAAAAGCAAACGCTCCGAATAAAATGACCAGCGTCTCGATCGTGATGCCCGGCCAGATAAAGACAGCCAGCCCGAACAGTATTGCCACGATTCCCCGAAATGCCAGCGACCACCAGTTACGGATTCCGATCAGTTCGCCATTCATAACGCATCCTCCTTGTTTGTTGGATTTTTGTGTCTGGCAACTAACTCTACGCAAAGGAATTTCCCGCCAGCGGCGAGCTTATTCGTCCTTGGGCAGAAGCAGCCTATGGCTCGTTGCAGTTCTCTACGCCCAGAGCGGCGTCTCGAATTGCCGCTACACATGGAAAAAGACTCCTGGGTGTAGCGGCCGTTCGTGAGAACGGCAAAGTTGCCCCACCTTACGGGGACTAATTAACACAGAAAATCCATAATCCATTAATTATTGGTATCATATACCCTAAAGCGTGTCAAAGGAAGAAATTGCCCTAGAAATTGTCTCGACAAGGTAAAACAATTTTCGATAGCATCCAAATTGTTATATCGGTTATTAACAACCGAGCTATTTGGGTGTAAGGAGCTAAACCCGGATTTGCAGTCGACTGTTTACGGATGACTTTCCAAGAGGATGCACATGATGAACCGAAAAAGGTTAATGCGATTGACATGGTGGTTCCTGCCGGTCGTGGTTATGGCGGCCGCCTTGACCGTCTTTGGCTGTAAGCGGGCCGCGCCCCAAATGGTACCGCCGGATGTGATGGTAATGGAAGTGATTCAGAAAGACGTGCCTATTTATGGGGACTGGATTGGCACGCTCGACGGCATGGTTAATGCCCAGATCAACGCCCAGGTCAGTGGTTACCTGATAAGTCAAAACTACAAGGAAGGCACGTTTATCCGCAAAGGCGACCTGCTTTTCAAAATTGACGCGCGTCCCTTCCAGGCGTCCCTTGATAAGGCCAAAGGCCAGCTGGCCCAGGCCAAGGCGCGCTTGGGCAAGACCGAACTGGATGTCAAACGTTATACCCCCCTGGCCAAGGACAACGCCATCAGCCAGGAGGAACTGGACGATGCCGTCCAGGCCAACCTGGCTGCCAAAGCCGCTCGTGACTCCGCGCAGGCCCAGGTTCAGGAGTCTGAACTGAATCTGGGATTTACCCGAATAACCTCACCCATTGACGGCATCGCGGGCATTGCCAAGGCGCAGGTGGGTAACCTGGTCGGCCCTTCCTCGTCGGAACTAACCATGGTTTCAACCGTAAATCCCATCAAAGTATATTTTCCGCTCAGCGAACAGGAATTCCTGCAGGCGGCGGAAAAAATGCTGGCTAATGAAAAAAAAGGCATCACCAACCAGCCCCATGAAAACATTCTCGACCTGATCCTGGTGGACGGCACCAAGTATCCGCATAAAGGGCGGGTGATCATTGCCAATCGTCAAATCAACATCCGTACCGGCACGATTCTCATTGCTGGATTATTTGAAAACCCGACTCGCATCTTGCGGCCGGGTCAGTATGCCCATGTCCGGGCGGTCGTTAAAACGTGTCCGGACGCGCTCCTGGTGCCGCAACGCGCCGTGACCGAACTGCAGGGCATGTATCAGATTGCGGTCGTGGACAAGAATAACCAGGTGTCGATCCGAACGGTCCAGATGGGCGAGCGCAGCGGGTCATTATGGATCGTTACGCAGGGATTGAAGCCCGGCGAACGGGTGATAGTCGAGGGTATGCAAAAGGTTCGCGCCGGCACAATCGTCAATCCGCAACCCTATCAGCCGGATGCCGATACCGATACGGCAACCGGAACGAACGTACCGGCCGCAGGGGCCGTCTTTCATCCATGACGAAATTCTTCATCAATCGTCCCATCGTGGCCATGGTGATTTCCATCATCATGGTTATCGTGGGTCTGGTCATCATCCAGACTCTGCCCACGGCCCAGTTCCCCGATATTGTTCCGCCCGAAATCCAGATTCAGACCACCTATGTCGGCGCGGACGCGCTGACCGTGGAGCAGTCGGTTGCCACCCCCATTGAACAGCAGATGAGCGGCGTGGATAACATGGCCTACATGTATTCCGTCAACGCCAACAACGGCGCCATGTCGATGCGCATTGATTTTGATGTTGGCACTGACCCCAGTATTGACCAGATCCTGGCCCAGATGCGCGAGTCCCAGGCCGAATCCCAACTCCCGACCGATGTCCGTAATTTTGGAGTCACGGTCCAGAAATCTACCGCTGCTCCGCTGATGCTCTTTTGCCTTTATTCACCCAACGGCACCTATGACGCCATGTTCCTTGCCAATTATGCCTATATTAATCTCAACGACCAATTGCTCCGGGTACCGGGCATTGCCAGCCTGCAGGTATTCGGCGCGGGTCAGTATGCCATGCGGTTCTGGGTAAAACCCGACC
>CAYQNY010000141.1:0-8449 GCA_964418925.1 uncultured Verrucomicrobiota bacterium
TACGATGATTTCTGCCAGCGAAACCTCATAATCAGGGAGAAAAATGACCTTAATTCGTTCCTTCACGTCCGGGTCTGTGTGCAGACGGTTGCCGAGACTGGTAATCAACTTGATGATATGCTTGGCCACCGTGTAACTGGGCGCGGCTTTGGCCCCGAAAATAAAGGTGCGCGGCGCAATGTCCAGTGATGGATTGGCCTTAATCCGATGGTATAATGTAAGAATATGCATGGCGTTCAAAAGCTGGCGTTTATACTCGTGCAGCCGCTTGATCTGTACGTCGAACAGGGAATGCGGGTCCACGGTTTCACCCGTGACCTTACGGATAAGTTTGGCCAGCCGCACCTTGTTCTGGTGCTTGACGGCCAGAAAGTGTTCTTGGAACTCCGTGTTGTCCGCAAACTTTTCCAGACGCTTCAACTGGTCCAGATTCTTGATCCAGGTATCGCCGATGGCCCGGGTAATCAGGGTGGCCAGGCCGGGATTACAGACCATGAGCCAGCGTCGCTGGGTGATACCGTTGGTTTTGTTGTTGAATTTATCGGGCTGAGCCTGGACAAAGTCCGCAAATACTTGCTGGGTCAGCAGGCGCGAATGCAGGGCCGACACCCCGTTCACCGAATGACTGCCGACGATAGCCAGGTGGGCCATGCGCACGTACTGGGGCTTTGATTCTTCGATCAGCGACATGCGCTGGAGTCGGGCAGTGTCGCCGGGGTGCTGGATTTCCACCTTCTGCAAAAAACGCTGATTGATCTCGTAAATCAACTGGAGATGACGCGGAAGTACCCGTTTCATCAGGGGCACCGGCCATTTCTCCAGGGCTTCGGACATGATCGTATGGTTGGTGTAACCCAGCGTACGGACCGTCAGGTCCCAGGCCTTGTCCCAGGGTAGATTGATCTCGTCCCGGAAATACCGCATCAGCTCCGCCACGGCCAGCGACGGATGTGTGTCGTTCATCTGAATCGCGTTTTTCTTCGGAAAGTCATGCCAGTTCTTGTGGTTTTTCTGGTAACGCCGGATAATGTCCCGGATCGAACAGCTCACCAGGAAATATTCCTGGATCAGGCGCAGTTCCCGGCCCGCGCTGGTATTGTCGGACGGATAAAGCACCTTGGTGACGATTTCCGCCCAGTTTTCCTGCTGAACCGCCTGGACATAGTCGCCTTGATTGAAGACATCAAGACGGAATCCCTCGTTGGAACGCGAACTCCATAGACGCAGAAAATTAACAGTGTTATTGGCATAGCCGATAATGGGAATGTCGTACGGCAGGCCCTCGAACATCTGCCAGTCCACCCAGACGGGGGTGGTCTCGCCCCGTGGCCCTTTCAGTTGTTCAACATGACCGTACACCAGGACCGGAATGGTGTATTCCGGGCGGATCATTTCCCAGGGATAGCCGTATTTCAGCCAGTCGTCCGGACGTTCCCGTTGCCATCCGTTTTCGAGTTCCTGGCGGAACATGCCGTGTTCATAGCGGAGTCCGTATCCATAGGCCGGTAATTCCATGGTGGCCATTGAGTCCAGGAAGCAGGCGGCGAGCCGGCCGAGACCGCCATTGCCCAGCCCGGCGTCGGATTCGCACCGGCACAGGGTGTCCATGTCCAGGTTAAGCTTTTTCAGCGCCTGGCGGGTGACATCGTATGCCTGCAGGGCGATCATGTTGTTGGTCAACAGCCGGCCCATGAGAAATTCCATGGACAGGTAATAGACCCGCTTGACGTCGTGGTCCAGGTAGGCCCCCTGGGTGGCGATCATGCGTTCCACGGCCATGTCCCGGATGCTCATGGCCAGACTGAGGTACTTGTCGAAATCGGTGGCCGATTCCCAGTTTTTGCAGCGGTCAAACTTCAAGTGATGTTGAATACTCCGGCAAACCTGATCAGAGGTCAGCCGGCCTTGGAACTGAAGCTCGTTCTTGGGAGATGATGCATGTCTGGGCATAGGGGGCTCCGTGAAAATATGATACGGGCTTGTTCCGGGTTGTTCTTGTCACTTGTTTGGCATAACACTAAGAGATTACCGGCTGTTTGACAAGCAGGATGTCAGACGTGATCAATAAAGGTTTTATTTTTCACGGTCGATAGACTATAGTCCCCAAATTATCCGTTAAACATTAAATACCGGAAAAAGGAGTTGTCAGCATGAACCTTACGATGGGACTGTTTAATCGCATGGTGTTGCAGAGGAACCGGAAAAACCGGTGCGATGCGCGCTTCGCTGGGAAATGCTCCGGCGCGGGGCGGATCGTGGCGCGGATCACGCGACGCGGCGGCGTGGTCAAAGGATTTGAGCATATCCAGGTGGGGCGAGCGGTGCGGGGCGCTTTCCGGGGCCGGCTTCGCGGCCTGAGCGCCGGGGGGCCGTATGAGATTGAACTCCAACTTAAGAGCGGCGGCGGTCAGGTGCTGGATTCCACGCGAATTCGGAATGTCCTTGTCGGCGATGTCTGGATCCTGGGCGGGCAATCCAACATGGAAGGGCTCGGCTTGCTCAAGGACGCGGCTAAGCCCGATTCCCGTCTCCGGGCGTTTTATATGGATGATCGGTGGGACGTGGCCAGGGATCCAATTCATAATCTGTGCGATGCGCTGGATCAGGTCCACATCGATTTCGGGGGTGGAGTTCCCATCAAGCGGGATCCCAAGGTTGGGACGGGGCCCGGAGTGTCCTTTGGCCAGGAGATGGCGCGGCGCACCGGTGTGCCCCAGGGACTGATTGCCTGCGCCCATGGCGGCACCTCGATGACACAATGGGCCGCGGCCAGGAAAAACCTGGGCAGCCGGAGCTTGTATGGCGCCATGCTCCGGCGCTTCCGGAAAAACGGGGGTTGCGTGAGCGGTGTCGTGTGGTATCAGGGTTGTTCCGAGACGAATCCGCAGGATACGCCGCTGTACACGGGCCGGATGAAAGCGCTGGTGCGCGCCATGCGCAGAGATTTTGGCGCCGCGCGGCTTCCATTCATTGCCGTTCAGATCGCTGGCGTCTTCGGTCAGGGGGGAGATCATGTATGCTGGAATTCGATCCAGGATCAACAGCGGCGTCTGCCGGATGTGATTGCGCATTGTGCCGTTGTGCCGGCCATTGACCTGGAGTATGACGATGCTGTTCATATCAGCGGCCAATCTCAACATCGTCTTGGCCGGCGTCTGGCTCAGGCTATGTGCGCGCTCAGGGGTGATCGGCAAGCCGGTCGCCTTCCAATCGCCTTCCGTTCCATGCAATGCAAGGGGAACCAGGTGATTGTGGCCTTCGATAATGTCATCGGGCGGCTTCAGGCGGCCGGAAACCCGACGGGATTTACGCTGGCTGCAATGGATTCCGAAAATTTAATTTTTAGGACAGAGCTTTTGAGAAATTCGGTCGTGCTTCATACCACGCTGATGCCTGTGGCCAAGCCCTGCCTGATATTGTCTTACGGCTATGGTTGGACGCCCTACTGCAACATTACTGATGCCGCCGATCGTTCCTTGCCGGTCATGGGTCCGGTCAGCATAGGGGCGCCTTATATCCAGTCCGAGTTTGTGCGGACCTGGCGGATCAGTCGCGCCTTGCCGTCTGCCGGAAAATTACACCAACTGGCATATCCCCGTAACCGGAATGCCTTGGGCTTGCGAAAACGCGAGTTTCCGGGATGGTTCGCGGATATTCATCCGGATCTCTTGCGGTGTGCGCCCAATAATGCGTGCGTTTATTTTACCGCCCGGATTGAGTGTTCAAAGCGTATGCCGGCGGAGTTATGCCTGGGATATGACGGGCCGGTAAAAATGTGGATTGACGGTAGCCGGCGATTCCATGATGCCCGGGGAATCAATCCCGCCTGTCCGGATAAAGCGGTGGTCCCGCTTAACCTGGCGCCCGGCCGGCACGAAATTATGATCGCGCTGGGCTCGAATAACGGTTTGGCTTATGGCGTGGGTGTCCGCTTGCGGCGGCGGATACCGACTGCAATTCGGACTCAGCCGGAACAGTGGCAGAGCCTGCCGCTGCCGCGGATCCTCACATAAATCGGACTGCCGTTGACAGCTCAGCGACTGAACTCCATCATCACTAATATTGACGATCGTCAATATTAGTGATGTATATGATTCATTAAGGCGGGTTTCGCACGTAACCCAAAGGTAGGGCGAGGCGTCACGCCGAGCCGTCTTTCGGTACAAACCTCTCTTTTTCAACAGCCACTTAAGGACACGTTGCCTGAATCGAAATGGCTTTTACCGGCGGCGCAGGCAATATCTTGTTGCCGGGTTATGTAATGGACTCGATGAAGAATGGATGTGCTCTGCATGCCGAACCGCCACTTGCGTGATTCGTGCGAGCGCTGGTGCGGGAGAGCTGTCGACAGATATTCGGGATGACGTCGCTTACAGGGCTTGTTGGACAATCTCACGTTACTGTCGATAGGGCACCGGCATGCACAGTGCCTTCAGGTTGTCAGGCGGTGTGCCTGATGGGATTTCGCATCCCGCATTGACCATGTATGGATTTCCCACTGCCTCATACATTCTCAAGATCGTTGTCTTGATACTGGCGGGCGTTCCGTTCCGTACGGCGGCGACCGGATCAATGTTGCCCGCTATGGCTACATGGTCGCCCAGAACATCACGGACGGTTCTCATATTGACCATATGATCAATATCCACAATGTCAATGCCCAGGTCGGCAATTCCGGGGAGCAAATGCGTAATGTCGCCACAGATGTGCAGTTTAACGTATGCCCCCATCTCCTTGATGGCGTTGACCAGCAGTTGCTCTCTTGGCTGGATCAGCTTCTCGTATGTGTGGGGGGCAACTTGGCTGGCAATGGCATCACCAATGCCAATGGTATCTGTTCCCGCATCCACTTGAGCACGCGCGAACGCAATCCCGACCGCCACACAAACATCCATCAATTCGGATGCGAAGATCTCGTCGTCTATGAGGTCCATCATAAAGGCAGTCACGTCGCGCAGGTCGGCGGCTTCCGCCGCCGGTCCCTCGATCCAGCCGAGGATAGAGTACTCGCCACTGAATTTCTCTTTGTATGCTTTAACTGCCTTGATCCGATCCAGCATGCGCTCTGACTTCAGTGGGTCCGGCTTCAGGAGTGTGGACAAATCTTTGCTGTGTTGAAGGGGATGAGTACTGTGCGGAGGACCGTCCCTGACATACTCAATGGTGGAGCCGAACCCCTGTGTCTCCCTGTAGGGGTCAGAGATACAGTTTAGCTGGTCAATGCCAAAGTCCTGCGCACATTATTCGTTTGCCTTAGTGAGTACTCTGTAATCAGATGCGAATGCGGCCTAGTCTGAGCCAATGTGCTCGGCAGCATACTGCATCAGGATAAGGGTCCTCGGCAACCAATCCACAGGTCGCCCCCCCCCAGCACGCCGGTATATCGTTCATATCCATTCATGGTCTCACCTGTCCAACCGCTGTGCGTCACCGCTGCGGCTTCGGCCGCGTACGGTGTACGCGGCTTGATAAACTCTCCCCCGTTACTCTTCAGGCGAGCTTCTCTCGTGCAGCTCTGAACATGGCTTCTATGTTCGGAGGCTGCATGTATTGGGTAGAATTGCCTCGTGACTCGGAGTTAAAACCGCCCCTTCATAAAAGTTGGCAAGTAATCCCGGTATGCCTTTTTATAGTCCGCCCATGTAGCCTGGACCTGAGTAATGCGGCGGGCGGGCCAATCAACATCTGCCAACGGACGGCATTGGCATTATGACCCAGAAAGTCAGCCAGCTGAATCGTGGTCGAATTAACTGAATGGTTTTTGATTAATAAACACATCATTGGGGACTTCTTGGGGATGTTTCGGCAGATTCTTTCTCACCGCTTCATATTCTTCAAATGATAAGACGAATGGTTTGGCGGGTGTTTTCGAGGCTTGCGGCGTCCATTTGCCGGCTTTATTCTCTACAATGTTTTTCGCGGGACATATTTCCAGGACCAAGAAGCTCTTCTCAATAACGTCAAACGCAAGTATTGTTCCAGGAGAAAAGTGAGATATTCCGTTCAAAGTTAACGTATTACCCACACGAGGTGTTCTCTGTCTCACCGCAAACGGCCCATTTTTTTTCGATAGACCAATTGTCTCATTCAATGGCAACTCAACAGTCAGTGCTTCCTTGTTTGGATTGAACAGAAAGATATATCCTCCATCGCTGCGCAGGTGAGCCCAACCATCAACGCCGCCTCTTCGTGGGGGGCCATAAAGGCCCAGATAGGTATTTTGCAGGATATCCGCATTATCTTCCGCAAATTGAATCCATTCACGAAAAACAGATATATTTTCTTTTCTTACCTTATTAATCATGATAAGACTGCCGCCAGATGCAATCGCGGCGACAAGCTCTACCAGTCGGCCATCAAATTGGGAAAAACTCATATGGCAAGGCAAAAACCGTTCGTTATAGTTAAACCAATATTGAAGGCGCATATCCTGACAACTCGGCCATGCTAATTGATCGTCAGCGTCCCACTGGGAGAGATTCCAGTGGTCCAGAGAATCAGTTTCAAATGCCGGATGATCAAAGTAAAATTGATTAGGCCGCCCTGATTCATCCGTCATAAAATATTCGTAATAATTTTCGTGTGTATCAACTTCCGTCAAGGCAAACGGTCCCCAGTGTTTTACTCCCCAATAGTGATGCAGCCATATTTCCGGACAAGCTTCCCTGATTTTACTGATAACCCGCTTCATGGCGCGGTATCTGGCATATGAACACTCCCCCGGCAGATGTTCATGGTTTTCGGCATAACATGGACCACTGCTTATTTGCCATGCGGCTATAGCATCCCACCCCCACCAGAAATCTCTATTCTTCTTAATTGTCGCGATTTGCAAAAGTGTATACCATTCCGAGAACTCGCGACAGGCAATACAGTTAAGGGGGTATGGATCCCATTTCGCGAGAGAATGTGTTTTAAGGGTTCCATCCAAATTGCGCACTTTCCAATCTAAGTGTGAATCAGGGAAAAACGCTATTTCACTGCTCACTATCAATCCCACCTCCGGGCCGGGAGTGCCGCCTCCATTGTAGCACGACATCCTGACGCCTTTGCTTTCCGCATACTCGAAAATCGGTTTTGCCGCCGGATGAATTTCCCAACCCGTATCTATGCTGTCCGGAACACGAAGCCCGCGTGTATTGTCAATTGCATGGTCGATGATAAAATGATTAATTCCTATATCCTTCATATTATCAATCAGAACCATATGCTTTTTAACGGTTTGATTGATTTCTTCTTCCGAGTCTGATTTGTTTATTTTTCCAAGCATTCCTTTTCCCAGGCCTTTTCCCCCTGCATTATCCGCCCAATCTCCATCACAATAGCTTCCAAAACCCTTGCGACGTTTGGGGATTCTCCATGAGAGCAGGTTTCGCAATGCTTGAACTTCCGCCAAATCGAGAACCCGGTCTTTGGGATTGGGAATTCCACCATGACTTGGCCAGAAGCCGTTTTCTTTCGGAAGCCAGCGTCCAACGGCTTTCAGCGATCTTTCCGGGACGGGGATCAGGTAAGCCGGCTCGGACACATAACTTTCTCCTGCTCTGATTTTCAACCTGGCATCAAAAGCCATTGCCATCCCGGTCTCTATGCAGGTCAAATCACACATAGGGATTTCGCTGGTTGCAATCAGAGATCCTTTGCCAATGCGCGCAATAATTGCAAACGGACAATTCCGCATAGTCCAATAGTCAAAAACATCATCGGACCGTTCTTGGATGGATATTTCAAAAAGTCGAATTCTGCCTATTGAAAAACTCCTGCCATGCAGTTGTGCGATTTTAATGTGAAACTTCAAAAAATTCTCTCCCGCGGGGATTTCATAAATCCATGTTATTTTATAATTGCGTGCAACGTAAGACACGGACCAATAATCTTTCGCATGTTCAACAACGCTTCCCGCGGGCATTGATTCAAATGAATAGCTGATGCCGTCTAATTCGACCATCCAGTCCCATCTTCTGAAATGGATCCCCCATGAATCCAAGCCAAAGGACTGAATTCCGCCCTTCACTGTTCTTTTACAGTGTATTTGTTCCTTCATAACTTACTTGTCCTTTCCGTCGTCACCGGAAATCAATTTCCACCGGGTTATGGCCGGGCGAAAGCCGGAACCCAACCTGTCTATCATGCATACCGGCGGTCACCGGCAGGTTCTGAACGCGTATTTTTGCAGTAGGGGAGAGTCTGTTGTGATTCAGCGTAATATGCGCCTCACTGCCGCTTGCCGCCGTAAAGCTGATTCCATTGTCACGTTCATGAAAGGCGCGTATCACGACGCCCGGCACGGCATTGAACGCCCATATCCGCCCGAATTTCACCGGCATGGATTCTTCTTGTCTTTTCGTCGCACATAATGGCTCTATTTTCCGGATTTATCCCTCTCGATTATTATTTGTTAAAAGTTGGCAAGTAATCCCGGTATGCCTTTTTATAGTCCGCCCATATA
>CAYQNY010000142.1:0-8443 GCA_964418925.1 uncultured Verrucomicrobiota bacterium
GACCACGCCGGATGCGTGGCAAGCCCCACGCGGCGCATTTCGCAGAAGTCTAATTCCATGACAGGAAACCCTATCGCGTAATCAGGCACAATTTCCGTCCCCATTAAGCCATCCGACCCGCGCTACCCCGGAGTTGGCTACGGCCAGGCGGGAACCAGACAAATTCCTATATACCGTATGACCCCAAGTGGCGTTCATCCGGAGTTTTTCAGCAGAATCTGATGTTGCTGTCTAAGTATTTTCCACCCAGGACGGGTCAGCCTATGGCTGACAATCTGTTGCAGTTCTCGACGCCCAGAGCGGCATCTTCCCTTGTCCTGATCGGGATGACGTGGCAAACCGCGTGGCCAGCAAGTTTTCATGCCCTTGGCAGATCCGCCAAGGCGGAACCACGCCCAAGGCGTGGTGGCCCCTTAGCTCCGCAGCGCGGAGCTGACGGGGTGCGAAGGGCCAAGTTTCTTTACGCCAGCAGGTGCAGTAGGCGTGGCTTCCGCACTCCAATAATTCGTCGCGACTCACGCCTTCAAACCGGCCTTCCCGGCTTGTTTCTTCTTACGCGCGACATGCTCTTCCATAAACAGTCTATATTCCATACTATCCACCAACGCCTCCCAGGAAGCCTCGAGGATATTTTCGGAAACACCTACTGTGCCCCACGTATTCCGGCCGTCGGTGGACTCGATAATCACACGCGTTTTGGCCGCGGTGGCCTCTTCAGGATCCAAAATGCGCACGTTATAATCCGTCAGCACCACTTTGGCAATGGCCGGATAAAACCGCACCAAGGCCCGCCGCAGGGCGTTGTCCAGCGCGTTAATGGGACCATCGCCTTCGCCGACCGTGTGCTCCACTTCGCCGCCCACATTCACCTTGACGGTGGCTTCCGAGATACACGGCTCCAATTTGCCCCGTTTCTCGACAATAACCCGAAAGCCTTCCAAGCCGAAAAACGGCTTGTGCTTTTTCAGCACCTTCTGAATCAGCAGCTTGAACGACGCATCCGCCGCCTCAAATTCGTAGCCTTTCTTTTCCAGCTGTTCCAGTTTATTGAGTACATCGCGGATTTCCGGCGACGATTTGCTCATCTCAACGCCCATCTGGATCGCCTTGAGGAGGATATTGCTTCCACCCGACAGCTCAGAAATCAGGATACGACGTTCATTGCCCACCGTTTTCGGATCCTCATGTTCAAAACTACGGGGGTTTTTTTCCACCGCATTGACGTGCATGCCCGCTTTATGGGCAAAGGCGCTCTCGCCAATATAGGCTGCTTTCCGATTATGCGGCAGGTTCAAAACATCATCCACCAGCCGCGAGAGTTCAAATAATTTTTTTAACCCGCCTTTTCGTCCGCACGGAATGCCCATCTTCAATTCCAGGCAGGGTATAATCGAACAGAGATTGGCATTACCGCACCGCTCGCCGTAACCATTGATCGTGCCCTGGACATGCACGGCGCCGGCCCGTATCGCCGTAATGGAATTGGCCACGGCCATATCACCGTCATTATGGCAATGAATGCCCAGGGGCGCGGGAATCGTCCGGGCCACCTGCCGGGTAATATCAAAAATCTCATGGGCCAGAACGCCGCCACGCGTATCACATAAAACCAGGCAGTCGGCACCGGCATCCAGCGCCGCCTTCAATACCGCCATGGCAAAGGCCGGATTATCCTTATACCCGTCGTAAAAATGCTCGGCATCAAAGATGACCTCCTTGCCATGCTCCTTGAGACAACGCACGGTATCTCCAACCATGGCGCGGTTTTCCTCTTCCGATGTATGGAGCACGTCCGTAACATGCAATTTCCAGGATTTGCCGAAAATGGCAGTCACCGCCGTCTTGGCTTCAATCAGTTTCCGGGTGCCCGTATCTTCCCCCACCGGCGTGTGCGCGCGGCGGGTACTCCCGAAAGCCACAATCTTAGCGCGGGTCAACTTGTGTTTTCTGATCTCACGAAAGAATTCCATATCCTTCGGATTGGAAGCAACAAAACCGCCCTCGATATAATCCACGCCAAACTCGTCCAGTTTCAACGCCAGCCGAATCTTACCCGTGCTGGACAACGAAACTCCTTCCCCCTGCATGCCATCACGCAGGGTGGTATCATAAATTTTTATTTTATTCATAGCTTTCTCCCTGTTGAGCCGGCACGCGGCGCACATCCGGCGCCGTTTTTCAACAAACACCGCCGATGGTCCAGTCCAAACTCCTTATGCAACGCAATCATGGCTCGCTTCGCCATTGATTTTCCTATCAGCACTGAAATCTTGATTTCCGAAGTGGAGATCATCAAAATATTGATTTTCCTGGCCGCCATGGTTTTGAACATCCGAAAAGCAACTCCCGAATGCCCCCGCATGCCAACACCCACGATGCTGATCTTGGCAATCGCCTTGTCCACCTTAACGGCTTTGACCCCCACTTTTTTCGCCGCCGCACGGATCACCTGATGCGTCCTGGCCAGATCCTCCACCGGAATCGTGAAGGAAATATCCGCCAGTCCATGATCGCCGATATTCTGAACAATCATGTCAATATTAATGCTGGCGCCGGACAACTGTCCAAAGAACCGCGCCGCGATCCCGGGTTTATCCGGCACCCCGGACAGTGTTATCTTGGCCTGCTCCGTATCCGCCGACACGCCGCGCACAACAATATCTTCCATGCATCTCACCTCTTCTTTGACCAGGGTTCCCGGCGTTTTGGAAAAGCTGGAAAGCACTTCCAGTTCCACGCCATATTTCTTGGCAAACTCCACCGACCGCGACATCAGAATACGCGCACCCAGGCTGGCCAGTTCCAGCATTTCATCATATGCAATTTCATCGAGCTTGCGCGCCCGCTTCACGATGCGCGGATCCGCCGAATACACGCCATCCACGTCCGTGAATATCTGGCAACGGTCGGCTTTCAACGCCGCGGCCAGAGCCACGGCTGTGGTATCGGATCCACCCCGTCCCAAGGTCGCAATATCCTTCGATGGCGTCAGCCCCTGAAAACCGGCCACGATCACAATGCGGTTCTCTTTCAAATGCTGGAATATTCGTTTGGGTTCAATACCCATAATTTTCGCTTTCCGGTGCATGGCATCCGTGAAAATACCGGCCTGCGGCCCGGTCAGCGAGACGGCCTTCGCGCCCATGGCGTGCAGGGCCATGGCCAGCAGGGCCACCGACACCTGCTCCCCCGTGGACATCAGCATGTCCATTTCCCGATCGCTCGGCGCGGGAATGATCTGATACGCCAGCTTGATCAGCTCATTGGTGGTATCCCCCATGGCGCTGACAACCACCACGACCGAATGCCCCCGGCGCCTCATCTCCATAATACGCCGAGCCACCCGCCGGATGCACTCCGGATTGGCCACGGAACTGCCGCCAAATTTCTGAACAATCAATCCCATCCTGGATTTTTCCTTAAGGTTCAAAGATATTGAACGATTAAATGATTCAGTGATTGAAATCGCTGCGTCTCTCACTCATTAAATCACAAAATTCTTAAAAATCCTCAATGCGGAAGCAAACGGTCTTCGCCCCCACGATTTTCATAACGTCAATTTCCTCCACCGCCGCCCGAAACGCCTGTTCGCGCGCTTGATGGGTAATGATAATAATCGGCACATGTTTACCGGCCTGCACTTCCTTTTGAAGCAACGAAGCGATACTGATGCCGTACCGCCCGAGCACAGTGCCGATCTGGCCAAAAACCCCCGGTTGATCCAGCAGGGTCAGGCGCAGATAATACCGCACCTCGCTGGCGCCGATATCGCGAATACGACCGGCGTGATTATAAAGAATAAAACCAGGCGCGCGCCGGGACACATGGCAAGCCAGATCCCGCGCCGCGTCCACGAGATCGCTCAGCACGGCGCTGGCGGTCGAGTCCCGCCCCGCGCCCTGACCATAACACAGGACATTGCCAACGCCATCGCCTTCGATCAGCACGGCATTAAACACGTCATGGACGGAGGCCAGAATATGATTCAATGGAATCAGCGTCGGATGCACCCGGATTTCCACCTCCCCGTTATACTCCTTGATCACCGCCAGCATCTTGATGCGGTAGCCCAGATCCAGCGCATAGGAAACATCCATCGCATTCAAACCGCGAATGCCCTGCACGGCCACCGACTGCATGGGGATATGAAATCCGTATGCCAGCGCGGCCAGGATGACCGCCTTATGGGCGGTATCGATCCCGTCAATATCCAGGGCCGGTTCCGCCTCGGCATAGCCGGCTTTCTGGGCATCCCTGAGGGCCTTGTCGAATGAAAACCGATCCTGTTCCATCCGGGTCAGGATATAATTACAGGTGCCGTTCAGGATACCGTAAATCCTTTGAATGCGGTTCGAGACCAGGCCTTCCCGCAGGGACCGGATCAGCGGAATGCCGCCACCCACGCTGGCCTCAAAAAACACGTTGGTCTTATGCTCCTCGGCAAGCTGAAAAATCTCCTCACCGTGCTCCGCCAGGAGCGCCTTGTTGGCCGTGATAACCGGTTTGCCCAGGCGCAGTGCCTGAATCGTCAGGTCACGGGCGGCCTTAACCCCGCCAATGAGCTCGATCACAATATTCACCTCGGGACTGGCCACAACCGAGGCCGCATCGCGGGACAATATTCCCTCCGCCAAGGGAATACCCCGGTCCCGTTGCACGTCAATATCGGCAATCCGGCGCAGAGCCAGCCTGAGACCGGTGCGGCTTTCAATCAAATCGCCATTGTTCTGCAAGGCGCTCACCACACCGGAACCAACGGTGCCGAACCCCAGCAGACCGACGCCTATTTCCTTCTTATTCATGACACAGACAGCTCCCATAGTCTTAACGGCTTATCCACGAAATAAAACAGATACAATAACATTTTCCTTATAGCTTTCAAGCGAAATGTCACAGAGGACACGTCGGTGGCAGGGCTATGTCATTCTCGCGGCGGGAAGATCGGTGACCATTCCCGCCCTAGCCTACTCCGCCGACTTGTCCTCCGTAGCCTTGACGTAGGAGGAAGCAAGGCCGCCTGGCTGCGAAGGCCGGGCAGTTCCCCGATCAATTGCCTTGTTTTTTGGAGGGCGCGAATTCCGCCGCGGCGGATTCGCGCCTGCCTGCGCGAAGCCGCTTCGGCGTAGACAGGCCGTTGACCGAGAATGACGCCGCCCTGACATCGGTGGTTAAAGTCCCTACGGAAAACGCGTTGACATCCCCCGGTTCTCACATACAATGATGATTTTCAAACCATTGCACTATGTGAGGAGAGTTTATATGGACTATGGACTGACGGAACAACAGGAAATGATTCGGGATCTGTGTCGGCAAATCGCCAATGAAAAAATCAAGCCTGTCCGCGAGCACTATGATGAAACCGGTGATTTCCCGCATGACATATTCAAGATTTTTGCTCAATCTGACCTGTGCGGCCTCTACATCGAGGAAAAATTCGGCGGTATGGGCGGCGGAGTCATGGACCTCTGCATTGCCGTCGAAGAGCTTTCCAAGGTCTGCAGTGGTATCGCGCTCAGCGTGGCGGCCACGGCACTGGGCACGTTCCCCATCATTCTCCACGGCAACGACGAGCAGAAGCAGAAATACCTGCCCCGTATCGCCAAGGGCCAGTCGCTCGCGGCCTTCGGGCTGACCGAAGCCAACGCCGGCAGTGACGCGGGCGCCATTGCCACCACCGCCGTCCGTGACGGCGATGACTATATTTTGAATGGCACCAAGCAGTGGATCACCAATGGCGGCGAAGCCGAAATCTACACGGTGCTCGCCAAAACCGACAAGACCAGGGGCTCGCGCGGCGCCAGCACCTTCATCCTTGAAAAGGACATGCCGGGATTCACTTTTGGGAAAAAAGAAAACAAGATGGGTATCCGGGCGTCCACCACGCGGGAACTGATTTTCCAGGACTGCCGCGTCCCCAAGGCCAACCTGCTGGCCAGGGAAGGCATGGGTTTCATCGTGGCCATGAAAACATTCGACACCTCCCGGCCCGGCGTGGCCGCCCAGGCGCTCGGTATCGCCGCCGGCGCACTGGATGAGGCCATCAGCTATAGCCGCGAACGGCGCCAGTTCGGTAAACCGATCTGCTCCTTCCAGGGCATCCAGTTCATGCTGGCCGACATGGCCACGCAGGTCGAAGCGGCCCGCACGCTGATATATCAGGCCGCGCGCTATATTGACAGCGGCGCCAAGAATGCCGCCAAAATATCGGCCATGTGCAAGCTGTTCGCGTCGGACACCGCCATGCGCGTCACGACCGACGCCGTCCAGGTCTTCGGCGGCTACGGATACATGAAGGAATATCCCGTGGAAAAAATGATGCGCGACGCCAAGATCACCCAGATTTACGAAGGCACCAACCAGATTCAGCGCGAAGTAATCGGCCTCAACCTGATCAAGGAAGCCGCCAGCCGGAAGGCCTGATAACGACATGTGCAGATGACAATATAATAACCAACCGGGGGGAACTTACCATGACTGATAAACATCACAGCCAAAAGAGGGTCTCCCGGCGCGATTTTATCAAGGGCGCCGGCGCGAGTGTGGCCGCCCTGGCGGCGACACGGACACTTCTATCCGGTCTGTCGGCCCCGGCGGCGGAAACAGAATCCGCCGCCAAGTCATCCGTGTACCCACAAACCACGCAACCGAGCGGTCCTTACAATATCGTCTTTATCACCACCGACCAGGAACGATACTTCCGGCAATTTCCCCGGGGCACCGAGTTTAAAGCCCGCGAACGCCTGCAACGGATGGGGACCAGCTTTGAAAAGCACTACACCTGCGCGAACATGTGCACGTCATCCCGCTCCGTCATTTACACGGGCCAGCATATTCCGCACACCGGCATGTTCGACAATACCGGCCTGCCATGGCAGCCGAACATGTCCCCGGATATTCCGACCATCGGCGATATGCTGCGCCAAGCCGGCTATTACACGGCCTACAAAGGCAAGGTTCATCTAAGCACCGACCTCGAGCCCGGTGACAGCAGCGAACTCAAGACCAATGCCATGGAACCCTATGGCTTCTCGGACTATAACGCCCAAGGCGACGATTTCGGCCATGAACACGGCGGATATGACCATGATATCGGCTTTGCCGCCGACGCCGTCAAGTGGCTGCGCACGCAGGGCGCCGAACTCAGCCAGAAAAACAAGCCCTGGTTTCTGGCCCTCAACCTTATCAATCCCCACGACATCATGTATTTCAACACCGACCGGCCCGGCGTCAGCGAACAGGATAACGACCAAGTCAGCTTCGACATCCTGCGCAAACCTGATAACGCGAAGTATGACCGTACCTACCACGACACCCTGCCGGATAATCTGTTCCAACCCATTGAGGATCCCGGTCGGCCGCGGGCGCACCATGAGTACATGCGGGGCTGGGATGTGCTTTGCGGCAAGATACCGTCACACCAGGACAACTGGCGCCGTTACCGAAATTACTACTATAACTGCCTGCAGGATGTTGACGATCAAATCGCCATGGTCCTGGATGCCCTGGCCAACATGGACATGCTGAAGAACACGATTATTGTCTTCACGGCCGACCACGGGGAAATGGCCGGCAACCACGGTTTGCGCGGCAAGGGCCCGTTCAGCTACGAGGAAAACATTCATTTGCCGCTGATTATCGCACATCCGGCCCATGCGGGCGGCCGGAAATGTGGCGCCATCACCTCGCATCTGGACCTGGCGCCGACCTTGGTCGCCCTGACGGGTATTGATCCGGCCAAAGCCCGGCAGATCAGCGGCGATATTCCCGGCCAGGATCTGACCCCGCTCCTGCCGGAACCTGAAAAGGCGTCGGCTGGCGCCGTCCGTCCGGGCGCCTTGTTCTGTTTCAATATGTTCATGACCATTGACTCGGATTTCCTCATCAAAATGACCGCCATGCAGAACGCCGGCAAGAGTGCGGCGGACATCAAAAAATCCGGACTAAAGCCTGATTTGTCCAAACGCGGATCCATGCGCACCTTTTGCGACGGCCGATATAAATTCACCCGCTATTTCTCCCCGCTCCAGCATAACCAGTCACGGAATCTGGAGGAGTTGACCAAGTATAATGATGTGGAACTGTTCGATCTACGGAATGATCCGGAAGAGATGCATAACCTGGGCCAGGATGTGGAGAAAAACAAAGACCTGATCCTGGCTCTGAATGACAAACTGAACCAGCTGATTGCGGCCGAGATCGGCACAGATACCGGCCAGGAACTCCCCAAGATGACCAATGTAAGCTGGGCCGTTACGCCAGCGGCCATGCGACACTGATTCCAACCTGGCCGGCGTCTATTCTGGTCAACAGACTAATTATAAAGCACTTGCGCCCATTTACGCAAACAGACCCTTTTATTGACTTTGTCTTTTCCCATAAAATATTTAGGGGAAGTAGGGTCAGCCCTTGAATGAAGAATTAAGCTTGCACGGCCGGGGCTGGC
>CAYQNY010000143.1:0-8323 GCA_964418925.1 uncultured Verrucomicrobiota bacterium
CCGACGCCGCCACTTCCGCGCGGAATTTACGATTGGCCAGAACTGCGGGACGGAAATCGGAATCCAGAGGAGGCACGATTCCCGGCGCCGTTAAATACCATGCTTGTGTCATTTTTCCTGCTCCTTATTCAATTACACTTACTATCCTGCCATTGCCCAACGGTATTTTTATTACCTGTTTTGGTATTAAAAGTCAACAGACGGATGGCCATGAATCAGTCACGCAGTCCTGGCGCCGGTACACACCGTTGCCGGTTTTGGCTTGACCCCGCCAGAGTGATGCTTCATCCTTTGGCCTTATGAAAGCAGGTTCCGCAAAAGTATCCATGGATGCACTGGTATCGCTATGCAAGCGGCGTGGCTTTATTTTCCAAAGCTCCGAAATATATGACGGGATCAACGGGTTCTGGGATTATGGCCCGCTGGGCTGTGAATTAAAGCGCCACATCCGCGATGCCTGGTGGAAAGCTGTTGTGCAAACCCGCGAAAACATCGTTGGTCTCGATGCCTCCATTATTATGCACCCCCGGGTGTGGGAAGCATCCGGGCATACATCCAGTTTCGCCGACCCCATGGTGGACTGCAAAGCTTGCCGTAAACGGTTTCGCGCCGACATGCTCTGTGAAGAACAGGGCGCCTCGTTGATAAAAACCGAGACGGAGTTCATTCTGCCGAAAGGCGTTAAATGCACGGCTTGCGGCGGCAGTGATCTCACGGCGCCGCGCGCGTTTAACCTGATGTTCAGAACATTTATCGGCCCGGTAGAAGAGGAATCCTCCGTCGCGTATCTGCGCCCGGAAACGGCCCAGGGCATTTTCGTCCAGTTCCAGAATATATTGGCAGTGTCCCGGCAGAAGGTGCCTTTTGGCATTGCACAGATTGGCAAAGCCTTCCGCAACGAAATCAATCCCCGGCACTTCACCTTCCGTTCCCGCGAATTCGAGCAAATGGAGCTGGAGTATTTCATCAAGCCGGGCACTGACGCGCGCTGGCACGACTACTGGGTGACGGAACGGATGCAGTGGTATCAGGCGATCGGTCTGCCCGGTGACAGCCTTCAGCAGTATGTGTACGGCAAAGAGGAACTGGCGCATTATGCCGGCGCCTGCACCGATATTATGTATAATTTTCCTTTCGGCTGGCAGGAACTCGAAGGCATTGCCGCCCGCGGCGCTTTCGATCTAACCCAACACCAGACGTTCAGCGGCAAGTCCATGGAATATTTTGACGCGGAAACCCGGGAAAAATTTATTCCACATGTTATCGAACCTTCGGCCGGCGTGGACCGCATCGCCCTGGCCCTGCTTTGCGAGGCCTACCGCGAAGAATGGGTGCCAACCGCCAATACTCCCGGCCAGCCGATGGAAGCCGAACACGGAAAACCACCGCCAACAGGCTATGAACTGCGAACAGTACTTCGCTTTGCACCCGCCATCGCGCCCATTGCCGTGGCGGTCTTTCCCCTGATGAAAAACAAGCCTGAACTGGTGGCCAAAGCCCGCGAGGTGTTTGCTTTACTTCAGCAGCGCTGGCCATGTTTCTGGGATCAGACCGGGGCCATCGGGCGACGGTATCGCCGGCAGGATGAAATCGGCACGCCGTTCGGCGTGACCATAGATTTTCAAACGCTGACAGATCAGACCGTAACCTTGCGGGATCGTGACACCATGCAACAAATCCGCCTGACCATTGCCGAATTGCCGGCACACTTGGAAAATGCCTTGAACTGATTCGCAAGGGGCGGATGGAAGGCCTCCTGAAAACTAAGCCTAAGAGACAAGCTCATGCCATGATGGTTGCGGCGCGGAAATCCATTGAAATGCGCAAGCCTGTAAAGGTGCCACGCTTGTCACTTTGATGCATAATAATGTGAGGGTAGGTTTCGTACCTGACTCGGGCGATCCTGAGGGTCGTCGCCGGCGAACGAACAATCTTTCAATTAGGCCCTGAAGTATGCGCTGCGCTTAACTTCAGGGCAATTTTGCCGTTCTATCCCGCCTTTGGCGGGACAAGTCGAACGGCCGCTACAACGCATGGGTGTAGCGGCCAGCCCGCAGTGCTACAGCATTACAGGCGGGCGGTTCGAGCCAGGCGGCTATCGGGCGAGAACTGCAATGTTTTAAAATTCCTAAGCATCCAGCCAGGTATCATGCATACTCCTATTATCAAATTATTGAATCAAGTGGCGGCAGGCCGGCTCTCCGCAAAAGCCGCCGCACAGCGGCTGGAAGCGATGGCTGAAAACAACCTCGGCTTTGCCCGGGTGGATCTTGAGCGGGTCCATCGTCGAGGGCTTCCCGAGGTGATTTACTGTCCCGGCAAAACGGCCGATCAAATTACGAAAATCATATCCGCACTGGCCGCGGCCGGGCAGAACGTTCTGGCCACACGCGCCACGCCGGACCAATTTGCCGCGGTTCAGCGGACCCATCCGCAGGCGGTATTTCATGAATTAGCGCGACTCATTACGCTCAATGTCACAGGGCCTGTCCAACGAACGGGCCGAATCGCCGTCGTCTGCGCCGGCACTTCCGACATTCCGGTTGCCGAAGAGGCGGCGCTGACGGCCGAACACATGGGCGCCGTGGTGGAACGGGTTTTTGACGTCGGCGTCGCCGGACTGCACCGATTACTCCACCACATAAAAACTCTAAAAAACGCGCGGGCAATTGTCGTTGTCGCCGGCATGGAAGGCGCCTTGCCCTCGGTCGTCGGCGGGCTGGTGGACCGCCCGATCATCGCCGTCCCCACCAGCATCGGATATGGCACCGGCCTGAACGGTATTGCCGCCTTGCTCGCCATGCTGAACTCCTGCGTACCCGGTGTATCGGTGGTTAATATTGACAATGGATTCGGCGCCGGTGTTGCCGCGGGACTCATCAACCGGCTGGGAGAACCGTCCTCATGAACCTGCTTTATTTCGACAGTATTGGCGGCGCCAGCGGCGACATGATTCTGGCCGCTTTAATTGACCTGGGCGTATCGCGTGATGAACTGCAACGGCAGCTGGCCAGCCTGCCGGTCGAGCCCTTTGACATCCAGGCCATGCCCTTTCAGAGCCACGGTTTGCGGGGCCTTCAAGTCAATATTCAAACTGAACACGATTCAAACCGTAGCGAACACAATCATGCGCATCACTTTTCCCATCGAAGATTACCGGAAATTCAGGCTTTGATCGCGCAGAGCAACCTGCCTGCCCGCGTCAAGGAAACCAGCCTGAACGTGTTTCAGCGCCTGGCGGAAGCCGAAGCACGCGTCCACGGGACGACACCGGATAAGGTCCAGTTTCACGAAGTGGGCGCCGTGGATTCCATCGTTGATATCGTGGGAGCCTGCCTGGGTCTGGAACTGCTGTCCATTAACGCCGTCGCTGTCAGTACCCTTCCGCTGGGACATGGAACCGTAACCACTGTCCATGGCGTGCTGCCCGTGCCGGCTCCCGCCACGGTGGAACTGCTGCAAGGAATGTCCGTCACGCCGGCAGATGAATCTTTTGAACTGGTGACGCCAACCGGCGCCGCGCTCCTCAGCACATGGACCAGTCACGCGCAACGCGTCCCTGCCCGGCCGGATTCAGGCCGGCTTCAACGCGTAGGACACGGATTCGGGCATCATCCGCTGACCTCTCGGCCCAATCTCCTGCGCGCCATGATCATGGACTATGATCCCGCGGCCGCACCAACCGACGAATGCTTGATGCTGGAATGCAATTTAGACGATACGATCCCTGAATTATTGGGCAGTTTGACGACCCAACTGCTGACGGCGGGCGCACTGGACACCTTTCTGATCCCTGTACAGATGAAAAAACAACGACCGGGAATTCTCCTGACCGTATTATGCCGCCGGGAACACAGGGAAGCCCTGATTGACCTGATTTTCAAGGAGAGCACCACTTTCGGAATCCGGGAATATCCGGTTCAACGAACCATCCTTCAACGGAAGCACGAGAAAGTTACCACGCCTTACGGTAAGGTCCGAGTAAAAACCGGCACCTGGCAAGGACAAATCATCACCCGCGCACCGGAACACGATGACTGTGTCTGTCTGGCCCAGCAAGCCGGCGTTTCCATCCGCGCCGTGTATGAAGCGGCCGCACAAGCGGTGAGGCAATCCTGACCGTCGCCGCCGGCGACGTTCGCGGCTATTGACGGTATTCAACCCGGCCTTCAAACACATAGACGGCCGGCCCGCTAAGCGTTACATCCTCCGCACCGTCTGCCGTTAAACGAAACTCGACGTTCAGGACATCCCCTTCAGCGCAGGTGACCTGAACAGGCGAAACAACTTTTCCCAGGCGCCCTGCCACCAGGGCGCAGGCAACGCTTCCCGTGCCGCAGGAGGGCGTCTCCGCTTCCACTCCCCGCTCATAAGTTCTCAGGCGCAAGGTGTTCGTTCCCGTCACCGTCATGAAATCAACATTGGTTCCACGGGGGGCAAACATGGAGTGATGCCGGACAGCGGCGCCCAGTTCATGAACATTTACCATCTGCAGATCATCCGTCTCAATGGCGGCATGGGGCACACCAGTGTTGACGCAATGACATATCAGCGACCGGCCATTGATTTCCAGCGGACAGTGCATCCGCCATTCTGAAGGAGGCGTCAACACCACGCGCACGCCGTCATCAACGATCTCGGCCTTAACCAAGCCGGCGACGGTTTCCATATTCATCCGCCGCGGGGCAATCCCCAGATCATAAGCCAGACGGGCCACGCACCGAGCGCCATTGCCACACATTTCTCCTTCTGTTCCATCCGGATTAAAAAACCGCATCCGGAAGCGGGCAGTTTGCGAAGGGCAAATCAGGATCAGTCCATCACTGCCGACGCCGGTATTCCGGACGCACAAGCGCCGGATCCATCCGGTATCTGCGGCCGGGAACTCAACCCGACGATCATCCACCATGATAAAATCATTGCCAGCGCCATGCATTTTCCAGAAGTCAATATTCACGGCATATCCTTCCCGCACGGTAAAGCCGCAATCAAATGCCAGACACTTTAACGCCAGCGCTAATTCACCGGATCAGTTGATTGGTATCCATGCCACTAATACCACCAAAGAAAAAGGCCGGGGCACACGGGCCCAGGCCTTTTTCAACGACAAAAACACTGCAAGAGTCAATAATTATAAAATCGCTTCCTTGGCCATCTTGGCGATCCTGAACTTCACCACTTTTTTCGCTGGAATGTTAATGACAGCGCCAGTCGCAGGATTCCGTCCCAAGCGGGCTTTCCGGTTAACCAACACAAGTTTGCCAAGACCAGGAAGCGTGAACCCATCCTTGGCCCCTTTATACGCCATGGCCACCAGGGCATCCAATGCTATGACGGCCTGCTTTTTAGAAATGTCCGTGGCTTCCGCAATACCTTTAATAATTTCACTCTTGGTTTTCGACTTCGCCATTATTATGGTCCTCCTTTTATGGTGTTGATCTGCCTTACTTGGTTCTGAGTGTAAAACACCCAGGTTTGACTTTACGAAACGTTTTTTTATCCGCATACAGGCGGAGCCTGATAAGTTGCTTGAGATTACTGGATTTTGTTGAAAAACGCCTGGCGACAAGCATCTGGTTAATTTCGGACACATACATCGGTTTACCCGACTGGCTTATGACCTTGATCAATGCTTCACGCAGGGTACCTTTTCTCCTCCGTTTACCACGCCGCGCCGGACTTGATTTTTTCAAGCTTTTCTGCTTCCGCAAACTAACTGCCCCCGGCCTGCCGTGAATAATTTTCTCCAGCTGCGCCGTCAAAGCTTTCCGTTTCCCATCCAATATATCGAGAGTATGGCGGATTTTCAAAAGCCGGGCAAGCTGCACGGCTGTCAATTCACTGACTTTTTTTTGCATAACAAAACCTTGTCGCATCATCACGCCCACTCCTCTCCTAATTTAATTACACTTTTTTCCTATTAAAACAAACACATCTTCACACAATGAATTTTACTATGCAACAACAATTTTGCGTTTTTCTGCATTGCTGTAAGCAACCGGGTTACGGATCCATATTTTCCAGCGTCAGTGAATCAAAACGAATCCGGCGATAAAAACAGTTTCTCGGCTGATGCTTCCGATTCCGCGTGTGGCAAATGCCGCCACGGCGCGGGCGCACACAGTACAGGAGCGAATTCTGTTCACAATTCACATATGCCTCCACGAGATCAAAGGTTTCCCCGGATGTCTTCCCTTTTTCCCATAGCTCATTGCGGGAAGTGCTCCACAGAACCAGAGTTCGGTCCCGCATTGCCTGCTGAAACGCCTGCTCATTCGTATAAGCCACCAGAATGACTTCCCGCGTGTCGGCATTCTGTACCGCTACCGGCACCACCCCAGGATCAACTGCCGAGATACGCGCCAGTTTTCCGAAATCAATCTGCAGT
Organism: uncultured Verrucomicrobiota bacterium; assembly: GCA_964418925.1. Classification (GTDB taxonomy): domain Bacteria; phylum Verrucomicrobiota; class Kiritimatiellia; order JAAZAB01; family JAAZAB01; genus CAYQNY01. The sequence goes on from CAYQNY010000143.1 coordinate 6,389, forward strand.
TGATCACTTTCTTCCTTAGTCATCCATCCACCCCGCATTCAAAAACAACCGTCGAGCTTAAATTTTTCTGGCGAAAAATTTCATCACGGCTCCAAAAGCAATCCGGGCATCAGTCGGCGGACATCATCCTTGATGGAGGCATCCTGAAAACAAGCCGCCGTGGCGCCGCCTTCCGCCGTTTTAAACACACCGCTTTCATAAGAAAACAGCGCTATTCCCAGCAGAATTTCCGCGCGTTCCCTCTTGGTAAGGCTTGAATTGTTCATATAATGGCGGGCAATTTTAAGCATCTGATGAATGCTGACCTGATCCCAGGCCATAACAATATTTCCGGCCGATCCCATGGCAATTGTAATGCCCTGATCGTCTTTGGCCGCCACAATATCCCGCGTTGCATTACCGCTAACCCAGCCGTTCTGATACGGCTCACTCCTAATGGATTTTATAAGGAATGATTTTAACTTACTCATGATCCGGCAGGAATCCATGGCGGCCCGGTAATAGGTTTTGGATTCTTCCATCGTCAAATCCGGCTGAAGCCCGGCCATAGCCTTGGCCGCTTCGTCAAACTGACGCTGGGCAATGAAGGGCGCATTAGCGGCGCGGGCTTTGTCCACCATATCCAACTCGCGTTGGAGAACTATCGGACGTATACGTTCCGCTTCCTGAGCCTGCTTAAGGGCGCGCTGCCGCGCTGCTTCCTCTGCCCGTATTTTAACCTGCACCGCCCTTTTTGTCTTTCGAACACGCGCATTGGCCTCGCGAATCCGGGTCTGCACTGTCACGGCCTGCGCCAACGCATTGGTTGCTTCCGTCCTGGCTTCCTCAAGAATATTGTAATTTGCAATCATGGCGTTGAAGAGAGATTCCAGGATATCGGCCTGCTTTTTGGCCATCTGGTAATTGGTAACCGCCACGAGGACCTGAAACGCCCCTTGGGCCAGGGCACGATGCTCCTCCACATCATTCGCGGTCATCATCACACGTTCCACCGCATCCTGCAATTTTATCATGGCCACTTCGTCCTCCGGGATAACCTGGCTCAGTTGCTCCGTTTTCTCGGCCAGAGGCAGAAGCGGAGCGACATTATCCATGATCGTCTGTGAAAGCGCGTTTATGCGCGGCCAAGTTTCACGGCCGCGCTCCAGGATAAACTGAAGTTTTTTTTGCTCTGCCGCGATCTCAGCGGCGTGGACCCGTTGCTGATAGATCCAGAATCCCCCTCCCAGCGCCGCGACAATCAGCGCTAACGCTCCCATCACGATAAGGGCTTTCTTCAAGAAACCACGATATTTTAGCCCTGATCGCTGCGCAATACCAGCGCTGGTATATACCGTTTTTTTGACGCTTACTTTTTTCAAGGGCGCCCGGGACACATCCAACGCCTCGCGCATATCAACCAGAAGCGCTTCGTAAGACGGATAGCGCATGGTCGGTTCCTTTTCCAGCATGCGCGCCACCATCGCTACTGTTTTCGGATGCAGTTCTTCGTTAAACTCATGTAAACTGGGCGCGGGATTGTGCAGGCGCGCCATCACAACATCTACCGGAGTCGGGCCGTCGAATGGCGGCTGGCCGATAAGGACATGAAACAGCGTGGCGCCCAGACTGTAAATATCGGAACGAAAATCAACTTTCTTTCCGCGAGCTTTTTCCGGGGCAATATAATACGGTGTTCCCCAAACCTGCCCCTGCTGCTGCTGCTGCTGGCCAATGAAACTGGCGAGACCAAAATCCACGACTTTCGCTTCACCATTCTGACCGAACAGGATATTAGCCGGCTTGATATCACCATGCACTAATCCGACCTGACTGGCAGCATCCAGGCCCTCGGTCACTTCCACATGAATAGTCAGCGCCCGAAATTCATCCAGAGACTTGCCATCGGCGATCATGTCATCCAGCCGCCCTCCATCCACCAGTTCCATCACGATA
>CAYQNY010000144.1:0-8318 GCA_964418925.1 uncultured Verrucomicrobiota bacterium
TAGGCTATCGTGGCGTCTGGGGCCTGGAGGTCAATTCGTCCAATAGTACGTTCGGGTCAATTGGGTTGGAGGCATTCTTCGCTGAAGCCTTTGGCCGTATTTGCGACGTGGCGGAGGGACGGACACCGTCCGGTCCCAAGTTTGGCCGCAAACCATACCCGAATCTCGACTATCACATCGAGCCGACCGGCAAGCGCATCAAGTTCGGGCAACTTGAGCGGACTGGCAGCTGTAAGCAGCTTGTTTTTGAGGCGGTCACCGGATACCTTTACTGTGCCCGGCAATGTCTGGACGGTGCCATGCCGACCATTACCGGCGACGTTTTACAGGCCGAAGATGCTTTCGCAATTGTCTCGCAAATCGATACAGCTGATGCATCGGCCATCAGCGTCTCCTGCAGTATAGAAACGAAAGATGTGCATGGCAAAAAGCCTTGGAAATTGGCGGGCGTGGAGTTATTTCTGTTGGTTGTTGATCGAGACGGTACGCTGATAGGCATTCGCGATGTCGCCGTAATTACCGGCACTCGCAGAGTGAACGCATGCCTGACGCTGCCCTTAAGGGCCGAAATCGGCGGTGTGAAGGTGTGGATTCGGAAGTTTGTTGGTACCACCGGCAATTGCCGGCTTAAGAATCTGGAAGTCAGGCTTCTATGATTGAGCAGCCTGGGGGATGGCGGGGCCGGGGATGGTCGGGATGGGACAGAGAAGCCCTGTATTTAGTATTTAACTAATATTTCGACTTCTTATTTTCGATCTTTGCCTCGATAATTTTGACCATGTTAGCCGGCTTCCTGTTCTCCTCTATTTCGCGCCTTGCGTAGTTTCCTCTTCCAACTATACACCGTGCGCGCACTGACGGTGCGTCCCCGGTGGCCCCCAAAAAAAAACGCAAAAAAATGTTGCGTCGGGCAATGGATGGATATATTATTCGCCCCAAATGCTTGTAGAAGATATTTTATATACGCTCATCAAGGAGACAGGCAGGCCATGCGCCAGACGTTCAGGATTATGTCAATCGGATTGTTCTGAGAGGAGAAAAGGAGAGCAATGAATAGAAAACCGTGCTTGCAGAGGAAATCGTCAATTTCGTACAAGACGGAGGATAAAACCGTCATGCGTGGGTATGATCTCAGCGAACTGGCTGAGAAGGGATATTCTTTCACCGACGCTATGTTTATTTTGTTCCAGGGGCGAATACCCGCCCGGAAGGAAGAGAAGATGCTCAAGTATGAGATGGGCGTTTTCCTTGAGCATTCCATGTCGCCGTCGGCGGTTGGCGCAATCGGCGTTATCATGGGCCGGCCAAACCTGCCCTGTGCCATAGCGGCCTCGATTATGACCTTCGGCGGCGTACACGGGCCGGGCGCAGCGCACGGATATATGATGAATAAGTATATCGAACGCGCGCGGACGGAAGGCAAGTCGCTTGACGAGATGGCCAAGATCCTGGTCGATGAATATCTGGACGCCAAGAAACCGGTCATGGGCATGGGGCAGCCTCAGCATATCGACAGCGACCCCCGGGCTGAGCCGATTCACCTGAAACAGGAAGAGATGGAGGTGGACGGTGTTTATCTCGAGTTTCAGCGGGCGGTCGAGAAGCACTTTCATGCCCGCCGCAAGAAAGAAGGAAAATCCTACGTGGGCGTCAACGTGGTGGGCGCCGGCAATACGGCGTTGTGCGATATCGGATTCGCGCCGAATGCCGCCTGGTGCATCGGCAGCGTTTGCCGGGGATTCAGTTGCGCGGCGCATGCCTTATACAACATGAAGAAAGGGCGCGCCTGGGGCGCATCCCGCCGGGAGCCCATGGTGCAGATAATTGATCTGTCCATGATCAAGTATATCGGGCCGCCCGATCGCAGGGTGCCGACTCAGGAAGAACGTCAGGAATATGCCCGTAAGCAGAAAGAAGAAGGGGAGTACAAACAATGGCTGATCTAATGAACAAGAAAGGCATCGGCAACCTGGACGATCCTCGTATGCCGTACGATTACGCCAACCGCGAATACGGGACCGTCCCGGCTGACAACCAGCGCGATCCGTTCCGCTGGGTGTCGGAAGTGGCCTACAAGAACGTGCACCGCATCGTGGCGCGCGGTTATGACACGACCGAGCTGATGGAGCAGGGTTATGGCGTTGTGGATGTCCTGTTCGTGGACTTCCAGGCGCGTATTCCGCTCATCGAAGAGGAGCAGATGCTGAACTACATCATGATCCTGGGACTGGAGGACGGATTGTCGCTGCCGGCTCAGATGGCGCGGCTGACAGCCGGATCCAAGACCTTTCTGACCCAGGCCTGCGGCGCGTCAGTCCTGGCATTCGGTCACGCCTACGGAGCCTACTCAACATTCGGCAACCGGTTGGACGGCTACCTGAAGCGCGCGGAAGCGGAAGGCAGGAGCATCGAGGAAATGGCCGGAATTCTGGTTGCAGAAAACCGCAACGATGAAGCGCTGGGTGTTTCCGATCTGATGCTCAAGGATCCGGCCGCCAAACGTATCTTGGCGCGCGCCGAAAAGCTGGGCGTTGCCGGCAAGTACATCGGCTTTATGCGGGCCATTGTCAAGGCGGCCCAGGAGACAAGCGCGCAACCCGTTGCCATCGATATATTGGGCGCCATGGGCGCGGCGATGATGGATCTCGGATTCTCGCCCGAGGCGACCTGGGCCATTCTGGCGGTCACGCGTTCTTTCGCGGCGGGCGCTCACTACATCGAGGAAGTGGAACGGGAAGGGTATACCCGTCTGGGCGAACAGCTCACGCCGAAGGAATGCTACGACGGCCCCCCGGACCGGCCCGTGCCGCCGTTATCGGAACGCGACAGCGTGGCCGTCCCGGCTCAGACACACTCGACTGAAGAATGGAAAGCGGCGTTTGAGGAGCGGGAGAAACTGTTCGGCGCCGGATACCGTATCAAAGAGGAAATCGAGGATCCCAGTGAGAAGACGGGAATCAAGAGCGTGGGAAGGTCAAGCGAATCATGAGCGATAATATTCAGGCAATGTATGACCGGGCCCGAAAAGCCTTTGCGGAAGTGGAATTCTGGCCGCAGGAAAAGGTGGACGAGATGGTTGCCGCGGTGGCCTGGGAATGGCAGAAGGAGGAGAATGCGAAGGTCCTGGCCCGGACCGCGGTGGATGAATCGGGCATCGGGGTCTACGAAGACAAGGTGGCAAAGATCCAGAGCAAGACGCGTGGAACCATGCGCGATATGCTGGGCGCAAAGACCTGTGGATTGGTCGAGGAAAACAAAGCCAAGGGCTTGCGCCAGTACGCCAAGCCCATGGGCGTCATCGCCAACGTCATTCCCTGCACCAATCCCGAATCAACGGTCTGCTGCCTGGGTCTCTGTATTCTCAAGACTCGCAACGCCATGATCGCCTCGCCGCATCCCCGCACACCGAAGAGTACGTTCATGACCGTGGAGCTGGGCCGCAAAGCGCTGCGCAAGGTCGGCGCCCCGGAAGACCTGCTCCAGTGTATCGAACATACCAGTCGCGAGAAAACGCGTGAATTGATGGCCAACTGCGACTTCGCGGTAGCCACGGGCGGCGCGGCGCTGGTCAAGGTCGTCTATGCGGCGGGCAAGCCGTGTCATACCGTCGGTGCCGGCAATGTGGTATCGATTGTAGATGCAACCGCCGACCTCAAAGCCACTGCCGCCAAAATCGTCAAATCCAAATGCGCCAACAATGCCGCCTCCTGCTCGTCGGAGAACGCGGTGGCGATTGAGGCGAGCGTCTATGATGAAATGATCGCCGCGCTCAAATCTGAAGGTGGATATCTGTGCAGCGAGGATGAACGCGAGAAACTGCGCGCGTTCATGTGGCCCGATGGCCAGGCGCTGAATCGCGACATTGTGGCTAAACCGGCAAGTTGGATTGCGGACCAGGTGGGGATTCCCGTTCCGGATGGCACACGCTTCATCATGGTGCTTGGCACGCAGCCGGGCCCGGAAGATCGTTTCTCGGGTGAGAAGATCTCGCCGGTTCTGACCGTGTGGAAATGGACGGATTTCAGTGAGATGGTCGAGCGTATGAAGGCAATGCACCGCTTCTCGGGTGAAGGACATTCGTCCTCGATTCACACCGGGAAGGATGAGCGCAGGGTGGAACTGGCGCTCAAGGCCAACGTCGGCCGGATCATCTGCAATATGCCGCATGCCATGGGCAACAGCGGGAGTTGGTTCAATGGCTTGCCCGCCACGGACACCCTCGGCTGCGGCACATGGGCCGGCAATCTGACCAGCGACAACATCAACTGGAAACATTTCCTCAACTACACTTGGTTATCCGAGCCTATCCCCGAACATATCCCGACTGATACGGAGTTGTTTGGCGACTATCTGAAGAAATGGGGCAGGGCATAGATATTTACGAGAATACATTAGACCCTTTTCGAACGTTATACACGATTTTGCGTGTATGTTTCGCGGTAGGGCGGGACCCCGCTTGAAGCGGGGTAAACAGCCATGCTTGCCACGCCAAAGGCATGGTCCCGCCGCGGCCGCACAGGGCCTACTCCGCCGTAGTAAAGCCTTGGCTACGAAGGCTGGACTGTGCGGCCCTACCATTTTGGGTTGCGGGCGAAGCCCGCCTTAATGCATTTATGAACGAGTGTTCTCAGGCTGTGATTTTTGATCTTACTCAGACGCTGGTCAATTCGGCTGATGGGTTTCGGGCGGCCGAGAAGGCGGCGCAAGAGCAGATAGCGGATGATCTGAATCCGTCGTCGCCTGATGAGTTCATGGCAATATACAGGCAGGTCAAGACGCGTTTTCAGGATGCATCGCAAGCATCGCGAGCCGATATCTGGAAGGATGTTTACCACCGGTATGGACGAGAACCGGATGCACGGCGTCTCAGCCGGTGGGAGGACGAATACTGGGATCGGGTTGAAGCGCTGACCAGCCTGTTTCCTGAAACGGAGCGGGTGCTTGACGTGCTCGGCGAGCGGTATCCGTTGGGACTGGTCACCAACATACAGCATTCCAACCGACACCTGCTGGATGCCTTCCCTGATCTCAAACGCCGTTTCGGCGCCTGTGTTCTGGCGGGGGCGCGCGGGATGCCGGCCAAACCGGCTCCGGAACCGTTCCGGCAATGTCTGCAGGATCTTGGCGTGGACCCCGCGGCAACGGTTTATGTTGGCGATGATTGGCGGATTGATATTCAGGGCGCCCAGGCGGCGGGATTGCGCGTCGTATGGTTACAGCACGCGTTGCTGCGCAGAACGTTTCCGCAAGCGGAAACCGATGTCCCGATCATTACCAGTCTGGAACCGCTGTTGAATATTGAGTCACTATTGGATAACTGATGACTGACACTTGTAATGCGGTTGTATTTACGAAAGCGGGCCGGCCGTTGGAAATACGGCAGTTCGAGCTGCCCGCAAGCGTCGCGCCCGGCGCCGCGTTGTGCCGGGTGCGGATGAGCGCCATCTGCGGCTCGGATCTGCACACGATCAGCGGCAGACGCATCGAACCCGCTCCATTAATTCTTGGCCATGAGATTGTCGGCGAAATTGTGGCCCTGGGCGCCGGACTCGAGCGCGACGGGTTCGGTAACAAGCTCAGCGTCGGCGACCGGGTTTCGTGGTCCATCATGGCCTGCTGCGGACACTGTTTCTACTGCACGCACGATTTGCCGCAGAAATGCATAGACCTGCGCAAGTATGGCCATACTTGCTGCAATGAACTCCCGCACCTGACCGGCGGATATGCCGAATACATCTATCTCTTTCCGGGCACGGCCATCTACAGGATACCCGACACCATCTCCGACGAAGTCGCCACACCGGCCAACTGTGCTCTGTCGACGGTGATTAACGCCGTGGAAACCATTGGCCTTAACAAGGGCGAATCCGTACTGATTCAGGGTGCGGGCATGCTGGGGCTTAACCTGATTGCGCTGGCGGCCGAGCAAGGCGCCAACGAGATCATCGTAACGGACATGTCGCCAAGCCGCCTGGAACTGGCGGCCCGGTTTGGGGCGACGTGTTGCCTGAACATGCAGGATTTGCATGATGAACAAGCCCTGGCAGATATCCACAAGCGTACCGATGGCCGCGGCGCAGATGTTGCCTTCGAGGTCTGCGGCGTAAAGTCAGCCGTGGCGCAGGCCGTGGATGCGCTCCGTATCGGCGGCAGATATCTTGTCGCCGGACTGGTAACCCCCGGCAGCGACCTGGGCATCGACGGCAACCAACTTACGCGCAAATGCCTTACCATCAAGGGCATTCATAACTACAGGCCGGAGCACCTGGGCAAGGCGATCGAGTTTCTGGCGAGTTTCTCCAGCAAATACCCATATGCCGGGCTGGTCGGTGCAATGTTCCCACTGGCCGGAATCAACGACGCACTGAACCTGGCCGCGTCAGGCAAACACATTCGTGTCGGCTTGATGTGCCGGTCTCATGCTGATATGAAATCCAGGAGCTATGATTAAGCCGAAATACGATTATTTGTCTGCCACAAAGACCACGCCCGTGGCGTGGCAAGCCACGCGTTTCGCGTGGTAAACACTAAGCTCGCCGCGCTTCTGGCGCGGTTTACCCCGCAAGGTGGGGGCACAAAGCATTCGTTGATAAGAAATAAAAACACAAAATAAATTTGTTTTTTGTTGTATTTTTTCGACTCTTCTTGGTGTCTTTGAGCCTTAGTGGCAAATTGATTTAGGTTAATTTTTATCGGAGAGTATTAAAGGACAACACTGTGACGCGATCCGCCAAGAAGTCTATTGATACGAAGTCGGAACCTGCGAGCGACTCGATGGACGGCTATGCGTTTCCGGCCCGACTGCAGATGCTTGGGAACACGCTTGCGGATCGTGAAAAGGAAGTTGGCGAGTATTTTCTGCGAAAACCCGAGGCTGCCTATCTGTCAATAACCGAAGTGGTCAGTGACGGTTCTCTGAGTTATGGCACTATTATCAGATTTTGCCAGAAGATGAAATGCGCCGGCTTTCAGGATTTCAAGGTGCTGCTGGCTCAGGAACTGGGGAAATCAAATCGGGAAAATGGGACTGAAAACGGTGACGGGATAGCGCAATATGCGGAGAAAATCAGCTCGGAACTGGTCAATACGCAGAAACTGATCAACAGAATAACGGTAGCAAAGGTTGCCAAGGCTTTGAACCAGGCCGGTCGTGTTCTGGTAGCCGGCATCGCCGGGTCGGCGGCGCCTGCCGTTGGGTTTGATTATCGGCTCAGTCGTATTGGCGTACACTCGGAAGCGGTCGGCGACGGCTATACACTGGCAATCCGTGCTGCGTCACTGACGCGGGGCGACGTATTTCTTGCCGTCAGTTTCTCCGGCGCGACAAAAGACATCCTGACCGCGACGCAAATTGCCAAGGAAAACGGCGCCACGGTTGTTTCGCTTACGAATTTCATTCATGCCCCCCTGGTTGAACTGGCCGACCTCAGCCTGTTCAGCGCCACGGACCGCGACCCCATGTCCTGCGAGGTGTTCTCAAACGTATCGAGCAATTTTGTGTTGGATGTCGTATTCTCCAGCCTTTTAGGGATGCGGCCAGCCGCCGGGAAAGCGATAGTGAAAACGTTCAAAGCCATATCAGATAGGAGGGTTTGACAAGAGAAGGATAGCGGTCTTTTTGGGTTCTCCGCTCGGAGTTCCACGACCTGGCCAGACGCCGTTCTGGCAATGGCCCGGCTGGGAACGATTGGTGCAAAACACATTGCGCCGGCTGTACCAAGACAAACAATAACATTGAAAATAAAGCCGAGAGGTAAAAAGAAATGAAAAGAGCAGGATTATTGTTAGCAACGATACTGGTGCTGGCAACGAGTGTTTATGCCGGCCCGGGAGTTTCCAGTCGGGTGGAAGAGCAAGAAGACGATTGCGGAAAAAAAGGTAAAGATAGGCAACGTGGGGTTTGACAAAGTGCGCAGTGAGTTTGAGTTTATACCCAAGGGCCTGTCAGACGGGTTAGTGATAAAGGCCCAGGTGCGCGGGAAAGGGCAAGTCGTGGGACCTAAAACCGGCGCGGGAGAACGATCCGTTACTGAAAGGCGTTTTGTTCGCGCAGAAGCCGAAGGTATTCTGGCGTCATGTAGTGACGCCGAAGCCGGGCGCAAAGGTGGTCCTGACGGCCGGCGGCCAGCCGGTCCTGATTTTCGGGAAATACGGCCAGGGCAAGGTGGCGGTCTTGACGTTAAGTCCGACCGGGATCGGCGCAGAAGGCGAAACGGCCTGGTGGGACTGGGCCGGCTGGAGTCAATTAGTACAAAACATTTTTACCTGGCTGAACGAGTAATCACCAATAACGCAAGGCTAATTCATATTTTCCGTAA
>CAYQNY010000145.1:0-8281 GCA_964418925.1 uncultured Verrucomicrobiota bacterium
GCACCGAGAACGCTTCCGGAATCTGCAGATATCTGGTGGAAACAGGATTGGCGGGCAAGGTCAAAGTGGTGGCAACCGGCGTATCCGACGATGTTTTACAGCGGCTTCAGCTTGGAGTAGTGCATTGCAGTATCAATCAGAATCAACCTCTTCAGGGACGAGTGGCTGCCGGGGTTCTTTATGATTACCTGGAAACAGGTCGTGCGCCTGAATCTTCTGAAATTCTGATCACGCCGGAACTGATCTTGCGGAGCACAATGGATGCACGCAATCCGGACGCATTGTGCGCCGGCAGTATTTGAAAGGGACAAAGATTGTGAAATCTGCTCGCATGGTATCAAGAACGATGGCTATGAGATCCAGTCGCGTTTTGCGAAAACTGCGGCGGGGCGAGATAGTGCACTGTGTCAAATTCAATATTGACAACAGTCGGGTGGTGGATATTGCCGCAATGGCGGGTGTGGATTGCGTCTGGCTGGATATGGAGCATACGGCCACAGACTGGACCATGATCGAAAAACAGATTATGGCGGCCAAAATACACGATGTTGATACGTTGGTGCGTGTCAGTCGCAGCAGTTATTCCGACTACATCAAACCCCTGGAATTGGATGCATCCGGCATCATGGTGCCCCACATCATGAACATGGCGGATGCCCAGGCGGTTGTCCGGATGACGCGCTTCTATCCCGTGGGCCGACGACCGGTGGACGGCGGCAATGCGGACGGCGCCTACTGTAACATTGCCTTTACCGACTACCTCAAGCAGGCTAACCGGGAGCGGTTTGTAATAATTCAGATCGAGGATCCAGAGCCCATGGAAGAACTTGACGCGATTGCCTCGCTGGATGGCATTGACATGCTTTTCTTTGGCCCGGCTGATTTCAGCCATGGCATTGGCGTGCCCGGCGTCTGGAATAATTCCCGTCTTATCGAGGCCCGTAAACGGGTCGCCGCGGCGGCTCGGCGCCACGGTAAGATTGCCGGCACGGTGGGCAGTCCGGCCTGTATGAATGAGTTGATAGATTTGGGTTATCGGTTTATCAATATCGGCGCCGATGTTGTGGGGTTGAGCCAGTATTTCAAGGCGCTGGTTGCTCAGTGGGAGCAGGGCTTGAAGAAACGTAAAACGCGCCGGCGATAGATTCTACTTCGTAGAATCTATGTTTTTTCGCATGAATCATTAAACTTTGGTTGCGGACAACAGCTGTTTTAGGAAATTATTATAAACTCGCAACAATCATCGCTAGTTGTTGTAAACGGTCAGGTCTTGCTGGCCGATGGTAGTCTGGCATCGGCCTCAATTGCGATGGAGCAGGGTCGCATCGTTCATGTCGGCGCCAAGCCGTCATCACCAAATGTTATTTATGACGCGTCGCGCGTTATTTATGACGCGTCGCACATCATTGATGCCGCCGGCGCGTATGTCGTGCCGGGGCTGATTGATATTCACACGCACGGCATTGAGCGCGAATCAGCCGGAGGCGATCTGCGGGCCTATGCCGGGAAGGAAGCCGCGCGGGGAACCACCACGTTTTTTCCCACGCTGTTCGGCCCGCCGGAGGAAACAGCCGCTCATTTGCAACGGCACCTGCAGGAAACCGATGCGTTACGCCAGGTCCCGCAGGTCGGCGGTTTTCGCCTGGAATCCCCGTACCTGGGCGATGCCTGCGGCGGACTTCCCCGGGATATTGCGCCGATCAGCCGAAAGTTAACCAACATGCTGTTGCAGGCCGGGCAAGGGCATATCCGCATTTGGGATGTATCCCCGGAATTACCCGGAGCAACGGATGCCATTCATTTCCTGAGTGATCAGGGTGTAATCTGCAGTCTGGCGCATACCCAGGCCAGCATTGATCAGGCGCGTGCGGCTGTGGATGCCGGCGCCCGCCTGGTTACGCACTTATTTGATACATTCATGCTGCCGGGCGGAACCGATCCGGACCCGGGGGTCTATCCCGCCGGATTGGTGGATTATCTGCTGGTCGAAGACCGCGTCACCTGTGAAATTATTCCCGACAGCACGCACGTGTATCCCCTCCTGGTGGAAAAAACATTCCGGTGTAAACCATCCGCGCGGCTGGTGTTCATAACCGACAGCAATTTCGGCGCCGGTCTTGCGCCCGGCGAATACGAGTTGCCACAGGGGTGGGGACTGGCAAAAATTGACGGATCGAACAACGGCGTTCGCCTGCTGAATCGTGACATGGCGCTGTGCGGGAGCGCCTTGACGCCGATTGACTGTTTCCGCAATGCCGTGCAACTTTTCGGCAAGGACCTGGCAACGGCCAGCCGGGTCTGTTCCCGGAATCAGGCGCTGCTACTCGGCCTGAACAAGGGTGAAATTAAAGCCGGCCGCGACGCCGATCTGCTCATCCTGGATGCGGAATTCAAGGTCCTCTATACCATCGTTGCCGGGCAGATCGTTTTTCAACGTGACGCCCGGTAATCAGCGCTGTCAAATCGCAGTCCTACGCTAAGTCCAACAGCAAACTGCGTGGCCAACCCCCCAAAAACACACGCATACGCATAACCCTATTTACGCTTAAAATAATTGCTTTTATTGATAATTAGGGCTAAAAATAACATTAATAAAAAATATTACATTTATTTATTGACATTATATCAATAATCACATATTTTTATGAAATGATAATTATTAGTGGCGTATTGCTCAAATCTGAAATGCTTCATTCTGCTCGGCATGATACGCCGCAAGGATAAAAAAAGGCGATTTCTGCTGATAAATCCGCATAATTGAAAGGGCTTGGGCATGGCAGGGGAAGGACAAAAGAAGTCGTTTCCGATTGTATCGCAAGGGGACAATACGTTGTTTTCTTTGCAACGAAAATTGCCGGATATTGGTTATGTTGAGTTTCGGCTCTGGGAGCCCAGCCGTCTGGTAACAGTGCATCAGCATGAAGACCTCTACCAGTTAGACTATTTTCCCAAGGGCGAGGGAACCTATGCGATTGCTTCGCACCAACACGCCATAACTCCCGGGGTGTTCTTTTTTATTCCGCCCCGGAGTGTTCACGAAATTATTGGCTCGGCGGACCGCCGACTGGAGAATCTAACGGTCAAGTTTCGTCACAGCCATCTGGCGGCAGAATTCCTACCAAACGTGTTGACAGTATCCGCTGCCGTGGCCGGCAAAGCGGAGGAACTGTTGCGGCGGGTTATTTCCAAGGCGGTCATGAATGAATCTTCCGGCCTGCTGGTGGCGGCGTTGCGACTCACGGAATTACTGGTTTTACTGCATCAAACCTGGCAGTCTGTCTCCGTGCCGAGTGATGAAAATCCACTTGTTATTTCAGCCCGGCAATATCTGCTGAGCCATTTTTCACAATCCCTGTCCTTGCAAGATGTCGCCCGGGCGGTTGGCGTGGGGCGGGCGCATCTCTGCCGGGTTTTCAAGCATGAAACCGGCCTGACTCTATTTGAGTTTCTGACCCGCTGGCGTTTGGAAAGAGCCAAAGAATACTTGCGACAGTCAAATGATCGTATCAGCGCGATTGCGATGCAAGTGGGATTTGGACAGGCGCAGGACATGAACCGCGTGTTCCAAAAATATGAGGGCATGAGTTCCCGTGATTTTCGCCGAAAGGAGCAATCTAATAAAACACAACCATGTGCCGGGCAACATGGATAATCTTATCAACGCAACCGTAATAACCAGGTCAACATCAAACCAGGAGGCAACAGCATGAAATCAGCGTTAAAACTGGGCATTATCGGCTGTCAAACCAGCCATTCCGGAGTTTATCTGGAATTATTCAACAGTCGGACTCCCACGGGCGATCACGTGGATGGAGCGCGCATCACGCATGCGTGGGATTATGAAAAAGCGCGCGCGGAGGCACAGCAGGCCAAATATCCCGGCCTGACAGTCTGTCAGGAAGCGGAACAGGTCATTGGCAACTGCGATGTCATTCTTTTATTGACCGATGATAAAGGAGATATTAAAGGGGTTGACGACCATCTTCCCTTGATCCGTCAGATTGCGGCGGCGGGCAAGCCGGCTTTTGTTGATAAACCGCTGGCGAATACGCTTGGCGAAGCCATGGAAATTAAGGGGATAATGGCCGCGGCCAGGCTCCCGTTGATGTCCTGTTCGTCATTCAATTGGGCCGAATGTTTTGACCCGGTGCGCGATCGCCTGGATGAAATCAGACCGCTGCGCTGCGCCTGGTCGCTGGTGGGCAACGGTTGTACGGTTCGTTATGGCATTCATTTGGCCAGCGTAACCACAACCTGCCTGGGCAGTGACATTATCAGGGTTTCCGGGCGACAAAAACTCGGACCGGAATACAATACGCTCTGGCTGGTTGAATTGGAATATGCCGATGGAACCATAGCCCAACTGCAGGGTCCTCAGGCCACTGCTTATGTATATCGAATCGATGTTTGGGGCGAAAAGGGGCATCTGGAAGGCGCATTATATGCGACCGACAAAGCGGCCATGAGTCGCCAATATCAGCGGCAAATGGCGCGCTTTATTGAAATCGTGAACGGAGCGCCCAATACGGATCGCGATCTTGATCTTCCCAGCCTGGCGCTTACATTGGCGATCAACGATTCCGTCAATCAAGGGAAAGCAGTGGAATTCGCGGCCTATAAAAAAACTATCGGACAACAAATCAAGGAGAAATAGTCATGGCATCACGCAAGTTGAAGGTTGCCTTTGTCGGTTGCGGCGGGATTGCGAAGGCGCATATTGAAGCGGTTAAACATCACGACGATCTTGAGCTTCATAGCGTGTTTGATATTACCCCGTCCAAAGCGGAATTATTCGCATCGGAATTCGGGGCCAAAATCAGGCCAAGTTATGAAGCTATCCTCGCGGACCCGGATGTTGATGCCGTCTATATTCTCACGCCCAATGGATTACACGCCCGGCAGGCAGTTGCGGCAGCCAAAGCCAAGAAACATATTTTTTGCGAAAAGCCGTTCGCCATTACCGTCGAACAGGCTGATGAGGTTGTCAAAGCCGTTGATACCGCCGGCATCAAATTTATGGTTGGCTATAAAATGCGGCATTTCCCCACAGTGCTGGCGATAAAACAACAAATGCCCGCGCCTTTGATGGTGATTGGCCAGGTCATGGATAAAACCTGGCCGGACACTCACTGGGCCACGCTCCCGGAACATGGCGGCGGCAGTCTGGTTGATCAGGCGGGACATGTGATTGATGGCGTCTGTTTCCTGGCCGGCGCCCGGCCGATCAGTGTGCATGCCGTGGGCGGCAACTATTATCAGAAAAATGGAGTGGTGGATAATTGCATTGCCAACATTCGTTTCGAAAACGGGGTGGCCGGGTGTGTGATCATGGGCGACGCCTGGATACCACAGCGCGCGTCCAAGTTCTCCATGGCGGCTTATGCCCGGGGTATGGCGATCGAGCTCTATAATAGATTTAATGATACCGCTATTGCGGAAGACGGCCAAGAACCCCGGGTGAGCGTTTATAAAGGCAACTCCAACCTGGAGGCGTTTCTGCTGGAAAACCGCATCTTTCTGGATAGCATCTGGAACGACAAACAGCCGCCGCAAAATCACCATCACGGACGGCACATTACGCAAATCCTGGCTTATGCCATGCAATCCTGTCAGGATGGCAAAGTGTATTCATTAACTTGAAGTTAAAATTAGAAGCCGCAAGATGGCGGCGGAATTGATTGTCCGGACAAAACCCGCGGACTGTTTAATTAAAGATAAGGTTATTCACAATATGGAGGAAATTATGGATTGCCGAGAAAGAGTTATCAAGGCGATAAAGTTTGAATATCCTGACCGGGTTCCTGTTACGCATTGTCAGCTTCCCGGGGCATTGCTCCGCCACGGCCAGGAACTTATAAACTTATATAAAAAATATCCCAACGATTTTTATGATGTGGAAACAGTCATTAAAATCCCGGAAAAGGACCGGAAGCATTATGATGCGGAAGGTAAATACTACAAGGAGGAAACAGACGCATGGGGATGTGTCTGGGCATATTACCAGGAAGGGCTCACGGGTGAAGTGAAACAAAGCCCGCTTGAAGACTGGTCGGCGCTTAAGCGCTACCGGCTGCCGCCTGTCCCCAACTCATCTCCGGAGGGCCGGCAACGCGCACGCGAGGATATGAAAAAGATGAAGCAGAAATATATCGGCTGGGGCGGAGGCGGTTCTTTATATGAGCGCATGCAGTGGCTGCGGGGGGTGGAGAACTTGATGGTTGATATAGCGCTGGATAGCGAGGAGGTCTACCTGCTTGCCGACCGGATAGTGGAAGAATATCTTCTGCCGACCATTGAAAAATCTCTTGAAGCCGGCGCTGACATAATTGGTTTTGCTGATGACTGGGGAACGCAGAACCAGTTACTTATTAATCCCAAGTCGTGGCGTAAGATATTCAAACCGCGCTACAAGAGGTTGTTTGACCTGGCGCGGCAGGGCAAAGCTTTGACTAATATGCACAGCGACGGCATGATACTTGAGATCATACCCGATTTGATTGAGATAGGTTTGGACGTGATTAATCCCCAGTTTTCATGTTTTGACCTGAATGCGCTTAAACAAGCCACCCACAAGAAAATATGCATCTTATCCGATATTGACCGGCAGAAGACCTTGCCCTTCGGGACTCCGGAGGAAGTGGAAAAATATGTGCGGAAAGTTTTTGATATGTTTGTTATTCCGGAAGGAGGATTTATAGCCAGAGGAGAGGTGGGCCCGGACGTTCCACTGGAGAATGTTGAAGCGATGCTGAAATCATTCTACCGATACGGCTGTTTTTAAATATTAAATATTACCTGATGGGGGTTGACCGGAAATCTTGGCGCGCATTATAAAAATATGAAATAGCGCCGGGGATTATCAGTTGTTGGACATTAAAGTGAACATGAAAAAGCATCTACTTCGGGAAGCAATTATACTCTCGGCTCTCGATTCGCCAATCGTCCTTCACGGTGATTCAAAGACCGCCTACCGTGATCCTGCCGCAATTTATCATGACGGCACGTTCTATCTATACTTTACGGTTGTTCAAACAGACGCGGATGGCATGATTTACTCCTACACAGCGCAGAGCATGTCTCAAGATCTGCGCAATTGGTCGAAACCGGAGATTATTACTCCGAAAGACCAGCGACTCAATTACTCGAGCCCGGGAAACGTCATTCAACTCAGAGAGGAATGGATTCTATGCCTGCAAACTTATCCACGTCCGGGCTACAAACGGGGAGGCATGGTTACCTGGGCAAACGACGATGCCCGGCTGTTCATTATGTGCAGTAAGGACTTTAAAACATGGAGCAAACCGGAGATGCTTCAAGTAAAAGGGCCGAATGTGCCCGAATCAGAGATGGGGCGCATGATCGATCCATATCTACTGGAGGATAAAGACGAGTCCGGCAAATGGTGGTGTTTCTTCAAGCAGAACGGCGTAAGCTATTCCTGGTCTCGTGATCTTCTGAACTGGACTTATGCGGGTCGGACTCGCAGCGGCGAGAACGTGTGTGTTCTTGTTGATAATGATGAGTACGTGCTTTTTCATTCACCTGAGAACGGAGTCGGAATAAAACGTTCCAAGGACCTAAAGAAATGGCGTGATGACCCAAGCCTGATTACCTTGGGTCAGAAGAAATGGCCTTGGGCTGAATGCCGCCTGACGGCAGGGTTCGTATTGGACCTGCGGAAGGAACCTCGGATAGGGCAATACCTGATGTTCTTCCACGGTGATGGTCCAGGCAAGAAGCAAACCCAAGACAACGTGGATGCCAATTGTTCGCTTGGCATTGCATGGAGTTTTGACTTGATCAACTGGGATTGGCCAGGAAAGAGCATTGTCCAACAAGACAAATCCAGCGTACGCGGTAAACCGCACCGCTGATTTGCCCCGTTATGATAGTAGCAGGCGATGAATAAATCCGGATTTATATTGCAGGCCTTGGTTTGGGGCGCATTGATCGTTGGCCAGCAGGTGCTGGCTGATGATTTGGATGCGTTGAAGCAGTTGATGGGAGATTTTAATGTAAAAATAGAGCATAAGACCGAGATGATTGCGGGGAAGGAAAATGTGCCGCCATGGCAGCGTGACCGGTGGGATTTTAAGACCGGCGTGAAGGTGGTGAGTGTAAATTATACCCATCCTTACAGGAGACGGCAGTCATCCATAGGATTTACCGGAGATTCCTTCGGGAACTGGTACGGGAACGACACAATACATATACTGATAAACGGCGCTGATATCTTCGCGCAGAAACCGGCCAAGCAGTTGGAGGCCAGGGAAGGAACTAA
>CAYQNY010000146.1:0-8213 GCA_964418925.1 uncultured Verrucomicrobiota bacterium
GGACCCGCAAGACAATGTGGACACCCAGAAAAACCCGGCGGGTTCCCACACGATCCACAATAACGCCCGCCAGTACCAGCGCCAAAACACTGCCCAGAACCGAGGCGGCATAAATCAACGTATTATCCCGCGTGGAAAAACCCAGATGTTTCATGTACAGCACCAGCGGCTGAACCAGAAATCCCGCCAGGAACATCAACAACATGAAATACCCGCAGAAAATCAGGATATCCCTCCGCCCGAAAATATAGCGGACATCCTCCCGCCACGACCACGATTCGGATTCCATGACGCTGGCCGGCGGGGCGGGCATACGCGCGACACATGGCGTCCGCAGTAACTGCAGAATTGCCACTCCGCCCAGCACAACACAAAATTTCCACAACTCCGGATCCTTGCCCAGAAAAATGCCGGCAATCACACTAAGCCCAAAATAGGCCATACCCCAGATGGCCCGCAGGTTTCCGAAAAAGCGGCCCAAATGACGGCCCGGAACAACATCATGAAGCAATGGAAACCAGAAGGTCGTACCGGCAGATACCAACAGCTGAACCACAAACGTTGAGGCCAGGACGATCCAGATCGTCAGCGGCCGCGCCCCCAGCCAGAGCGAGGCCAACACGACCAAGCCTATCGGCAGTGAAGACAGGGTCCAGCACCAGAGCATAAACCGTTTACCCTGTGACGACGCAACGAGCACCGAGATGGGAATCTGAATGACAATCATCAGTCCAGCCATACTGGCAGACAGCATCGCCTGTAAATCGGATCCGCCAAGTTTTTTAATAAACAGAGGGAAAATAGCGGAGGCGCTGATGAACAACATCAGGTGAACGCCCAGGGCCTGGGCTAAATATGCCAGGCGCATTCCACGCCTTTGCCGGCTTTCCGTAATAACGGCACCCGGCCCTGGTCCCGCAGGTAAGGTTTTCGGAGTCATGGATTTCATCATGCAGAAAGGTCCGATTAAATCAAGCGAATCCTGCTCAGGGTTGTGTCATTCTCGGTCAGCAGTCTGCCTGCGCCGGCGCGTCGCGACAACAGCCGGGTGAATCACACTTCGGACGACTCGGCAGAAACATCTGCGATTCTTATTTGGAGTACGGCAGTGAAGCTACCGCTTTAAAACGGCGAAGCATGGCTTCGCCGAACAAAGCGCAAGTTCGACTTGCGCACTCCATAGCCCGGTATGCGGGCTCCACCGCGAGAATGACTCAACCCTGGGATTTTGCAAGCGGATACTGTAACACCCATAACAGAGACACCATGATTAAAATATAACTACGAAAGGCGCGAAAAGCGCGCAAGTTTAATCCTTTTTTCGTATATTTCGCGTGTTTCGTAGTTAAAAATATCCTTTTCGTATAAGCTCTATCATGAATATTATTATTACCGGCGGCGCCGGATATATTGGTTCCATTCTGGTCCCGATGCTGTGGAACGCCGGCCATCGGGTCACGGTCGTGGATGCTTTTATCTACGGGCAATCCTCATTGCTGGATTGCTGTCATAATGAGCGTCTGACAATTATCTGCGGTGACGCGCGCGACAAGACCCTCATCAAAAAAATGGCGGGTAAGGCTGACGCCGTCATTCCGCTCGCCTGCCTGGTGGGCGCGCCCTGACCAAGGCGCTATCGCGTGTCGCCCCGCCGCGCGATCCCATTCTGCACTGGACCCACCTGGCAGTGCCTGTCCCGAACAAACAAGGCTATAATGCTACTGGCTGTAAGGCCTCAGTTATGGGGGGGGGAGGAAATGGTAACCGATCCTGTAGCGCGCCACGATGTGGCGCGAAATTCCGCGGATTTTCAGGATCGCCGCACCACGCCCCTGGCGTGGCAAGTACCATTTATCCCGCTTAGAGCGGGATGCGGCGCTACAACAAAACCAAATACCCACATAACTGAGGGGTTACTGCTGGCTGGAAATTGGTGTCATGACCAACGCGGAAACAATCCTGGCCAAAGATTCAACCTCTGCAGTAGGCAAGCAAACAAAAGTAGATATTTCGCGCAGAGACGCAGAGCACGCGGAGAGTGAAGAAATGCAGAAGACAGAATGACTCGCCACACGCCACGAGTGGTAGAATGAACAAATAAAGCCGTAATTTATCACGCGCCTCGCGTGATAAATTCTGCATTCTGCATTCTTAATTCTGCATTTATTAGAAGCAGTTCGCGCTATGTTCAAAAAGATTCTTATAGCCGGCGCGCGTCTTGCATCTGCGCCCAACTTATGCGATACAAAATTCAGGCATGACAACCAAGTTTGGAAAAAACTACAAAGGATCTTCTTTAATTGGAGGAACAATCATTTCCCGTTTAAACTCTTCGCGATCCAGGAATGGATACATATCTTCTAATGGTTTGGAAACCATAGAGCCATCTTTTTTCCGTACAGAAGAAACCGTAGGAATGATCTCCTGGTCCCGAATGCATACCACCTCACACAACACAGGTCCGGGACACTCGAGAATCTTATTGAGACATCCGGCTAAATTCCCGCTTTTCTCGACCCTGAAGAATTTGATGTTATACGCATAAGCAATTTTTTCGATGTCAGGGAAGGAAACGCCGCATGTTTTATCGGTACCGATGAAACGGCCCTTAAAAAACTTGCGCTGGGTAGCCCGGATAGACAGATACCCGTCGTTATTCCAGATAAAAATCTTTATCGGCAACTTATTATGAACAATGGTCTGCAGTTCCTGTATATTCATCTGAAATGAGCCATCCCCGGTTATTCCTATGACTTCGCCCCTGTCTCTGGCGTAGCACACACCGATAGTGGCAGGAAGTGTATACCCCATTTCCATCTGGCCACCCGAGTAAATCGACCGTTGTCTTTTCTTGAACTGTAAGGCCTGCGTAGTTACATAACCTGCCGAGCCTGCGTCAGAGACCACGACGGCATCATTTCCAAGGACCTCACCAAGGCTATTGATAAAATGGTATAAATTTATACCATCACTGCATTTTGCATACTCTCGTTGATACACCGGGTATTTTGCTTTCCAATGCCCGCATTTCTCAAGCCACTCAGCCCTGGGAGTGGAAGGCCCCACAGCGCCGATCTTCCGCAAAAACTGTTTCGCATCGGCGTGAATAAACTTGTCAATCCGGACCGTGTTTTTCTTGTGCTCAACAGCATCAATATCCACAACGACGATTTTAGCTTCTCTGGCGAATTTCTCGTATTCATGGCCGGTGCTGCTAACGCTCAAACGGCACCCAATCGAAATGACAAGATCCGAATTCTGCACAGCCATGTTACCGGGCCGGTCGCCCTTGTTACCAATGCGCCCAATAAAAAGGGGATGGGCGCTTGGCAAGAGGTCCACCCCGAGCTTAGACACCACAAAGGGGATATGGAACTTCTCGATGAAAGCCTTGAACTCGGGAATGGCTCTGCCAAGACGAATGCCATGGCCGGCAATGAAGATCGGCCTCTCAGCGCTGTGGATCAGGCAAGCCGTCTCCGCTATCTCATCATCCGTAG
This sequence comes from uncultured Verrucomicrobiota bacterium, assembly GCA_964418925.1. Taxonomy (GTDB): domain Bacteria; phylum Verrucomicrobiota; class Kiritimatiellia; order JAAZAB01; family JAAZAB01; genus CAYQNY01. The sequence continues at coordinate 3,501 of CAYQNY010000146.1, forward strand.
GCACTCCATAATCCTGCTTGCCCTGTTCCTCAGGAGAGAAACGGAGGAGGGTGTGAGGATCGACCTCCGCTCCCTGTACATCGAGCGGTATGTCGAGCCAGACTGGACCGGGACGGCCATGCCGGGCAAGAAATATTGCTTTGTCCAGATGGAAAGCAATCAGTTCAGGTTTGTTCACCATGACCGCGTATTTCGTCAACGACTGAACAACAGCAACGATGTCGGCCTCCTGTACCCCGAACTGTCGGAGCTTCAACCCGGAATTCCGGGTCGTTTCCTTGCGCTTGGACTGGCCGGAAACGAACAAGCACGGAACGTTGTCCTGCCAGCCGTTAAGCAGCCCGGTTATTGCGTTCGTCCCGCCGCATCCGGTCGTGACGTAACAAACCCCAAGAGCCTCTCTGTATTTGGCATATGAAACAGCGGCCATGGCCGCAGCCTGCTCATGGTGGGTGCAGACCGCTTCAAGATTCGGATGGACGGCGATGCCATCTGATAGAAACATCATACCACCGCCAGAAACCATGAACACATGGCGGACGCCCTCATCGTAGATATAGTCAGCAATGTAATCCACAACCCTCATCATATTCCCCTTTTCTGCAAACACTCTTTCATGCGCTTAATGCCTACTACGATATTTTCCTTGGCCGTCGCATAGCACAGTCGGACGTACCCTGCCCCGGCCCTTCCAAAGTTCGAGCCCGGCAATAGCGCCACACCAGCTTGCTCCAACATAACATCTGCAAAGGTTCCTTCGTCCATGCCTGTGCCCTTAATATTAGGAAAGACATAGAAGGCGCCCCCGGGATTAAGACAAGTCACACCAGGAAGCTCATTCAGTCCTTTAACAAGTATGTGCCGTCTTTCTCTATATGCATTGCTCATTTCTCTGGCGCCGTCCTGAGAACCCTTGATAGCTTCAATCCCAGCCCGCTGGATAAATGGCGAAACGCACGAGGATGTTGTCTGCAGAAGAAGACCCATCTTGTTAATAACATCTTCGGGACCAATAGCACACCCCAGGCGCCAGCCAGTCATGGCAAAGGCTTTACTGAATCCATTCAGCACAATTGTCCGATCCTTGCACTTGTCGCGACAGGCAGGAGAATAAAACCGGTTCTCCTCGTCATAGATCATACGCGAGTAGACCTCATCAGACAAAAGATACACATCGTGCTCTTTAGCAATATTATAGACCTCGTCAATCTCTTCTTTAATCATGACCGACCCACATGGGTTGTGCGGTGAATTGATGATGATGAGCCTTGTATTATCAGTAATCCTAGCCCGGACATCATCAGGGTTCATCCGAAATTCATTTTCCTCCAAAAGCGGCACATATACCGGGTTTACCCCGCAAAATTCAAGGATTGACCGATAGGTAGGAAAAAATGGATCGGGTAAAATAACGTCACATCCGGGATCTACTAAACACCGAATAGCATAATAGATGATAATATTAGCTCCTGGTGTAATAAGAACCTGCTCGATATCAGGGCGGAATCCTCGCGAAATTTCCGTAGTTTCGCCGACGGCAACGCGGAAGTCGTACAAGCCCATGGAATCCGTATAATGAGTCTCTCCATTTTCCAACGACATGCAGGCCGCATTGATGATATTGCCTGGCGTTATGAAATCAGGATCGCCGATCTCGAAATGGATAATATCCTTTCCTTGCCGCTCCAGTTTTTGAGCTCTCGATAGGACTTTGAACATCGGCTGGCCTTCTATATGATATGCCGCTTGAGAGAGCTTTTTCATGCCTGCCTCCTTCAATATGCTTTCTGCTGATACCATTGAATGGTTCGTCGGACCGCATCCTGCAAGTCAACGGTTTGACGTAAGTTTAAAGTTTCCTGCACCCGTCGTGTTGAAGGAATATACCGTTCAGACATCCGACCTGGTACCTGTTTCCGGGCAATTTGAATATCAACAAAGTCCGGAAATCTTTTCGCCACTTCCCTGGCAACATCCGTAATCGTAATCGCCTCTTCTGAGCCGATATTATACGGACGATACGATTCACCGCAGATCAAGATAGTCCACAGCCAGATGGTAAGGTCAGCCGCATACAGGTAGGAACGATACGGTGTACCATCCCCTTTGACCTGGATGGGCCCACCGCGCATCCCATCGCGGATGAAATTGCCAATGGCAAAGTGGGCATCCAACGGCAGGTAGGGTCCGACAAAGGCAAAACATCGGGCAATCTTGGGCTCAAGACCATGCTGTTTGGCATAGAGACAACACAACATCTCGGCGGTGCGTTTGCCTGCCCCATAAGCCGACTTTGGATCCAACGAATCGGGACTGCCGTTGTAGTCTTCCGGGATATGCGTCATTTCCGGCGTCTGGCGGCCATAGACAGCACCGGAGCTGACGAGCAGGACCTTTTTTGCACCGGCATGGACAGCAAAATCCAACGTCCGACGGGTGCCCTCGACGATCGTATCGAAAATCAACAGGGGATTCTCAGCGCTTAACTTTGCACTGGCCTCGGTAGCGGCGTGGATGACATGGCTGAATGGGCCTTCGGGAAATTCAAAATTACGTACATCGCCGACATGGAAACTGATGGCCGGGTGATGCGCCAAGTGCGGCGCCTTGCGCGCAAACGCCTCGGGATTGCGGGTCAGCACCACCGTCTTAGCATTCAACCTCAGCTTGTCATTGACCCAAGCCAGACTCTCCAGTAACCAGCAACCAAAGAATCCAGTACCCCCGGTGATAAAAATCCGTTGGCCACGGAGTTCTTCCCACAGCCCCTTCGTATGCGCGAGAATATGATCCAGATCGGCTTTGAGCGGATTATCCATGGCATTTATTTTTTTGAGAAATCGAATTATTCGTTTGCCACTAAGGCACGAAGACACAAAGTCTTTGCTGTTTACTAATAATATTGATGCTATTGGTGTCTTTGTAGCGAATAATATTCATTCAGATTTTTCGACCGAGTCCCGGATGGTTTGAACCATATAGTCAATCATAGGCTCCGTCATTCCCGGATACACGCCGATCCAGAAGGTATCTCGCATAATTCGATCGGTATTGGTTAACTTGCCAATAACGCGATAACCCCTGCCTTCTTTGCGCATTTCATCAAAACACGGGTGCTTAACCAGATTGCCGGCAAAGAGCATTCGCGTCTGGATTCCTCTGGATTCCAGATGATTGACGATCTGTTCCCGCCTGATACCGACGTTTTCTTTCACCGTCAGCAGAAAACCAAACCAGCTCGGATCTGAGTCATTCGACGGTTGAGGAAGAATAAAAATATCGGATAGATCAGCCAGGCCGGCGCACAGAAACTGCCAGTTCCGTTTGCGGACGGCAATGAAATCCGGCAATTTTTCCAACTGGGCGCATCCCACAGCGGCCTGCATATCAGTGACTTTTAAATTGTATCCAAAATGTGAATACACATATTTGTGATCATATCCGGGCGGAAGCTCTCCAAACTGCTGTCCGAACCGACGGCCGCAGGTATTGTCATGGCCGGGGGTGCACCAGCAGTCGCGGCCCCAATCCCGGAACGACTCCACCAGCCGTTTGAGCATGGGGTCGTTGGTATAAACCGCCCCCCCCTCGCCCATGGTCATATGATGGGCCGGGTAGAAGCTCGACGTTCCGATGTGGCCAAATGTGCCGGTGTATTTCCATCCTCCGTTCAGCTTGTATTTTGAACCGAGCGAGTCGCAGTTGTCCTCGATCAGAAAAAGACCGTGTTTATCGCAAAATGCTTTCACGGCTTGCACGTCGAACGGATTACCCAGCGTATGCGCCAGCATGACGGCCTTGGACTTTTCGGATAGCGCCTTATCCAACTGCGCACAGTCAATGTTATACAACGGCAGTTCCACGTCCACGAAAACCGGCGTTGCGCCATACTGGATGATCGGCGCCACCGTCGTGGGGAAAGCGGCCGCCACCGTAATAACCTCGTCACCCCGCTTGATTCTCCGGTCACCCAGCTTCGGCGATGTCAATGCCATGAACGCCAGCAGGTTGGCCGACGATCCCGAATTCGTGAGCGAACAATGTTTGATTCCAAGAAACTCGGCAAACTCCTTCTCAAATCGTTCCGCATATCGTCCCGTTGTCAGCCAGAAATCGAGGGAGGCATCGACCAGCGACGCAATTTCCTTTTCATCAAAGACACGTCCCGCGTAGGGAATCCGATCGCCGACAGAAAAAGCAGATATCTTCCTGTGCTTGATGTCATAATGCTTCACCGAAGCAACAATGACACGCTCGCGGAGCACCTTCTCAAGAAAAGCTTCCGTAACCGAAGCGATCTCTTTAGCAACGACACTCTTGTCCAGAGGATAACATTTATCCAGGCATAAGACCGCATCAGCAACGAGCGCTCCGGATGCGACAACATCATCGGCTAAGGCTATCGTTTTCCCGCTTGGACGATTGTGCTTCGGAGCAATGACCAGGAACTCAATATCCCCGTCCCCATCCGGTTCGCTGATGGCCAGAGCGGGTGTTGTCTTAGACATCGGTCCGTCGGCGAACGGGATCTTGATCTCGAATATTTTCCCTTTATAGGTCATGTCCCACTTTCTTATCCGGAGATGCAGCCGGATTCGTTCATTTGCCACCAAGACACGAAAAAGATGAGATCAAAGAATCATTCGCCTGATACCGTCTTTAATCACAGCAACATTAAAGTTAATTAAGAAACCCAAACGTTTACCGCTTAAT
>CAYQNY010000147.1:0-8186 GCA_964418925.1 uncultured Verrucomicrobiota bacterium
TGTCGTGGCCGTTCTTCACCAACATTTTTCAACGGCTTCCACATCATGCGATCGAAAGGTCCGGGGACGCGCGTGGATAGGAATGTAGAGTTACATGTACCGGGAGGAGAGATGATAAAAAATAATGCGAAAATCAAAACCAAACGTGTGCTGACGGCGCTTGAAAACCGCGAACCGGATCGCGTCCCGATGGGCGAATTCTTCTGGACGAACTTCCTGCGCCGGGCCAGGGCCGAACTGGAGGTTGGCGATGATTTCGATCCCTACCGTTACTGGGACCTGGATATGATCGTCATTAATCCGAACATGGATCCGCATATCACCGGGATTGAGGTGCTGGAGAATACCGCGGAGCGCAAACTTGTCAAAACCGGCTTTGGCGCCACCATCGAGCGACAAAGCACATATCCCATGCCGCATTATTTTGATTTCGATACGAAAACCTATGAGCAGATGGAGGCCTTTCAATTTGATAATCCTCTGGACCGGCGGCGTTATTTCGAGGCGCTTGACGACCAGATCAACTCCGTAGCCGACGAGCTCAACCTGGGCTTGCCTTCGTTCATTGACCGTGTGAATATGTATGCCGACGACTTCTGCGTTTTCGGGAGTGTCTGCGACCCGCACGAGATGATCTGGCGTATTATGGGTACGGAAAACGTGCTTATCAAGATGGCCGAAGCGCCTGAGCGCATAGCGCGGTTCATTGAACGGCTGGGCGACTTTCTCGTCGGCATCGTCAAAGGACAAATTGCCGCGGCCGGCAACAAGCTCAGTGGTATTTACATCTGGGGGGATATTGCCTATGACCACGGCATGTTTTTCTCGCCGAAGTATTGGCGCGAGGCATATAAACCCCAGCTTAAAAAGATATGCGCTGCGGTTCATGCGGCTGGTTTGAAGACGATTTACCATGGCTGTGGCAATGCCACGCCGGTATTCGAAGACATGATCGAGGCGGGCGTGGATGCATACAATCCGCTGGAAGCAAAGGCCGGTATCGACGTAGTCGAACTGAAACGTCAATTCGGCCACCGCTGGGCGTTTAATGGCAACATAGATGTGCGCGTCCTGGCCACCAACGACCGTGATAAGGTTCGCCGCGAGGTATTGACCAAGCTCAACGCGGCTAAGGGCGGTGGATTCATCTTGCAGTCCGACCATTCGGTGCCGGACAACGTTGATCCGGCAACCTACGACTATGTTGTGCAGTTGGTTCGCGAATACGGCAACTATCCGCTGAAGCTGGGCGAGTTTGACCTGAAAATATAATCATCCGTGAGCTGGAAATACAACTGGGGAGACGAACGATGAAACGCTACGGAAGTGTACTTAAGGTGCGGCCGGAAAAATTCGAAGAATACAAGCGTTTACACGCGAAGGTCTGGCCGGATGTGCTGAAGATGATTAAGGTCTGTAATATCCGCAACTATTCGATTTACCATAAAGACGGCTATCTCTTCAGCTATTTCGAATATGTCGGTGATGACTTCAAGGCTGATATGGCGAAGATGGTGGCTGATCCCGCAACACAGAAGTGGTGGGAGGTCTGCAAACCCTGCCAGCAGCCGCTCGCAACGCGGGCGGAAGGAGAATGGTGGGCCAACATGGAGGAGGTCTTCCATAGTGATTGACGCCCGTCACGTACTCATCAAGGGCGGCATACTGGAGATCATCAGTGAAAAATACGCAATCTAAAATTGAGCACGCTGTGCCCGCGCCCAAACAAGTCGATTTGAAGACCTTAGCCCGGGAATTGCTGACCACGGGCAAGGTGGATGTTTTTATCGGGTACCAGGCCGCCACATTGCCCCTAGCCGCCGCGCCCCTGATCATTCATGGCGCCGCGAGCGCCCGGCACGCGCCGCAGTCTATGCCGCTGGACGTGGAAAAAGAACTAAGCCGCAAAGTAGCGGCCTTGATTTTTGACGATCGCTGTGAGATGAACCTGGTCAATTACCTGCATAAGTTCAAGGACCGCAAAGTTGCCATCGTGGTTAAAGGCTGTGATTCCCGGTCGGTGGTGGGGTTGCTCCAGGAAAAACAGGTGGAACGCAAGAATCTGGTGATCGTCGGCGCGCCCTGCCAAGGGGTCATTGACCGGAAACTCGTGGTCCGGGTCATGGGCGGTGAAATACCCGCCCAGGTTGAACGGGAAGGCGATCAGCTCCGTGTGCAAAGTCGGGGAGTAATGCAGCGGATTGACGTGGACAAGGTGCTGTATCCGGCCTGCCGGGAATGTCCGGTGCATAATCCGGTCCTGGCCGATGTGCTGATTGGCGCGCCGGTTCCGCAGCCGGCGGTACCGGAGTTGTCGCCTGAACTGGCAGCCTTGCGAAAATTGCCGGCGGAACAGCGCTGGACCCGGTTTCACAAAGAAATGAGCAAATGCATTCTGTGCTATGCCTGCCGGAACCTGTGCCCGGCCTGCTACTGCCAGACTTGCTTTGCCGATGCGTCCAAGCCAAAATGGGTGGGACGAACCGACGATCCTGCCGACGCCATAATGTTCCATCTCCAGCGGCTGATACACATGGGTGGACGCTGTACGGGTTGCGGCGCCTGCGTCCGCGGATGTCCCCTTAACGTGGACTTGCGGTTGTACAACGATCATCTCCGCGGTCATGTGCAACAGGAATATGGATTCATGGCCGGCATGGACCCGGCGGCCCAGCCGCCGCTGGCCATGTACAGCATGGACGATTGCAACGAGTTTATCCGATAAGGAACATTGCCACTAAGACGCCAAGGCACTAAGAAGAGTGATCTTACCAAAAGAATCCTTTGTGTCCCCGCCTTGCGGGGCAAGTCCCGCGCGGCGCGGGATAAACTTAGTGCTTGCCCCGCGTTTCGCGGGATTTACCCCGCCACAGGCGGGGCCTTTGTGGCAAATGAACGGATGCCGATAATGCACAAAGAAGTCAGAATTATTCCTCTCGCCGGGATGCCCGCGTTCGTTGGCGCGCTCATGCCGGCGCAAAAAGTGCTGGCGCCCACGCGCAATGACGATGGCTTGTGTGTCTTTGCGTGGCTGAACGCGCCGGATCAGGTGGATTGGGACTGTGGGATTCCCCGGGTATCGCCCAAGCAGGCCTTGTTGCCGCGCTCCGAAGTGCTGTTCCGCTATCATCGTGAAAAGGGCAAGGAAACCGTGTCGCCGCCGCCTCCTCCTGAACCGCAGGCAATCCTGGGTCTGCATCCATGTGATGTGCAGGCCATCAAAGTGCTGGATGCCGTGTTTTCAGCCGAGCCGAGCCCGGATCAGCCCTACCTGGCCCGGCGCGCCATGACCACCCTGATCGGGCGCGGTTTCGTCGAGGACGAGCCGCTCGTGTTCTGCCGCGAACTGGGTATTGATCCCATGGATAACCGGGATTGCGACGCGTTCCTCGTCCCGCTCGCCGGCGACTGCTCGCAAGGTGCGGCCAGCCGGATGGCGCTGGAAATCCTGACCGATAAGGGCACGGCATTGAAACCGGCGTACGCGCGCTTTCCCCAAGCCGGGGAAGATGACCTGGCGGCGATAGCGGCAGTGCGTCAACAATCATCAGCGCGCGTTACCCGGCCTTTGGACCTGGCGGCCATTCAACGCAATCTTGAGCAGATTTTCGATTCCGAGCTGTGGAACCGGATTCATGAGCCGTGCATCGGGTGTGGCGCCTGCGCGTTCCTGTGTCCGACCTGCCATTGCTTCGATATCCAGGAGGAAGTTCGGGGCATGGACGGCGCCCGGGTCCGGGTCTGGGATACCTGCCAGTTTGACTTGTTCACTCGCCATGCGTCGGGGCATAATCCGCGGCCGTCTCAGAAGGAACGTTCCCGTCAGCGGATCATGCATAAGTTCAGTTATGGCGTCGGCAGGTTCCAGATTCCGTTTTGCGTCGGGTGCGGCCGCTGCATTGCGGCGTGTCCCGTGCATAACGATATCCGGCAGATTTTGAAGGAAATCCAGGACCTCACCAATCTGGATTGTTCGCCACAAGGCCCGCAGGCGCCAAGAAAAGCTGAAAAATGAAAACTTTGTGCATTAATTTTTTGTCATGCGTGTAATTCGTTGTCAGAAAAGTTCGACATAAAATGAATAACTTAAAACCAGTAGAATCCAATCCATACATCCCGTATCCCGTCATCATTGACCGCGTGGTCGTGGAAAACGAGGCGCGCGACATCAAGACCTTCCGGCTGGTCTTTCAGAATCCGGAGGACCGCCGCCGGTTCGATTTCAGGGTCGGCCAGTTTGCGGAATTGTCCCTGCTGGGCTTTGGGGAAAGCCCTATCGGTATCGCCTCCTCGCCGCTGGACCGTGATTACGTGGAATTCACGGTCAAGCGTTATCCAACCGGCGTGGTGACCAGCGAACTGCATAATGCCGAGCCGGGCCGGCCGATGGGCATTCGGGGTCCGATGGGCAATGGCTATCCCCTTGAGAAAATGCAGGGGAAAAATATCGTCATCATCAGCGGCGGCTTCGCGGTGACAACCCTGCGCGCCACGATTCGCTATCTCCTGCATCCGGATATCCGGGCCTCAGTGAAAAACATCACCGTGATTTATGGCGCCCGGACACCCGGCGAGCTGTGCTACAAGGACGAGTTCACTGCCTGGTCGAAGCAAAAGGACATTGCCGTGACCCTGACCGTTGATAAGGAAGAGCCGGGCCTGCGGTGGCAGGGACGGGTGGGGTTTGTGCCGGCGATTGTGGCTGATGTCAAGCCGTCGCCGCTGGATGCCGTTTGCCTGATCTGCGGTCCGCCCGTCATGCTGAAATACACGATACCCGAACTCACTAAGCTCGGCTTCAAGCCCGAAGATACGTATCTCTCGTTTGAGATGCGCATGAAATGCGGGATCGGCAAATGCGGCCGCTGTAACATCGGCCCGAAATACGTCTGCGTTGACGGCCCGGTCTTCTCCCTGGCCGAGGTCTCCGCCCTGCCGGCGGAATATTAGCCCGCGAATATTCCGCTTTGTTCGGCTCGCGGCTACTCAGGCGTAGTAGGCTAGCAACCAATAACCATGGTTCCCGCCGCCGGTAAACGACATTTTAGAATCCAGTTGGATGCGCCCCGCCGGATGGCGGCTGGAATCCGTTTATTATTAAATGACACCTTGTGCGGACGGGTGGATACCACCATTGTCAGCGGCCCGCCGTGGGCAAATTCAACGGTCAGCCGGGACCGGGTTCCCTGCGCCCGCACGATCTTGATGTCGGCATCCATGATCTGCGGCCGGGGGCTGATTCGATTAACGGCCAATAACCGACTGCTTCTGCCCGGTATGGCAATGACTTTTAACGACTGCATGGACATGGTCTGCAATGACCAGATATCGGTGGCCGTATAAGCGCCGGCCGGCAATCGCAACGCGGCGGCATTGACATTAAAAGCGCGGGGTTCGTCGGCCAGATTAAATATGGCCACCGTCCGCACCGGCATATGGCGGTTACCTGCCAGCAGTGTAAAATGGGGCGTGTTTAAAAACCAGATTGCCGGGGCTTGTTGCTTATCATTCCGGTAATCATAATCGGCAAAAAACACGTCCTGCCCGTTATTGGGGCAACACAAGGCCTTTTTTACCCACTTTAAACGTGGATGGCGCGGATATTTATACAGCCATCCGGACACCTCCACCATGGATCGTGAGATCAAACAATAGTTGATGCATGTCAGCGCCTCAGTGTCTGTCAGGCCGGGAAACAGGCCGATGGAGTCGCTGTTGGGCGCCATGAGATCGCCGGTATGGTTCGCAAAACAGGCGGTGCCCCATTGGATATTAGTGGTGACATGTTCCCAGTTGCCGGAGCCGATATCAATGCCGTAACGATAATTGGTGAAAAATTCTCCCAAAAACGGATTTCCCATAACAATGTCACAGCCGGTCTGCAAATAGCCGTCCGCGGGAAGTCGCCGGCGAATTTCAGTCAGCCACCAATCGCGCCACTGGTATCCGCTTTTATCATGATGCGCCAGCAACGCATGGGCATCCTCAAAGGCATAGCTCCAGAAATCATGCTTCATGCCTTCAAATCCGCAATGATTGAAAAAGTAATCCAGCGCGGCCGTCATGTATTTTCGCACTTCCGGTTTGCTGACATCCAGCACATACGACTGATCAAACCGATAGGAATAATCCAAAAACCAGTCGGGATGATCCTTGGCCAGCGGTGCCCTGGCCGGGACAGCGCCTCCCACCCAGAGCGCGGGCCGCAAGCCGATCAAGCGGATTCGATCCGCGAAGCTTTTTAACCCGCGGGGAAATTTCTTGCGATCAATTGCCTGCTTGCCCTCATAAGGCACGCCCAGACCATGGGCCGGTTGATCCTTGTAACGGAACACGGAATAGCCGTCATCAATCTGCATCCATGGCACTGTCGGCAGATGCTGTTTAATAAATTTCGCCATCTTGATCAATTGCCCCTCATTAATATTGCGGCCGATGCCGTCATTCCACGATCCCCAGATCACGGAATGGCGATTGATGCTCGTGCTGCCGTAGGCCGGCGGCAAATGCCGGCGCAATATCGCCGTGTAACCGGCGAATATCCGTTCAATATCCCGCGCCGCATGCGTCACCCCAAGATATCCGTAATCATCAACGCCGGTGTGGGGAGCAACTTTCAGCCAGGCAATATCCTTCAATGAGGCATAGATGGTCCAGCCTACTCCCTGCCGCTGATGTTCGAAGGTATAATTATGATAGAACACCCGCTGTGACAGCGTGCCATGCACCCAGCCGTCCCGGGCGGCAAAATTGGACAGCAAAACAGCTGGGAACGGCTGATACGGCGATGCGCCGACCCGTTCTGAAACCACACCCGGATCCGCCCAGCGGGTGCCGGCAACGGCATCGAAATCACCTTTTAATGGGGTCCGTTTCATATGGACGGGAATAGCCATGCGGCCGTAAATACGGGGATTTTCCGCGTGATAAAAGTAATCATCATCCGGATTCCGGCCAACCTGCAAGCGGCCCAGGTCAATCCCCAATTCTTTCAAGCGCAGTACTTTTTTTGAGGTATTGGTCAAGCGCCGCCGCCACAGCAGATGTTCGGCCTGCCACTCAATCCATATTTCCTCCTGGAAACCCGCGCGATAATCCAACGTCAAATGCGCCGTTCTTGCGCGTGCATTAACCTGTGTTTTAACCCGTGCGGGTTCCACGCGCCCGGCGGGTAATACCGTAAACACGTTCAGACACAAATCGGGTTGATGCAGTACTTGCCGGAATATTTTTTCCACATGAACAAACTTCGACATAGCTGTTCTCCCTTCGTTATGCAATCAGTCCCCGCCTTGCGGGGCCTCATTTCATCGCTGATGCAAGACTTCAACGACAACGGATTTACCCTGATGCAGCGCAATCGTCAAGTCCAGATAACCCCAACGATCGCTGGTGATCGTGCGGGTGGCCGCGCCATCAACTCGAACTTTATATGCAGTGAGTGGATTGAGAACCACACTCATACCCATCTTGCCTTTCCTAAAGGGAGCCTGTAACTCGGCTTGCATCTGGCCGCGTGCCGTGTCGGTTTGAACCACGGTAATCACATTATGCCCACGTTTTGATACCGAAACATCACCAGTATCCTCAGTTTGTTATGTGTCTTGTTTCCTGTCGTTTGTCAAGATCATCTGCGTGACGTACCACCTGAACAAATCCGGCCGGTCGGATGCGAAGATCCAAGAAAGGTATTCGACTGGAAGCCCGGGTGAATCTGTTTTAATTGGCTTTTCGGGACATGTCCTGATATATTCAAAACCACTGCGAACGTGCCGGGAAGTCGGAACAATAATTAAATAATAAATACAGGGCTGTTCCGTTTTTATGCCCGCGCCGTGCCGGGGAACTTGAAGCAGTGGAAGCATATCTTTACCGCCGAATATCCGGAATTGAGGCGACGCAGGGCTGCTAATCGTTATTTGAAGGTTTGACCCCAAATATAGTATCGTTACGGAACGCTTTGGCGGCGATACGCCCCTGTCGGCGCGCGCCATTTTTTATTCGACCCTGGGGAGCATTTTGACCGTGCCGACGCTGTATTACCTCGTCCGCCTGCTGGGGGTGTGAAGTCACCATCAAGCCCCTGACCGCCGCCATCGGCCTGGAAGCCGACGATAATATCCAGTGGGAACTGCTCGACCGCGGCGAACTCCACCTTGTCCGTGTCAATCCGCCCAAACCCTTGG
>CAYQNY010000148.1:0-8172 GCA_964418925.1 uncultured Verrucomicrobiota bacterium
CTGCAGGTATTCGGCGCGGGTCAGTATGCCATGCGGTTCTGGGTAAAACCCGACCAGTTGGCCAAACTCGGCGTCACCGTCTCGGAAATCATCAGCGCGGTCAACAGTCAGAACAAGGTTAATCCCGCCGGCCAGATCGGCGGTGAACCCGTACCCCCGGGACAGGCATACACCTATACCGTCCTGGCCCAGGGCCGCCTGGTAACGGAGGAAGAGTTCGGCCGGATTGTGATCCGGGCCAATCCGGACGGTTCCATGATCCGTCTCAAGGACGTGGCCCGGGTGGAGTTGGGGGCCCAGGTTTATAATCTCATGGGACGGTTGAATGGCAAGCCTGCCGCCATTATCGCGCTCTACCAGTTGCCCGGCTCCAATGCCATCAAGGCGGTCGATGACGCCAATAAACTCATGGCCGAATTGAAACAGCGTTTCCCGGCGGATTTGGATTACGCGGTTGGACTTGATACCACCCAGGCCGTCAGGGATGGCATGAAAGAAATCGTCAAGACATTGTGCATAGCGCTGGCCCTGGTCATCCTGGTTGTCTTTATTTTCCTGCAAAGCTGGCGGGCTACCCTGATTCCGTTGCTGGCGGTGCCGGTCTCGCTGATCGGCACGTTTATTTTCTTCCCGCTTTTTGGTTTCTCCATCAACACGCTCTCGCTCTTCGGCCTGGTCCTGGCTATCGGCCTGGTGGTGGACGACGCCATCCTCGTTGTGGAGGCTGTCGAGCGCCACATCGAGGAGGGGCTGTCGTCCAGGGACGCGACCATCAAGGCCATGCAGGAGGTATCCGGACCGATCATTGCCACCTCGCTGGTTCTGTCGGCCGTGTTCATACCCACTGTTTTCATTCCCGGAATTACCGGCCGGCTTTACCAGCAGTTTGCCGTGACCATTGCGATTTCCGTGATCATTTCGACCTTCAACGCGCTGACGCTCAGCCCGGCGCTGTCCGCCATGCTTTTGCGGCCCCGCCAAAAAGCGCGCGGGCCACTGGGTATTTTTTTTGACGGTTTTAACCGGATATTCACTCGCGCCACCAACCGCTACGTCGCGATCTGCGGGGCCTGTATCCGGAAAACGGGGTTTAGCCTGGTCTTTCTGGCGCTGGTAGCGCTTGGTGTCGGCGGGTTTGGCAAGATACTGCCGGGCGCGTTTATCCCGGAGGAAGACCAGGGCTATCTGTACATTAACGTTCAGCTTCCGGATGCCGCCTCGCTGCAGCGCACGGATGTGGTCTGTCAACAGATCGAAAAGGTTCTCGCCAAAACTCCGGGTGTGGAATATTATACCACTGTTTGTGGTTTCAGCATGTTAAGCTGGGTCCAGAACACATACAGTGCTTTCTTCTTTGTCACGCTTAAACCCTGGGATGAGCGCAAGCAACCTGAGGAACAATACGCGGCCATTGTGGCGTACGTCAACCAGGCTTTGTCCAAAATTCCGGCGGCCCAGGCGTTTGCCTTCCCGCCGCCGGCTATTCCCGGTATCGGTTCGTCCGGCGGTGTGACGTTCCTGCTCGAAGACCGGGCCGGCAAGGATGTTGATTTTCTGGCGGAAAATGTGGAAATATTCACGAAAGCCGCCCGTCAGCGGCCGGAACTGGCGTCAATCAACACCACGTTCCTGCCGAACGTGCCGCAGGTATTTGTCAATGTGGATCGCGACAAAGTTTTGAAGCAGGGCGTGGATATCAGCGAGGTGTATCAAACCCTGCAGGCCTTTATGGGCGGCTACTTTATCAACTATTTCAATCGCTTTGGCCGGCAATGGCAGGTCTATGTGCAAGCCGAAGGCGATTATCGCGATCGCGCCGAAAACCTGGGCCAGTTTTACGTGCGTAATAACCAGAACGATATGGTCCCGCTCTCCGCGCTGACCAAGATGGAATCCCGCGCCGGGCCGGAGTTTACCATGCGCTTTAATCTTTACCGTTGTGCCCAATTTAACATTGCGGCGGCTCCGGGCTATAGTTCGGCGCAGGCCATGCAAGCATTGGAAGAAGTCTTTGCCCAGACCATGCCGGTTGACATGGGGTATAATTACCTGGGTATGTCATACCAGGAAAAGCAGGCCCAGCAAGGCGTTCCGGTGTGGGTCATTTTCGGATTATCGCTCTTATTCGTGTTCCTGATCCTGGCGGCCCAGTATGAAAGCTGGGGACTTCCATTCAGCGTGCTGTTGAGTACACCGATTGCGGTATTCGGCGCGTTCCTGGCGATCTATCTGCGCCGCATGGAAATCAGTGTTTACGTCCAGATCGGGCTGATCATGCTGATCGGGCTGGCCGCGAAAAACGCCATCCTGATCGTCGAGTTTGCCAAAACCGGATACGAGGGAGGACAGTCGGCCATTGACGCCGCGCTGACTGGCGCCCGCATAAGACTGCGCCCGATCCTGATGACGGCCTTTGCCTTTATCCTTGGATGTGTTCCGCTCTGGCTCGCCACCGGCTCCGGCGCCGTGTCGCGCCAGGTGCTGGGCACAGCCGTGATCGGCGGCATGCTGGCCGCCACCTGCATTGCCATTTTTATAATCCCGGTTTCCTTTTCCTTTGTCCAGCATCTGATTCACGGCAAAGAACCCGCGCGTGACGCAAAGGCGAAGCCATCTCCGCCCACGGGCATCCCGCCGCGAGAAGAAAACCAAGAACTATGAAACCTATATTGGCTATCAAGAGACACTCATCCTGTCCGTTGGGCATCCCTCCGGGGGAGGTGATATGTTCCCCTCCTTGGAGGGGTGGCCGTAGGCCGGGGTGGGTTGGGACATTGCGCGCCGTTGCGCCGGGATTAATAATTCTGGCAGTCTTAATGGCCGGCGGTTGCGCCCTGGGGCCCCGGTTCGAAACGCCGGCTGTAGATATGCCGGGTGGGTTCATGGGGCAGGGGGTTGTCAGTCAGCAGGTGACCCTGGCCGATTTGCCGTGGTGGGCTGTGTTCGACGACGACACGCTCCAGGACCTGGTCCAAACCGCGCTGACCAACAACTATGACCTGCGCATGGCTGTCAAACGCGTTGAACAATCCCAGGCCCTGGCCGCGCAGTCCCGGGCGCAGTTCTTCCCGCAGATCGGGTACCAGGGCGACTTGGAGCGCAGTCGCAATGCGTTTAACGGGCGCGCCTCACCCGGCACCGGTCAAACCGACAGCCCCGTACTGCTCACCGCCAGCGCCACCTGGGAGCTTGATCTCTGGGGGCGTATTCGCCGCTTGAATGAAGCCGCGCGCGCCCAACTGCTGGCCACGGATGAAGCCCGGCGCGGCATTATCCTGTCGCTCGTCTGTAACGTTGCCCAGTCCTATTTCGAACTGCTGGCGCTGGATCTCAAGCTCCAGATCGCGAAACGCACGACACTTTCCTTTAATGAAAGCCTGGATATTTTCAGACGGAAGCTGGCTGGCGGGGTTGCCTCGCGGCTGGAAACATCCCGGGCCGAAGCGGCTTTAACCTCGACCGCCGCCATGATTCCCGAATTAGAGCGACAAATCGTGATCAAGGAGAACCAGATCCAGCTCCTGCTCGGCCACAATCCCGGGCCGGTGCCGCGCCAGAGGACTCTGCTACAGCAGGACACGCCGCCGGAAGTGCCGGTCGGATTGCCTTCCGACCTGCTGCAACGCCGGCCGGATATTCGCCAGGCGGAACAGCAATTACGCGCGGCCAATGCACAAATCGGAGTTGCCATTGCCCAGTGTTTTCCTAAAATCGGCCTGACTACGCTGTTCGGACGCGTGAGTCCGGATTTGAGCTCGTTCAATAGCGATGCCATGGCTTGGAGCCTGGGCGGCAATCTTACCGGGCCGCTCTTCCAGGGCGGCGCCCTGATGGCCCAGATTCGACAGGCGCGCGCGTATTGGGGCGAGATCATGCTTGGCTATGAGCAGACCGTGCGGATGGCATTCCAGGAAGTGGCCAATGCGCTGATCACCCGCGCCAAGTTGGAAGATATTTATGTTCAGCAGTTTCGCTGTGTGCAGTGCTACGTGGACGCGGTTAATGTGTCGCGCGATCGTTATATTGCCGGCAAAGCCAGCTATTACGAAGTGCTCGAGGCCCAACAACAGTTGTTCCCTGCTGAAAACAACCTGGCCCAAACCGAACTCTATCGCCTGACGGCTGTCATTCAGCTTTACAAGGTATTGGGCGGCGGGTGGAACCTGCCGGATACGAAGTGGGGCGAGATTCCGTAGTCCGTCGCCCAGAACGCCTGCCTTTGCCGGCAGGGCGCCTGTCTTCATACAGTCCTTGCTCCCGGCCGGCGGTGTTAATCCTTGGCTGACCGGGTTCTGATGGTCACCGCGGCCCCATGATTGGATAGTCGCTGACCATGGCGGGGAGACTGGGTCCGGGAAATCATTTTCGTTTTCTGAATTTTCGCGCTTGATAATAGCCCGGCTTTATTATTAAGTGAGCGCTTACTTATCAGAAAAAAGAAGCGGATACTTCCATGTATAGGAATTGCAACGTCTGCTATGAACATGTCGTATTTGTAGGAGCCGAACCCCAGTTCGGCGCAAGGCGCAGATCGCCGCATGGGGATGCGGCTCCTACATGACAGATAAGATAAAGTTGCCCTGAAGTATGCGCTGCGCTTAACTTCAGGGCCTACTTCATGGCGGAAAACCACCGCCGCCACAAAATCGAACCCTGGCTGACCCATATCGGGCAACAACCATAATACTAAAACTACGCCTTGCCCAAAGAACAGTGTCTAATGAACCACCAGCTTCCAGCATATGCAATACTGGCCGTCTCCGTCGGATTGGCGACTGTCCTCGCGGGATGCGTGTCGGCGCCGGCGCCGAAGACCAGCACCGCACCCTGGGTTCCACCTGAGCGGGCCTGTCAATCCGATGCCACCTGGCAAACGGCGCGCGCTCAGAACGACGATTTTTCCAAGCCGCTGACTTTGGATGCGCTGGCAGATATTGCCCTGCGAAACAATCCTGCCTCGCGCAAGGCCTGGAATGAGGCGCGTGCCGCCGCGGCTCAGGTGGCTCAGGCCCGGGGCTATTTCCTGCCGACTCTTACCGGCGTAGCCGCCGGCACGCGCCGGGGGCTCGTGGCAGAGCCGGATAGCTTCAACGTTGATTATCTCCGATACGGTCCCGGGTTGCAGCTCGATTATCTGGTGCTCAATTTGGGCGGCGGCCGCGCGGCGGCGGTGGAGCAGGCGCTCCAGACGGTCTATGCCGCTAATTTTACCTTCAACCAGTCCATTCAGGATATCCTGCTGGACGTGGAGACAGCCTACTATGGCCTGGTCAGCGCCCGGGCGGGAGTGGCTGCGGCGGGTGCGAGCGTCAAGGATGCCAAGCTGGCGCTGGAAACCGCCCAGGAACGTAAGACCGCCGGTGTGGGCACGGTTCTGGATGTGCTTCAGGCGCAGTCCGGTTATGATCAGGCGCGCTATCAACAGGCCGGCGCCAAAGGCCAGCTCACCATTGCTAAAGGCCGTCTCGCCCAGACCATGGGCTTGCCGGCCGATACGCCGGTGGAAGTGCAATCCCCGGCCAGTGACATTCCCGAGGAGTTAAGCCGGCAGGACATGCGGCGCCTGATTGACGAGGCCTTGGATCGCCGGCCGGATATCGCCGCCCTGCGTGCCGCTTTGGCCGCCCGGCAGGCCGCGGTGACCGTCGCCGGCTCCGCCGCCTGGCCCTCGATCTTTCTCAGCGGCGCTCTCAATCGCAATTACTATGATGTCTATCGTGATAATTTTCAGGATAATGACTGGTCCTATAACGCGGGGATTAATCTGCAATGGATGCTGTTCAACGGACTGCGCACAGTAAGCGCCAAGCGCGCTGCCGCCGCGCAGGCGGATGCCGCCCGCGATCAGCTGGTGCAGGCTGAGTTGACGGTCAGTGCCGTGGTTTGGAACTCCTATGCCGCCTATGAAACCGCCCTGGAGAAACATGTGTTCAGCGTGGCCTATCTGAATAGCGCCTCAGCCTCTTATGATCTGGCCCTGGATAGTTATTCCAACGGTATCAATACGATGCTGGATGTAATCAGCGCCGAAAGCCGTCTGGCCCAGGCGCGCCGGCAAAATATCACCGCCCGGCAAGACGCCTTCACTGCCCTGGCGTATCTCGCCTATGCCGTCGGCCGGATGGAAAAAGGTCTCATTGGCCGGGGGCAGGAACTTTTCTCAAACAGCGCCATAAAGGACCATCAGCCATGAACCAAACTATTCGTCTCGCCGGTTTTTTTGCGATCTGCGGCAGCCTGATTCTAATCATGACCGCTTGCGCCAGGCGCGAGAGCGCTCAGCATCAAATGCCGCCCGTGGCGGTACAAACCGCGGTGGCCGAGAAGCTGGATACGCCGGTGGTGATCAATACTTTTGGAAATACCAGGGACCAGGTGAGTGTTGATGTGGTGCCGCAGGTTTCCGGTCGGCTCCAGCAGACCTTTATCCTGGATGGGGCCGTTGTTACCAACGGCCAACCCCTGTTTTTGATAGATACCAGCGATTACAAGATTCGGGTCCGCCAGGCCGAAGGCATGGTGGCCGCGGATCGGTCCGAGTTGGAATTGTGCCGCCTTACCCTGGAACGCAACCGGCCATTGCTCGCGAAGAATATGATCTCGGCGGAGGCCTTCGACACGCTTAAAACCCAGTTGGATTCCGCCAAGGCCCAGCTCCAGATTAATACAGCGAGGCTTAATCAGGCGCAACTGGATCTCTCGCGCTGTATGATTACATCCTTGGTCAACGGGGTTTGCTCCAAGCGCTTCCTGGATAACGGTAATCTGGTCCTGGCCAACCAGACGAAATTAACCAATATTCGCAGTTACGATCCGCTTTTTGTGGAGTTCTCGGTATCGGAACAGTATCTGGACATCCTGCGCCGGGAACTGGCGGCCGGTCCGGTGCGGATCGAAGTCATGTCGCGCGGCGACACGAACAGCTATGCGGGCGAATTGACTTTCTTGGACAACGCCGTTAACCACCAGACCGGCACGATTTTACTGCGCGGCCTGGTGCCCAACCCGCAGATGAAGCTCTGGGCATGGCAGTTTGTCGAGGTGCGTATCCTGGCCGGTACCGCGCGCGCCGCCGTGATGGTCCCGGAAAGCGCGGTGCAATTCGGCAAGGACGGGCCTTATTCTTTTGTCGTGACCTCGGATAACAAGGTGGAACTGCGGCTGGTTACCACGG
Organism: uncultured Verrucomicrobiota bacterium; assembly: GCA_964418925.1. Classification (GTDB taxonomy): domain Bacteria; phylum Verrucomicrobiota; class Kiritimatiellia; order JAAZAB01; family JAAZAB01; genus CAYQNY01. The sequence goes on from CAYQNY010000148.1 coordinate 7,175, forward strand.
GTGTGAGGTATGCAAATCGGTTGCAGATTCTCAAAGGTGTTGCGGCCGGCGAGCGGGTGGTGGTGCTGGGGCAGTTGATGCTTTATCCCGGCGCGGCGGTCAAAGAGAGCGCTCCCGGGGGGAAATAATCCTGCCCGCCGGGACCCTCCCGGACTGGGACGGAATGCAGGGGCAGAGTGTTTTGGTGTTCAATAAAATTTACCTAAGATGTTGCTTGTCAGTATGCTGAATTTCTAAACACTGCAACCCGAATACTGAACACTACTTCTGTAAAATATAGCTGGCAGAAGTCCAAGTCGATAAAGTCTGGAGATAAAAGCGTGACTTTCTCGGAAATCTTCATTCGGCGGCCGATTTTGACAACCCTGGTCATGGTTGTCGTGGCCGTGTTCGGCGTATGGTCTTATTTTCGGCTCCCGGTCAACAGCCTGCCGATGGTGGACTATCCCGTGATCCAGGTGACTGTCGCTTACCCCGGGGCCAGCCCGGCGACGATGGCTTCCGCGGTGGCCACGCCCCTGGAAAACCAGTTTACCCAGATCAACGGCCTGCAGTCCATGATCTCGGACAACAAAGAGGGCCTGACCACCATCAACCTCACGTTCAGCCTGGATCGTAACGTGGACCTGGTGGCGCCGGATGTGCAGGCGGCCATTACCCGCGCGCAGAACAATCTGCCCAAGGACTTGCCCAATCCCCCGACCTACAAGAAATATAATCCATCCGACTCGCCGATCTATTACCTCATGCTGTATTCGGACACATTGTCGCATGGGGACCTTTATGACTATGCCAACCATATCATCTCGAAAAAGCTCAGCATGCTCGAGGGTGTCTCCCAGGTGCAGACCTTCGGCGCCCAGCGGGCGGTGCGGATCCAGTTTATCCCGGAACGGATGGCGGCATACCAGATCGGGGTGGATGAACTGGCGCAGGCTCTAAGAGCCGGCACGGTTAACATCCCCGGCGGCAGTCTCAACGGACCCTCGCGCACCTTT
>CAYQNY010000149.1:0-8147 GCA_964418925.1 uncultured Verrucomicrobiota bacterium
TACACTATCCAATCCCATGACATTGGTTGTGTAGCGGCCGTTCGACTTGTCCCGCCAAAGGCGGGATAGAACGGCAAAGTTGCCGCCCTTGGCGGCCTAATTAAATCCGAATGAAAGCATGTATTGACACTCAGACCGGATTCGACAAAATGACTAGGCATGGTTCAACGGTCCCGCTTTTGGCGGGATAAATTCACGGCTTGCCACGCCGAAGGCGTGGTTGAGTTTTCCCGCCAGCTTGTCTGATGTAGCTTCAGCGAAGACAGAAGGCGGATTTGCCTAAGGCACGATCCTCCAGAGGCGGGCCCGCCTACGGCGGAGAACTATGCCCGGAAATGATAACATGAGTGATGCGATCAAAGATCAGATCGGAAATTATGAGTTGATCGAGCTGGTTGGAGATGGCGCGCAGGGCAAAATATTCAAGGCACGGTGTGTTGCCGATAGTGAGGGCTCGGTGGCTCGGAATGAGCAGGTGGCCATCAAAGTGTTGCGCGTGCCGCCTGATGACGAGCGGGCACAGCAGCGCTTTGAGACCCAGTCGGCTATCCTGAGGCGGATATCTCATCCCCATATCATCCACTATCTGGATTCGTTTACATGGCATTCCGGCGAGTGGGATGAAGCCCAATGCCTGGTCATGGAATATCTGGAAGGCGAAACGCTGGCGAATCGGCTGAAGACCGCGCGGCGGGGTCTGCCGTGGCTGGAGGTAAAAGTCATCTTTGAACAGTGCCTTTCCGGGTTGATCCACGCCGGCCGGCAGGGGATCATTCACCGGGATTTGAAGCCGTCTAATATTTTTCTAACTGGAGACGGTTCGACCCGTGTTTTTGATTTCGATATTGCCCGAGTCGAGGGCGACAGTCAACGGAGCACCGTGGGTTGGAAGGGCAGTTTCGACTACATGGCGCCGGATTTTATCACCGAAGCTGAATTCCATGGCGATGAAATCTCCGATGTTTTCAGCCTGGGCACCTGCATTTACCAGGCCTTGACGGGTAAACTTCCGTTTGAATCATTCAGGGAAAATGCCCATATCGGCTATCTGAACCGGTGGCGGAGTGCGCAAACGCCGCCGGTTCTTTCCTTCCGCGCCGGCCCTTTCCGTGTGCTGGCGAACGCCAAATCCTTTATCAGCCGCAGTCTGAATCCTCAGCGATCCCAACGCTTTCAGTCGTTTGCCGAGATGCGGGCGGATTTGCAGAGAATTCATTATCGCATGATCCAGCACATGGGTAAGGACACCTACGAACTGCGCGATCTGCTGGGACGCGGGGGATTCGGCGAGGTGTTTAAAAGTGTTCGACAGAGCGACGGACAGGCGGTGGCGATCAAGCATCTGTTCATGGAAAAGCAATCCACGCGTTTCATCAAGGAAGCCAGGATACTTCAGCGTTATCCGCACCGGTTCCTGGTGAATTATATTGATTTTATCGAGGTGCAGGGCGTTGCGCGGGATAATCAGTATTTTCTGGTGTTGGAACTGCTGGAGGGTATGCCGGAAGCCTTGCTGCGCCACCGGATCAAACGGGAAGGCAAGCTTGAACCCGCTGAGGCTATCCCGCTCTTCATGAATTATCTTGAGGCGCTGGATTTCCTGCATGGTCATTCCCGTTCGTTGATCCATCGGGATATCAAGCCGATGAATCTTTATGCGCCGACGGGTCATCCCGAGCAAGCCAGGATATTTGATCTTGGCGTGGCCCGTGACGTATCCGGAACTGTGACGAGTGGCGGTATTCCCGGTACGCTTGATTACATGGCTCCGGAATTCGCTTTCCCGGGCGCCGACCGTGGGACGCCGCAATCCGATCTATATGCCCTGGGACTGTGCCTGTACGAATCCTTGGCCGGCCAGACTGCGTTTGCCCGTTTACCACCGGATATCAACAGCGCCTGGCCGATCTTCCAGGCCCGCGCGCAACATATGTCGGCGGTGGATTATCAGGCCAGAGTGTTCCGCATGTATCCTGATCTCAAAGCCGTAGTGCAAACGGCCCTTGCTTCCAATCCCAATGACCGTTACGTGAAGGCGGAGGTGATGCGCCAGGCCCTGGCAGGTGTCCTGCTCCGGCTGGATCGCCCGGAAGATGTGCCGCCGGTGGAAGCGCCGACAACCTTGGCGGCCAGCGCTCTATTAGATCCAAGCCAGGCGGGGCCAATGCCTTTGTTGCATGAGAATCCCGCGGTTATGAACGCCGGGCAGTCGGCTGTTCCCGAGTCCGATCGGCAAGTTTTGGAGGAAAGCGCGGAATCGGCGTTGCCTGATTTGCCGGATGTAGATATGGCGGGGGATGCGGATGTGATCGTGGCGGACCGCTGGAAACGGGCAATCCGCGCGGTTGGGATCATCATGTTGGTGGTCGCGGCAGGAGTTACAGCGATGCTGTGGTGGTCCCGGTCGGGTGGGGGAACGAGGCCTCTTGCCGGCACAGCAGTTGCGCCGGTGTCGCAAACATCGGTTACTGCTGTTGCGGTTCATCCACTTCAGGCTTCAGATGTGCCGTCGGTGGAATCGGCTGGTGTCCGTGCGGCCCGCAAAAAAATGCAACAAATCGTCCGCTCCGTGCGTATTCCCATTGCGGATACGGGTTATATCAGCAATCTTTCTTCTGCGCTGGTTCAAGTTCGTCGCCTGGGTAAGCAGTATCCCAAATTTGCCGATGAAGCGGAGCAGAAAGTCCGTGAGATGGAACAGCATGGACGGAATTTGCCTGCCCTGTTCCAGTCCGGGATAAATATGGCGCTGGCGCAGAAGGACGCGCGCAAGGCGCAAGATTTGTTGTCGGCATGGCAGAACTCGCGTCCGTATGCGCCCTTAATGGGACTGACATCCGCGCAGGTGGATGCGCAGGCCGCGGCCATGGCAAAGATACTGGGCCGATATCAATGGAATACCTCGGTGACGCAGATTGCCCGTCTCATTCCAGTCGGCTTGTCTGACGATCGGGATGTGGAACGGGCGGAACTGTCGGCCGAGTGCATGGATGCAGTGATGCAGCGGCACTGGCCCGGTGTATCAGCGGTTGAAAACAAAGAACGCATTGCCGCGCTTCGATCCGCGCTCGCAACTGCCGTTAACGCAGGCATTGCCGCGTGGCGGGATGAGGCTGTGGCGCAGTATCAGACAGGCAACGACGGGAGCGCCCGACATGCGGCGCTGATGGCGCTTCAGGATGACGCCCCGACGGCGCTGGCGCTGGCACAAGCCGACATCCGCACCGCTCTGACAACCGTGAATGCCGCGCGCTCGGCCTGGTGGCGCATGATGAAAAAGCAACAAGTTCTCTTGACCGCGATTGAGGCTGGCGCGCCCGATTTCGATCGTAATGCGTTAACTGGTGTGCTGGTGGATCCAAAACGGTTCCTCGATGTATGGGCCGCCGCCGGCCGGGTTAGGAAAGGATTCAATGTGCTGATCTTGCTCGATTCCGATGAACTTTCACGCGTGTATCTGGCCGCGGTGGCCGATTGCTGGAAGAACGCACTGCGTTGTGCCGGCCCGCTGGCGAACGCTATCCGTAATTCGGCCTGGACGGCTATTCACGACCCGCTGGTGACGCAAGGAGCGATTCTGCTGAAGCCGCGGGATATGGCCATGGCGGGATTACGTACCCCGGAACAGCAGGCCCGGTTACGGCGCGAGTACCTCCGCTTGCTGGCCCGGATCGAGGAGGTTACCGGCAGGGTATCGGTTTGCCGGGAAGATGATCCCTTGCGCGCGCAGGCCGCCCGATATTTTCAGCGCCCCTTCTTGCATCCCGCTCTCCTGGAAAATTCGGCCTATGCCGACAAGGTTCCCTGGCTGGCCGAAGAATTCCGCCAGGCACAGACTCAGTAAATCCGGTAAACTTACAGCTTGCCCCGCTTTTTAGCGGGGAGCCGCTCCGGATGTATGCATGCGACCGGAGGGGGAGTATCCGCCCTGGGAATGGCGGTGACATAATTGCCTGGTGAAAAATGATTGCCATGGCAGCGGCCCCGGACTATGATACCTATCATTATATCGTTAATGATGATATCAAGGATTAAAGCATGGTATCTATGAAACAATGGCTGATGATAAGCGTTGGACCGATGCTCGTCCTGATCCTGGGCGGTTGCTCGACCCCGGACCAGCGTGTCGTGCAATTACGGGATGAAAACCAAAACCTGCTGAATCAAATCAAGAAACAGGAACAGCAGATCACGACCCTGACCATTGATAAACAGTATCTGACCGATGAATTGAATTATTACACCCGCCGTTCACAGGTGCTGAACAAGGAAAAAGAGATGCGCATCCGGGAGTCTCAAAATCTTCGCCAGGGGGTGCGGCAGTTCACTGATGATGTGATGGCGGTCATGCGGAATAATTACAAGAAAATGGAAATCGTGGATTACATCGGCGGTGAACTGTGTCCGCGGCAAATGACGGGTGGCGACGTCAATCAGATGCTGGTGGATATGCAGCACCCGTTGCCGGCCAACGGCACGCTGATCGGGGGCCGCGTGGTGCTGACGAGGCCCGCCCAGCTGAAATTCTGTCTTCTGCGCCCCACGCCGGATAGGGAGGAACTGCTGGTCGTGAACATGAGCCGGGCCTTGGTGGCTAAGGAGGCGGGTGAACAGCAAATGGCGTTTAACGTCCCCATGGCGGCGCGCCAAGGCGACCTGATCGGTGTTTTCTTTCCCGAGGCCGTGGCTGTTCCCTATGACGACGTGGACACGGGATGCGTGATTATATTGCGCGGCCCCGTCAAAATAAATGATTCAATAGACATCCAGCCGGTTGCGGGCAGAAACCAGCGCGCCTATTCCTTCGGTGTCGTGGGCTTCATGGATAAGTAAATCATACATATTCAATCGTGGCCGGCGGCTTGGGTGTCAGATCATAGACACAGCGGTTAATATTTTCCAGTTGAGTAATCCGCCGGCTGATTTGTTCCAGTTTATCCCATGGAAGTCGTGTGATCGTGGCGGTCCGCGCATCCACGCTATTGATACAGCGCACGACAATAATATGGCCGAATTCCCGTTTGCCGTCGCGGATACCAGTGGCCCGGTCCTCGAGAAGCACGGCGAAATATTGAAAGGCACCGCTGTCCGCCAGCTCTTCTTCCACGATTGTCGTGGCTTTTCGTACCAACGCCAGCTTGGCCTCTGTTATGCTGCCGGTGATCCGGGCGGCCAGTGCGGGACCAGGGAACGGCATGCGCTGGGATACAGACTGCGGCAGACCCAGCCGCGCGGCGACTTCACGTACGCCGTCTTTCCGCAGAGTTTTTAATGGTTCCAGAACTTTGTATCCATAAGCTTGCTCGGGCTGGATACCGAGCTGGGAAAGAATGTTATGCTGGCGCTTGATGCCGGCGACTGATTCCTCGATATCGGTGAGAATCGTACCGTGCATGAGAAAACGCGCCGTGGTTTTCTTGACCAGCCGGACAAACACTTTGGCGTAAAACGTGTCGGTGATGGCCTGTCGCTTTTTTTCGGGGTCTGTCACGCCTTTGAGCGCTTGGATAAATTCCGCCCGTGCGTCCACCAGTTCCACGGGAATCTTCAGGTCGGCAAACAGCTTGACGATCTGTGCCGGTTCATCCTTCCGCATGAGGGCGTTATCCACGAAAAATGTTTTCACCCGGTCGCCCAGAGCCCGGTGGCCGAGCACAGTGACGACGGAACTGTCCACGCCGCCGCTAAGCGCGTTGATGGCAATGCCGTTGCCGACGGTTTTACGAATATCCTCGATCTGCTCGTTAATGAATGCCTCATAGTTCATGCTGGTCTCCTTTGGATTCGACGGTTTTTCAGATTAGTAGGTCGCCCGTGGCGGATCGTACCAGAGGCAGACCCGCCTATATGGCGGGAAATGCGTCACCCTTTTCTGACCTCTGACCCGCCTTGGCCCAAGTGGCTACGGCGGGCAGGTCTCTGACCTCTGACTTCCGGGGGCATGGTCGTTGTCGGATGATCGAGATATCGTCCCACGCGCGCGAAAAATCCCTCCAGTGTTGGCAGGTTGTCCTTGTCCGGCCACGACATGATGCTGATACGATCTCGGTTTGCTGGAGCTGTTTTCATGATTACCCGTTGCAGGGAAGCGATGTTGTTCAGCAGATGATTGTCGGGGTCCGCTATCTGGCGTTTTGCAATGGCCGGGCCGCAGGCCTCGATATCCGCCAAAATAGCCGCCCACAGGTCATGGCGTTGTGTCAGTATCAGGGGCAGAATGCTGGGCGGTCCGCTGCGGATTTCTTCCAGCGGAATCAGGCGTTGCCGGTCCTCGGCGAGCCAGGTCGCAACCAATTGGAGATCATGCCGGAGGGCCGCGAACGGATAAGGGAGGGTGCGAACCGGTAGATCCGCGAACCGCCGGATATTTTCAAGAACCGTTGTCGGTGCTTCGCCAAAAATGGCCAGTTCGTCGCAACGTTCGTTGATAAAGGCCTCGATCTGTGCCCGGAGATGTTGCTGCAGATCGAATAGTTGTATGCAATAGGCATCGGCGAGCGTTTCAGCCGTTTGGGTGGTTTGATCTGTAGCCGTGTCCGCAGGCAGCAGGCCGGTCTGGGTACAGAGCGTTGTCGCGGCGTTTCGATAGGCATTGAGCGCGCCGGCGGCATAACCCGTTTCCTCAAGCGCTTTATTTCGTTCGGCTGTCCATTGCGCGGTGTTTTCGTCGCCCGTAATTCTGTTCAGGATATTACCGGTGTCAGATCCGGTGGTTGTGAGGATGGCAATGGCTGGTTGCTGTTGACCGGCTGATGGTGCGTCTTGCAGCCTGGCCTTAATGATGATGATAACGGCCAGAAGAACAATTATGGCGGCAAAAACCAACAGGTATCGCCGGATGGAGCGATGCGACGCCTTGGGTGGCGTGTTGTTTACTTGGACTTCTCGCTCTGATGCTTTGACACGAAAGTTTTGGAACGAGTCGGCCGACGGATATGTATGGGCTTGGGGGCATTCGTCGGGTCCGGGCTGTTGTACTCCTGTGGGTGTGGTCGGAGTGCTTCCCAAACCCGTTTGAGGCGTGACCCCGACCAGCAAATCCTCGGTTTCAGAATGCCGGTCGGGTTCATTGTCGTTGCCGGCCGTGGTTTGAGACCCCGGCGAGTTTGGTCCGCCGGCGGGAATGGCCGCGTCCGCTGTTGCGGATTTATCCGTTGTGTTCGCATCATCGTCAATAGCCGGGGGACGCGGTATGGGCGCCGGCAGGACGCCGACGCGGATAAGGATAACGGAAATATTGTCTTCACCTCCGGTACGATTGGCCGCTTCCACGAGCGTGGCGGCAAGCCGGGTGAGATCCGAGTCCGATGTTTTATGAATCAGATTCTGAATATCACTATCGGAAATCATTTTCGTCAGACCGTCGGAACATAGCAGGTAGCAGTCGTTGGCCTTCACCTGGACCACGCCTTCGTCCAGTTCGGTGATATTGTCCAGTCCGATGGCCCGGGTGATGACGCCGCGGAATATGGACGGTAGCAAATGATCATGAGACAGTCCTGCCGATGCTGCCAGGGAGTGATCCAGCGTGAGGCGCTCCAGAAGACCGTCGCGAATGCGGTAAGCGCGGCTGTCGCCGGCGTGCAGTATCGTGGCTTGGTTGGGCTGATAGTCGTCGAAAAATAACACCACCGCCGTGGTTCCGGCACCAACAATGCCCTGGGCTTTGGCCATGGCCTTGATCCGGCGGCTGGCGTTATTCAGCGCGTTGCGCACAAGCGCCGTTTTACGGGGTGACGCGGCGCCGCTATCGAACGCATGCTGAATGGATTCCACGGTCCAATGACTGGCCAGTTGGCCGCCGGCAGCGCCACCCATGCCGTCGGCAACGCAGAAAACACCCGCTGCCGGCATTCGCAGGACGGAATCTTCGTTGTTTTTCCTTGTCCGGCCGATATCGCTGAGAGCCGTCGAGGTTAAATAGGAAAAATCCATAGCGCGTATTATATGAACAGTGCACTTGACAGTCTGCAGTCTGAACGTATGTATGATGACGTCTTAGCGTGGGCAAGTCAAGTGGTTCTATACGCCTTTGGGGATGACCCCAGGGCGGCGTCATTCTCGGTCAACGGCCCGCTTTCGCCACAGCCGGCTACGGTGGACAGGCGCGAAGGTATCGAAGCGAACCATTCGCGCCCTCCAAAAAA
>CAYQNY010000150.1:0-8045 GCA_964418925.1 uncultured Verrucomicrobiota bacterium
GATTTATGACTGCCGGTATGGATATTTATTCAACCCGCCAGCGCATTCTGGCGCCTGCTCTCCTGGCGCTGGTCTTTGCCTCTGGATTATTCGATCATTCTCTGTGGTCGGCCAATGATTCGCGCGAAGGCGCGATGATCCGGGAAATGTATCGCGAAGGAGTTTGGGTCACGCCGCTTTTTAACGGGCGCCATTATCTCGAAAAACCGCCGCTTCTTCACTGGACTGCCCTGGTGTTCTGCCATGTGTTTGGAACCGTGAATGAGGGATTGGTGCGTTTACCGGCGGCGCTCTATGGTTTCGGGGCCCTGCTGATCATCTGGCTATGGGGCCGGCAACTGGGCCGCGAAGCGGCTGGCATGGCCGCGGCCTTCATGTGCGCCACGTCCGCCCTGTATTTTGAATATACCAAAATTGTCCTGACTGATGCCGCCTTGACCTTTATGGTCATGCTGTCGTTCTATCTGTTCTGGAGGGCCTGGACATCCGGTCGGGATCGGTGGCTTGACTATGTCCCCTTTATTCTGGTATCAGCGGTTTCCTTCTATGCCAAGGGATTGCTGGGACCGGGGTTCGTGTGGGTGACCGTCAGCGGATTTCTGCTTTATCAGCGGCAATGGAAGCGGTGGCTGCAGCTCCTGCTGATGTTTATTCCCGTATTGGTAGTGGCATTGGCGCCGTGGCTGGCGGCTCTGTGGAAGACCGGTGGCAGGGAATTCCTTGTCACGGCTATGTGGGCTAACCAGTTTGGCCGCTTTTTTTTCTTCCACGATGCCAGCCTGCCGTTAGACCCCTTCTTTGTTCATAAGGAGCCGTTGATCTACTACCTGGTGAATCTTCCGGGACGGCTGTTGCCATGGACTCTACTGGTTCTGCCGGCGCTGGTGTACTGGTTTCGCAGAAACGGCCCGCCTGCATCGGCTATGCCGCAAACATTGCCTGCCCGCAGAAACTGCGCTTCAGACACTGCAGGCGGGCGGGCAGGTGCGCCTGTCTCTCCGTTGGCGGTGTTCTTGCGGTTTGCGTTGGTGTCGATGTTGTTGATTCTGCATGTCTCTTCGGCCAAGGCGGCGTGTTACGCCCTGTCGTTGTTCCCGGTTTTATTCCTGATGACCGGCATCTGGCTGGAAGATGCGGCCGGATACTGGGGTTCGGTCGTGGAACGCTGGCTGATCGGGATTACGCTGCTGGCCGTAGGTCTGGCCGCGTTGGTCATTCCGCTGGCCTATGTCGCGCTGTTAGTTTGGCATGTCGATTTTGTCTGGATTCCATGTCGGTTGACGGTGTTTATTTGCCTGGGCCTGGCCCTGCTGGCCCTGGGTTTCGGAGTGAGCGCGGCGCGTGTCCTCTGGCGGCGGTTTCAGGCTGGCAAGCGAACAGAGGCGTTGCTGATGGTGCCCCAGGTGGTTGCTGTGCTGGTGATTCTTAACGCCGGTGTGTTTCTGCCTGCTTATGATTACCAGCGCACCTATGAGCCTTTCACTGACATGGTTCGCCATGAAGTCCAGCAGGGACGGCGTATTGCGCTGGCCGGTGACCAGGAGCGCGATTGCGGCGCCTTCATGTTTTATCTGAATTCGCGGCTGAAACAGGTGGAACTCGGCGATGGATCGGAATGCGGCCGTTTTTTTGACGGAGAACCGGGACCTGCCGGAATCATTATATCGAAACGGGATTTGGGTCAACTTGCCTCCTTGCTCTCCAGCCGTTCCCTGCGGATGCTTACCTGCAATCATGGCGGCTATAAAAGCGCCGAGTTCAGGCTGTTGATTAATGATCCCGTTCCCGGGAATGAGATAAAATGAAAAATCACATGCCATCTCACCGTCGAGGCCCGGTTCAATGGATGCTTGTCGGGACCCTCCTGTTTGCCCTGGCCGTGGCGGCGGGTCTTGTCGCCTGGCATGTCGTTTTGAAAGACCGGCTGATTCCAAAGCGCTGGGGGGTTGTCGAGGAAGGCGCCATTTTTCGCAGTGGACGGTTGCCCCCGTCTTTATTAAAAAAGATGCTGTGCCGGCATAACATCATTTGTATTGTGGATCTTACGTTTCCTGATCATGCCGTCGCCGCCCAGCAAGCCGAAAAGAAAATCGCCGGGGAACTTGGAATCCAGTATTTTAATTATCCTCTTTATGGATCCGGAATTGGCGATGTCTGGAACTATGCGCATGCCCTGGCCGTGATGGCTAATGCGAAAAAAGAGAACCAGCCGGTCCTTGTCCACTGTGCCGCCGGAACTCAACGCACCGGCGGTGTGGTCGCCGCCTATCGGGTGTTGCTTGAAAAAAGTCCGCCGGTGGTGGCATATGCTGAGTTGATCCAATATGGATGGAATCCAAATGAGAATCAGATTTTGCTGGAATTTCTTAATAGCCGCATGGCCGAATTGGCCGCACGGCTGTTGGAAATGCAGTTGATTGATTCCATTCCGAATCCCCTGCCGGTCATCGGCCCGTGATCTCCGTGGTGAAATTATTTTTCTTTCTTCCGGTACTGCAGGGCCGGAATGCGATAGAGCGCGGCCAGGCGATGGTTGGCTTGCTCGCGGACTGCGGGATCCAGAACGATCTGCTGGCCGTATGACTGGAGCGAAATCCGGTGGATGCCGTTATCACGATCCTTAATGCGAAACACGTCGGCCAGGCAATGGATGGGTTCACCGTTTACCGCGGTGACGACAGCGTTCCGGATATGCTGATAGCCTATGTTGACGGGATCGGGCAACACGCCCACGAGAATGACAATATGGTCGCCGGGGCGTTCCGAGTCCTGAGCGCGGGTCAGGTACAGGTGAACGAGACGCGGATTGCCATGGAACATCCATTGTTTGCCGGCCGCGCGCAGGTAATCACCGCCAAGTTCCCGGAAGATGAATCCGTAATCCACGAGGTATTCCGGCTGTTTGAGCGAAATATTTTCCGGAATCAGCGCGTTCGCGTCCTGCCGTCGGGAAAGTATGAGCGGCATATCCTGGCATTCCCCGTCGCGTAGAACGGTCAGTATAACTGTGTCGCCCGGTCGGCCGCGTCCGGTAATCAGGTAAGGCAACAGCAGACGGCCGAACTCCGGATCGTCATAATAACCCTGGGAATCCAGATCGGCTCCATCCCATTCGAAAATAATGTCGCCAGGTTTTAATATACCGTCAGCGCCGGAACCGGGCAGGATGTGCGTCACTTCGATGCCGCCGCCGGGGTCGCCCTCGGTATAGCCTGGGTCGGCGCCGCGGAAAGCCCGTTTGACCGGGTCCACCAATGGTGCCCAGGTAAACCCGGCCAACGCCACTCCGCGATAGGGAGGTGTCTGGGTATCTTCCAGGAAACGACGGATGGCCGCGACCGGCAGAATCCGGCAGGTCTGACTGTTCCGGTCCGAGTGGAGCACCAGTCCCGCCAGTTGGTTATGGTACAACACCGGAGCGCCGCGGTCTCCGGTGTTCAAACTGGTTAAGGCCCGGAACATTAGCATGGTACCTGGCGCGTTTGGAAGCGGCGCGACGGCTACTTCGGTAATTCGGGCCTGGTCGCGCTGAATTTGTCCGGTGTCGTTGAATTGAACAATGGTGACCTCGGCGTTGGTGGGGACTGTCTTGGCCAGGGCGATCGGCTTCAAGTCGGCCAGGGTGGGCACATGTTCCCATGTCAGGATGGCCGCGCCGGTCTGGGGGTCCGCTTCGGCCACGCGGACCGCTGTCTTGGCGCCGCTGCGCGTCCGCCGGAGTTCCACCATGACATGATCGCGTACCAGGTTTTCCGTGGTGATGGCGCGGCCGGGAGCGATCACAGCCGCAAAACCACGCCGCACTTGCGGGGGATTCCGGCGCCAGGGCATGCTAGGGTCCGCCGTTTGGACCGTGACCTGTACTTCAACGACGCTCCGGTCAAGATTGTCGGCATGCGTGCCCGCGGCGATCATGGCGGTGATGATCAGCAACAGAACTGTATTCCAGATCTTCAACATCTTGTTTTTCTCATGAAAATTTTCATGGGCTGTTCTCCGTAAAATGCGACAGCGCGGGCACGCTGTATCGTTTGCTGATTTCCCGATCGGCCCGTCCCGTCAGTGCCGCGTTCAGTACCATGGGATTGTCGGATCCCTCGAAATGAATGACTTGATAGCCGTTCTCCGGATGCCGGAGCGCTTCCCGGAGGTCCGAGAGCGAACCGATTGGCCGATGGTTGGCCTTGGACACGATGCCGTAAACAAAGTTCTGCTGGTACGTGTTCACCGGGTGTGCCAGCCGTCCAATCAGCGTGACAAATTGGGTCCGGTTGGTGTGCAGACCGTCTGTTTTGGCGAATTCGGTGTAATACATCCAAGGCTGAATCTTACGGGAGTTTAAGCGTTTGCCCAGACCGGCCAGGATATTGCGCGTCAGCGGGGCGAAGACCAGGCCCTGGGTCATCAGATAGGCGGGCTGACGGTCGTACAGGTAACGGAAACAGAATGGATCTTGCGGGTTGGTAAGAGGGATCGTGAACTCTTGTCGTTCACCCCGGCGCCAGATGTCGCAGGTGATGGTCTCACCCCATTGCTTGCGTTCCATAAGCTCGGCGAAATTCACCATGTTGCCGTCCAGGATAATCGTGCCGTCATCCGCCACGGGATAGCCGTCAATGGTCAACAGGACATCTCCCGGTTGCAGGACGTTGAAGGCACAGCCGAACGGATCAATGAAATTCAGCACCACTCCGGTTTGTGTATCCGCGAGTTTAAGATCGCGGCGGAGCGCAGGATTGCGCGCGTCGAGCCAGGCGATACCCAGTTCGGGATAGCCTTGATAGGTACCGTTGGCAATGTCCCTGAGAAAATGCCGGATGACGGGAAGCGGGATGGCATAGCCGATGTTCTGCGATTCGGAAAGACCCTGAAACGCCAGGCCCACCACCTTGCCGTCAAACATGACCGGGCCGCCGCTGTTGCCGGGATTGATGGCGGCATCCACCTGCAGGACCAGGTGTGAATCCGCGCCGCTGTGCGCATAGAGGCTGTAATCAATCCGCGAGACCACGCCGCGGGTTACCGAAATGCGGGTGCCGCCGATGGGGTATCCCAGGACAACGACTTCGTTATTCAACTCCGGGAGCCTGGAACCCAATGCCAGCGGCCGGGTGCCCTTGAAAAATTCAGGATCACCGACGGTCAGCACGGCCAGATCGCAGTCATGGCCGACAAATTCGATCGCGGCCGGATACTTATGCGGGTCACCCTCGCGCTGGACCTCGATGAAGCGGGCGTCGGACACCACGTGGGCATTGGTGATAATCCGTCGCCGCTTAATGATAAATCCGGAGCCGTTGCCGCCGGCAATGCCGCCGGCTTGCCAGGGCTGAGCATAATCCTCGCGCTGAAACGTCACATAGATCTTGACAATCGATGCCCGCAGGCTCGTGGAGGGTGTCCCGTTGGCCGGAAATAACATGACCATGCCGACGAACGCCATGAATCCCAGGGCGGTCCTGGCATAGCGAAAAAAAAACGATTTCATACAAATACCATACCGGCCGACATGGCAAATAGCAAGGTGTCTTCCTGCAACCCGAACACTGCGCCGATTCTTCGGCGCTGAAAACGAACTTGCACCATGGGCCGGCCCAAAGTATTATTTAAAGAATGAAAAAACATCGAATGGCAATTATCGGCTGTGGCGCTATGTCGCAAGGAACGCATTTTCCCAATGCGCAAAAAAATCCCCGGGTTAAATTGATCTGTGCCTGTGATATCAATCGGGCGGTCGCGAAGCAGTGTTGTGCCCAGTTTGGAGCTCGTCGGGTTGAGACCGATTGGCGCGCGGTGGTGGCGGCCGATGATATCGATGTGATTGTGCTGGGTACACAGCATAATATCCGTGGGGAAGTCATTATTCCGGCTCTGCAGCATGGCAAGCCGGTTTATACTGAAAAGCCGCTGGCGCCGTCCCGCAAGGAAATGTTTGATATCGTGACGGCCAGTCGGGAGACGAAAGTTCCGGTTTGCGTGGGGCATAACCGGCGTTCCAGTCCGGCAGTCCTGGAATTTCAGCGTTTGCTGGATAAAGCGTGGCAGACAAATGACGCGGCGCTGCCGATGGTAGATCGGTCCGCGGAGCGCAAAAAAATTGCCGAGGAAAGTCAAATGCAATTACTGCTGCGGGTGAATGATGATATCCGCAGTTGGAAGGGATGGATTTTTCAGGATGAAGAAGGAATCTTCTTCGCAGAAATGGTGCATTTTATTGACTTGGCGCTGATGTTTAACCGGAGTCGGCCGGTGCGGGGATTTGCCGAGGGGTCTGCGCGCGGTAATTTTACCATGGTCCTGCGATTCGCGGATGGTTCCATGACCACCCTGTTTCATACGCTGGTTGGTAATTTTGACTATCCCAAGGAACTGATGGAAGCCACGGTCCACAATGTCACCATTGCCCTGGATCAGCATATTGAAATCCGTCAGTCAGGACTGAAAGATGAACCGCATTTGCGCACATTTCCTTATGCGGATGGTTGTAACTGGGCCAAGGAACAGGGGATGACCGGCTATTTTCATGCGATGACCAAGGAGCGCCAACGCGCGGAGCGGACTGGTGAAAAACCCCGCTGGATCAATGTCAATAAGGGACATTATGCTCATATGGACCGATTCCTTGATCATATCGAGGGGCAGGGGCCTAATCCAAATGATGTGGTCAGTGCAGTTCCAGTTAACCTGATTGCCTTGAAACTCCTGGAATCGGTGCGGCTGGGCCTGCCCGTTGTCATTGCTCCGGAAGATTGGAATATCCCGGAATAATATAGAATTTTACGGAGTAGAATCTATAGGGCGGTCATAGCGTGTAGCCGAGTTGTTGGAGCAGAGCAGTGTCCCGGGCCCAATTCTGGCGTACACGGACCCACAGGCGCAGCGAGACCTTTTGTTCGTAGATTTCCGACAACTCCTGCTCCGATTCGTGGGTGATTGCATTCAGTAGGCGGCCTTTTTTTCCGATAACCATGCCTTTTTGCGAGGGCTTGTTGACCAGAATATCGCCTTGAATGGTCCAGCCGCTCCTAGCCTCGTCGAGGGTCGTGATGTGAACGGCGATGGCATAAGGTAATTCATCTTTCAGAACCCGGAAGAGTTTTTCCCGCACGATATCGGCAATCATCAGTTTACGCGGAAAATCGGAAAGCATGTTTTCCGGAAACAGCAAGGGGCCCGGCGGCACCAGGTCCAGAAGCAGGCGGCGCAGGGTGTCAAGTCCGCTGCCGGTTTTAGCGGAAATATCCAGCCAACGGACTGCAACGCTTTGGCCCGCTGCTTTCTGCATCCGGTTCCATAACATGTGATGGGTCTCCCGCTGGTCGGACCGGGGCGTGATGGCGTCAATTTTGTTCAAGGCCAGAATCAGCGGTGTATTCGCACCGCTGATTCGCCGCATCCAGCCTTCATCCTCCATCCACGGGGATGCCGTGGCGTCAAGCACCAGCAGAATAATGTCTGCGCTATCGGCCGAGGTTCGGGCCATACGGTTCATGACCCGGCCCAGGTCATGCGTGGCCTTATGTACGCCGGGAGTGTCCATGAACACAAGTTGTCCGCGGGCTTCAGTCCAGATACCCCGGATGCGGTTACGCGTTGTTTGGGCCACCGGGCTGACAATACTGACTTTTTCTTCGATCAGGGTATTGACCAGGGTGGATTTTCCGACATTGGCGCGTCCAATGACAGCGACTATGCCGGCGCGGGTATCCGTAGGGATGGATGATATTAATTCCTTACTGTCGTGTTGATTCACGAGTTCCTTTTTATTGTTTATCGTCAGTCTTTGCAGACTCAGGATCAGCGCACATATTTGCAATCGATATATTGCTCCCTAACATGACGCCAAGCCGTATCTTGCCGTCGCCCAAATGGCTATGGCGGGTAAGGCCGGGCGCGAGATCATCATGTTTTTCTGATTTCTTCGTAATTACTCAGGTATTCAGAATTCAGGAGTCATAATTCAGAATACTCTGAGAATACGTCTCCAGTAGCAGGGCTTATTCATGAAGCTCCGGTTTTCCGCATTTTTCCGCGACGCCTTCTAA
>CAYQNY010000151.1:0-2034 GCA_964418925.1 uncultured Verrucomicrobiota bacterium
GGAAGGGTGGCTGAGTGGACGAAAGCACCGGTCTTGAAAACCGGCGCGCCGCAAGGTGCCGTGGGTTCGAATCCCACCCCTTCCGCCATATTTGAGTTTTTCGCCGAATGGGCGAGAAATCATGAATGGAGGTTCAAATGGAAGCATATTTCAGCGCCCTTATGATCCTGGCCATGACCATGATGACCAGGACACCGGCCGTCCCGCAATCAGCAGTTACAAACAAGGGTGTATCGGTTCAGATCGTTACCACCAATACAATGAATGAAAAAATCAAGGAACACCTGCATCCGGGTGAACCGATCAAAGTGGCTGTCGGGCAGAAATTTTCCATCCGCATCGCCGCCAATCCTTCGACCGGCTATGGCTGGCAATTGAGCCAGCCGCCGGATGCGGCCGTGACCATGCTGGTCACGAACAGCTACATTCAGAAACGCACCGACATGCGGGTCGGTGTCGGCGGCCATGAGGTATGGACATTCAAGGCGGTCGGTCAGGGACGGACGGACATATCCCTGCAATATGTCCGTTCGTGGGAGAAGGATGTGCCGCCGGTCCGCACGAACGTATTCACCGTGATCGTGAAGTGAAGCCTAGCAGTTTGCCGGGCTTAGGCCCGACAAACTGCTAGCCATAATCCATTTGATAATGCGATCTGCCACCTTGTCCTTCGATAACAGCGGCAGGTTTTCACATTGGCCGTCGGCTGAAATCAATAACACCTGGTTCGTATCCGCATCAAAACCGGCATCCTTCCGGCTGACATCATTAGCCACAATTAAATCGAGTCCTTTTTCCGCCAGCTTGCGTTTGGCTTCCTTCATGATATCCCGGGTTTCAGCGGCAAAACCGACAAAAATACGATTGCCCTTTTTTGAGCGCACGGCGCGGAGAATATCCAGCGTGGGCTTCAAGTGGAGGACGCGGGACATATCCAGTTTCTTGATTTTATGGATGCAGGGAGACCGGGGCCGCCAATCGCACACGGCGGCCGTCATGACCAGCGCGTCGCACCAGCCAATACGCCGCTGGACGGCGGTCAGCATTTCCGCCGCCGTAATGACGGAAATCACGGTCACTTTTTCCGGTGGAGTTAGCGCCACCGGACCGGAAATCATGACCGTCTCATGCCCCAGACAAGCAGCAGCACGCGCCACGGCATAGCCCATCTTACCGCTGGACCGGTTGCTGA
This sequence comes from uncultured Verrucomicrobiota bacterium, assembly GCA_964418925.1. GTDB lineage: Bacteria > Verrucomicrobiota > Kiritimatiellia > JAAZAB01 > JAAZAB01 > CAYQNY01. The sequence goes on from CAYQNY010000151.1 coordinate 1,193, forward strand.
TAAACCGCACCGGGTCAATAGGTTCCCGGGTCGGACCGGCTGTCACCAGTATTTTCACGCCATGATTCCTTATTCGACCTGCGCCCGGCATGCGGCCAGCACGTCAGCGGGAATCCACGCTCGCGCTAGTCCCAGCAGGATCGACACAACCAGCAGATCATCAAGCCAGCCGATGACCGGAACAAAATCGGGGATAAGATCGAACGGCGACACCACGTACGCCAGCGCCAGCCAGACGAGCCATTTAGCACCGCGCGGCGTTCGACGATCCTTCATCACCAGGTGATAAACCCGGAGTTCTCGCTTACATCGTTGAAGCGCTGATTTCAATGCTGCCTGCCCGATTTTTATATTTTCAGTGCCTTTTCAATGGCAGTCAGAACGGCTTCCAGGGATGCCATGCGGCCGCTCCCCTGAACACCACAGGCCAGATCACCCTGCCCCACATCTACCATGACTGCCTGCCGCGATTTTAAAATCTGGAGATTCTCGCGGGTAGCCGGATGATTCCACATGACCTCATTCATCGCCGGCGCGATAATCAGCGGCGCCTTGCAGGCCAGCGCCGTGGCCGCCAGGGCATCATCCGCCAGGCCGTGCGCCAGCTTGGCCATGACATTGGCGGTACAGGGCGCGATGACCAGGACATCCGCCAGATCAGCCAGTGAAATATGCGCCGGCTGCCAGGCTTCGGTTTCCTGGAACATGTCCACAACCACCGGTTGACGGGACAGCGTCCGGAAGGTCAACTCGCCCACGAACCGGGTTGCTGCGCGGGTCATGATCACCGCAACATCCCAGTCCTTCTTAATCATCAGGCGCACGAGTTCCGCGGCCTTATA
>CAYQNY010000151.1:2134-8031 GCA_964418925.1 uncultured Verrucomicrobiota bacterium
TGCTCCGCATTGGCCAATCGCCGCTGTATGGTTGCATCCGTATCCTGGCCACGACCTTCGAGCCTCTGCTTCAGCGCCGGAAGGCTCGGCGGCACAATGAACACATCCACAAACGCGGTTTTAATGATATCCGCGGCCGATCCGGAAATCAAGGTTCGAATCCGCCCGGCGCCCTGCACATCTATGTCCAACAGAACGTCCCGCCCATCACGCAAGGCCTGCTCGATGCGTTGTTGCGGAGTCCCATACCAGTGGTCATGAACCTGCGCATACTCAAGAAAGACCCCGGCTTCAGCCTGGCGTTTAAATTCCGGTTCGGTCAGAAAATAATAATGTTCGCCATCCTTCTCACCCGGCCGCGGGGGACGCGTCGTGCAGGAGATGGAATACACCATGGCCGGGAATTCCACCAGCAGGCGGCTGCACAGGGTCGTCTTGCCCCCGCCGGAAGGCGAAGACAGGACGATGCATAACGGTCTATGCAATTTTTCCGTCATACGATGTTCTGCACCTGCTCCCGAATACGTTCGAGTTCCGCCTTGAAACGGATAACTTCTCCGGCAATCAGACGATCATTGGCTTTGGACCCGATGGTATTGATTTCACGCAACAGCTCCTGAACCAGAAAATCCAGGGTGCGTCCGGCCACTGCGCCGGCCGCCAGCACGACCCCGCATTGCCGCCAATGACTGCCTAAACGCGTGAGTTCCTCGGAAATATCCGCCCGGTCGGCATAGATGGCGATTTCCTTCAAAAGCCGCGGATCCTTCATATTTAAATTCAGACCGGATGCCCGTATCCGCTTGAGAAGCGCGTGCCGATAGCGGCTGGCAACATTCGGCGCCCGCCGCCCAATGCGGGCCGACATGGCGCGCAACCGGTTCAGTCGGCCGGTTATATCGCGCGCCAGCACCTGGCCCTCGCGTTTACGCATGGTGTTCAGCGCCTGCAAGGCCCGGGTCAGTCCACTACGAATCAGCGAACGGCAGGGCCGCAGGTTATTTTCCGAACTTGTAAAACGAACCACTTCAGGAAGATTCAACAGGCATCCGGCCTGCAGATCATCCTTCAGCCCCAGCCGGGCAGCGACTTGCCGCAACCGGGTTAGATAGGCTCGGGCCAGGGCTTCGTCCACCAGCGCCGATTTATGACGGACTGACGGCGAAACGTCCATGCTGACCCGGCAGGTGACCGATCCACGGGCAATAACCGCATGGATCTGTTCCCGAACGTCAATTTCACACGCTCCCAGCGGCGGCGGCAAGTCAATGCGGCAATCGAACTGGCGATGATTGACGGATTTCAGTTCCACCATCATCTTGATACCCCGGGCAACCGCTGCCCCCCGCCCATAGCCGGTCATGCTTTGAATAGACATTTTCCTCCCCTACCCGTTGATATCACTACGCACTGATAACTATTTATTCGCCGCGGAAGCCGAGGCGTGTTTGAATTTCAAATACGCCTCGATGAACAGGTCCAGATCACCTTCCAGAACCTTCATGACATTACTGCTTTCCACATTGGTCCGATGATCCTTGACCATGGTGTAAGGCTGAAGCACATACGACCGGATTTGCCGGCCCCAGGCAATTTCGCCTTTTTCACCATAAAATTTTTCCATTTTTCGCCGCTTCTGGTCCTGTGTCCATTCATATACCCGGGCGCGCATGAGTTTCATGGCCCGGGTCCGATTGGCATGCTGGGACCGCTCCGCCTGACAGGCAACAACAATCCCCGTGGGCAGATGGGTCAGTCGCACCGCTGAATCCGTCTTGTTGACGTGCTGGCCGCCGGCGCCGCCGGAGCGATAAGTATCCACGCGTAAATCGTCATCCTTGATTTCCACTTCCGCGTCGTCATCCAGTTCCGCCACAACATCCAGCGAAGCAAACGACGTGTGGCGGCGCTTGTTGGCGTCAAAGGGGCTGATTCTAACCAGACGATGGACGCCGCGTTCCGCCGAAAAGTAGCCGTAGGCGTATTCGCCGCTCACGGCCAAGGTCACATTTTTAATGCCGGCTTCTTCACCGGACAGAATATCCAGCAGGCTGATTTCGAATCCGTGCTCTTCGCAATACCGACGATACATACGATAAAGCATTTCGGCCCAATCGCAGGCTTCCGTGCCCCCGGCACCGGCATGCAAACTCAAGTAGGCATTATGCCGGTCCAGTTTGCCGTCGAACAGCGATTCAATTTCCAGTTTGCGGAACGCCGTCTCCAACCGGTCCAAATCCTGCGCCACCAGTTCAAAGGCGCTTTGCCGTTGGGATTCATCGGACTCGGATTCCGCCAGTTCCAGCAGGGTCCGGTTATCATCAATGCCGGCTTGAAGAATATTAAACGGATTCAAGACCACCCGTTGTACATTGGCCTGCTCAATGATGTCCCTGGCAGCAGTCTGATTATTCCAGAAATCGGCAACGCCCATCCGTGTTTCCAGATCAGCCAGCGCCTTTTGGCGGTTAACGACGTCAAAGATACCCCCGCATCTCAATGACCTTGACTTCGAAACACTGGAATCGCTCTTTGATATCATCAGGCATAGGGCTATATCCTTTCCACAATACACGCATGTATGATCAGTATGTCCCATCATGACGGATAAATCAAGCCATCCTGGCGCTTATCCAGCAATTCTCATTAAGACCCCCGCGACCACGCCTCTGGCGTGGTTTACCATGCTTCCAGCGTGGTAAACCATGCTTCCAGCGTGGTAAACCTTATGCTGGCCACGCGAAATGTGTGGTCGTGGGTGAAGAGATTGTTGCGAAACGCACGCGTTTCCCAACAATCTCTCGCTCCTGCCGGACAAGCCGGCAGGTGGCGTGAGGCACAAAACCTGTCCTGAGCGAAGTCGAAGGGTTTGGAATAAGCCGGCAGGTGGCGTGAGGCACAAAACCTGTCCTGAGCGAAGTCGAAGGGTTTGGAATAAGCCGGCAGGTGGCGTGAGGCACAAAACCTATCGTATTTACGAACACGTGTACTATGGTAAATCAAAGACCTTGCGGTACACGACTGTTCCCCGATGGTCCGGCCAATCCATTGCCGGACGCAAGCCGGAGGCTTTTGACTGCATGTCAACGAACGGGTCCGGCATGACCCAGATGAACGGCTCCTCGGGAGGTCCTTTGGTCCCTCCCCCCAGCGTGGACCATGAGCGATCGTCGTAATCCGGCGCCAACCAGCCGGGAGGCGGATTAATAGCATACTTCCATTCCGGCGTGGTGAAAATGTCGCCCTGGTGAGTCCGCAGCATCAACTGGATCCAGTCCGGATAGGATTTCCATGGGGCTTGCATGGCCAGGACATGCTTTCCGGATCCTACTTGGAGCCCCCACATCATCATTTGATCCGGGTTGCCGGCCGTGCCAATTTCACGGCCATCGAGAAAAACCTTTGCCGGCATATTGGCATAAGCGCCCAGCAGGGTATTTGACGGACTTTGCTGATACCACAACAGCATGTTGGCAAACTGCCGCACCAGCGCATTGGTTGCCGACGCTGCTACCTGTTCATATCGGCGACGAACGAACTCAAAGCCCCGCTCACGCTCTGTATAAGCGACTTGCCGCAACCGGAGAATGTCCGTAAACGGAAAATTGGTATACTGTTCCAGATAACGGTCAATATATTCAGTGGCGCCCTGGTAATCTCCAAAACGCTCGTAATTCCAGATTTCGGTCATCAGTGTGGCCCGCGCCAAAGGGTCTGAAGGCGGCCGGCGGTCCGCCGTCAATCCCAGCCGGACAAACGCCGGAACCGGCCGATCCATGTAATAAAAGGCCACGCTTTCCATCCAGCCGTGGCTCGCATTGTCGGGTCCGCGTTCAAAGACCATGTCCAGCGATGAATCGAACAGGACGGGATTGACGCAATGCAGCATGTACTGGACGGTCCGGAATGGCGCCTTGAATGGAAGCCCATGAAGCGGAAAGGTCATAACGTTCTGATAATACCAGCCGCCATTGAAGTAGTCTTCCAGACCAGTGCCGCGCCATCCGGGTATGACTTCATTGTCTTTACGGATGAATTCATCCCCCTCCAATATCCAAAAGCTGGGATCGACGCTGGTCACCGCCAGGATACATCCAATGTATTTTCCCTTGCCTTTAATCCGCAGTATAGGATGCGGCCGGCCAACATCGGCCGGACCGGTCCGATACCAGCCGCAATGGAAATAGCCCCATGACGGATCCCATTGCGGCCATGCTTCAAGTCCCACACCAGCCTGGAGGGACACCGCCTGCATGCCCTGATTCTCCAGGCTGATCTCCGCCGCCCCTTCAAAGGGCATGGGAAATTCGCTGACAAACGTATTATTCGTTAATCCGAAATACATGGACTGGTAGCGGGTACGCTGCCAGACACTCCCGAAGAAATCCCCCAGCGGCACCTCAACACTGGCCAGGGACGATCCATTCCACCGGATGCGCAGCACCACCTCCCGTAAAATACGTTCCCGGGCCAACGGCGATGAAATCCGCGCCATGTCCGGCTGAATCCATAACGTCCTGAGAACGGCGGGACCAGCAAGCTGAAACAGATTCACTGAAGCACCTGCCGGCAGAACTGAATTGGTTTTAACCAAGACGACACCGGAATGTCGCCGCTCGAATAAGGGCGTGTTCCATGCCGCACGAACCTGTTGAACGACGGTCAAATCGTTGGAGGACAACACCCGTGGAAAGCTTTCCACGGTCTGCCCACGCGGCAGAGATGCATAATTGATCTGATAAAACAGCCGCGGCCAACCTCCAGGTTTATATCCACCTGCCCTGGTCTCGATAATCAAACGCTTGTGATAGGGAATAGGCACAAACGAGTACCAGCAGTAATTGGCACAGTTAGCCAGGGGCGGATGAAACGGTTCCTTGTTCCCGCAAAATTCGTTGAGGGTGGTATGAATTCTTGGATTAGTTTCGCCGTCAAAATAGAACCGCAGCGGATAATCCCCGTTGGATGGTCCCGTGAACCAGAACCGCGAGACATAACCCGGGCCTTTCAAATCCGCCAGCACGACCCATCCCGGCGTCGTACTTTTCCGCAGGAAGTGATTGAAGTCATCATTGCCGCCGCTGGGATCAGTCGACGCAACTAATGACGAAGAGGGCACATCCAGCCGGGCAATACGATCAAAATCCGCTAACTGTTGCAAAAGATCGGCCCACGTAATGACCTGCCGGCAGGACCAGCCCCGACAACCTGCACAGCCCCATACGGCCAGGCATAGACAGATTACCAATCCCAGAACACCCCCTGAAAATCTCTGTTTCATATGAAAAACCTGAATCTGCTGCGATCTGTTTTTTGTTCCAGCCCCGACAAATATTCATGATCATTGTGCTGAATTATCCGTAAAAAATCAAGTCCCCCTATGCACGTGGTTGCCTGACGCTCAAGTTCAGGCCATGTGAGTTGATCGGCATCCCGGGCGAACATTCCGGATAAAAGGCAGAATGATCATGGCCAGCAGCAGTCCCAAACCAACCCCCAGAAAGAGCAATTGGAAGACATCAAGCGTTATAGTTCCCAGGGTAAGCGATACTCGGTACCAGCGGGAATCCAGTATCATACCGGCCAGCAATGGCGAGAAAGAGCGTCCCAACATGCTCACCGACACCATGATGCTCATGTACACAACTTTGGCACTGGGGGGCGCCATATGAAATATCTGGGTGGTATTTGTCAGAACGGCGACGGCCAGCGCCGCCCCCGCCATAATTTGCAAGACCATCATGAACGGCATGGCATAGGCCATCGTTAGTTCACCGACAACAACAATCATCAGCGCCAGGACACTCAAGACAATATGGACCCCCAGAAAAACCCGGCGGGTTCCCACACGATCAACAATGATGCCCGCCAGCACCAGCGCCAGAACACTGCCCAGA
>CAYQNY010000152.1:0-7971 GCA_964418925.1 uncultured Verrucomicrobiota bacterium
AGTGGCGGGTTTATTGATGATTTGAATCAAACCAACCGTGTCATCGCCACGGCTTGCTCCTATGCCAGATCATCCTATTCCGGCGATACATACCCTTATTATGACCAGTATGTTTACTACTGGACGGCCGCCGTGCGCGGCTATTTTCCCGGCTCCGAGACTCAGCCCTGGGTGGACGGCGCGGTTTGCACCGGCGCCGATGTGAATTGCGACGGTTATGTGTCCTTCAAGGAAGCCTCCGATTACGCTTATATCAACCGGTATTATTACAATGAAGAATATTACGATGATCCCCAATATAACGAATCGCCAACCAACTTTGGACATTACCTGTTTATGACGTCGTCCGCGCTCGGATGGATAGGGCTGGATGTTGCAACACTTGATTTTTCCGGCGCCTATGGCGGGACAAACCCAGCGGTCAGCGCCTTGAACCTTACCAGCGTCAACCATTGCGGGTTCGCTTTCAGTAATGTTGTCGCTTACGGCGCAGAGGCATCCGGCTGGCTGAATCTCCTGCCTGTGACGGGAACCGTGGCCGGCAATGCGGCCCAGTCCGTGGTGGTTGCAGTGAATATGAGCGGATTGAATGCCGGGACCTATACGGCAACTAACGAGGTTGTTTCCACTAATGCCCATAACAGCCCCCAACGTGTGACGATCCGGCTGACTGTAAACAAGGCGGACCAGACGATCACGTTTGCCGCCATCTCTGACCAGGCCATCATCAACGCCGTCGGCTTGAGCGCCACAGCCTCCTCCGGTTTGCCGGTCGGTTTCAGCGTCGGCGCCGGGCCAGGCGCAATCACGGACGGCACCAATCTCTCGTTCACCGCCACCGGCCGGGTCAGTATCGTCGCCGGCCAGGCCGGCAATTCGAACTGGAACGCCGCCCCCGGCGTAACCAACAGTTTCAATGTAACCGCTGACACCTTGCCCACCCATCACTACGCCGACGTGGACATTGACGGTGACGGCAAGGCCGACCTGGTGATCTTCGATCCGCTCACCGGGATCTGGCGGGCTAAACTCTCGGGGAGCGGCTACGCCGAGGCTTCCGGAATTCTCGGTGGTCCCGGCTGCATCCTGGTTCCCGGCGATTACGATGGCGACACCAGGACTGATCCGGGCGTCTATGCGGAATCAACCGGTCTGTGGACGGTCATGCTCTCCTCCTCAGGTTATGGCACGGCCAGCGCCACCCTGGGCGGTATGGGTTACGCGCCGGTGCCCAGCGATTACGATGGGGACCGCAAGACCGACCTGGGTGTCTATCAAGCTACTACGGGCGGATGGACGATTAAACTCTCCGCCAGCGGGTATGCGGAAGCCGACACGACCTTCGGCGGAGCAAACTATCTGCCGGTCCAACGGGATTACGACGGCGACGCCAAGGCCGATCCGGCGATTTACCACCTCACGACTGGTGACTGGCGCATGATGCTCTCGGGCAGTGACTACGGCATAGCTTCCGCCATAGGCTTTGGGGGTACAGGTTACGCGCCGGTGGTCGGCGATTACGATGGGGACCACCTGAGTGATCCGGCCATTTACAATGAGTCCACGGGTACCTGGTACGTGATGCTGTCGGGGAGTGGCTATCTGATCGCCACGGCAACGCTCGGTGGTTCCGGCTATACGGCCCTGCCCGGCGATTACGATGGCGACGGCTTGACCGATCCGGGCGTGTATCACACGACCACCGGGGAGTGGTATGTGATGCTCTCCTCCAGCGGCTATGGCATTGCCACGGCCACCTTTGGCGGCGAAGGCTATGATCCGGTCGGTTTCGGCGCGATTCAGGGGCAGGGCGGTTTTTGACCTATGAAACTATCGGTAATCATTCCCATTTATAACGAGGAACGAACCATTGAACCGCTGGTCTCTTCCGTGCAGGCCGTTCAGTTGAACCTTGATAAGGAATTAGTGCTGGTGGACGACTGTTCCCGGGACGGCACCTGTGCCATCCTCGAACGGATGCAGGTCGGACAACCAGCGTTGAAGATCATCCGGCATGAGGTCAACCAAGGCAAGGGCGCGGCCGTGCGGACCGGTTTACAAGCGGCCACTGGCGACATCGTACTTATCCAGGACGCCGACCTAGAGTATGATCCGAACGACTATCCAGCCTTGCTGACACCAATTCTCTCGGGCAAGGCCGACGTGGTCTTCGGGACGCGTTTCCTGGGCGGCGGTTCGCATCGTGTGTTGTATTTTTGGCATTCCGTGGGCAATAAGTTTCTAACCATGCTTTCCAACATTATGACCAACCTTAACCTGACCGACATCGAGGTTGGCTACAAGGTGTTTAAGCGCGAGATCCTGCAATCGCTCACGTTGTGTGAACCGCGTTTTGGTTTCGAGGTTGAGATCGTCGCCAAGGTGGCCCGGCGGCATTATCGTATTTTCGAGGTCCCGATTTCCTACTATGGCCGGGACTATGCCGCCGGCAAAAAAGTCACCTGGAAGGATGGCGTGCACGCACTGTGGTGCATCTTCAAGTACCGGTTTTGCGCGTGAATCCGCGCACCGCTTGAGAACCGGACGTCGCTCCACGGCCACAGGATGGACACGTTACATCACCAAACCAGGAGGGGAACGAGCCGGCGGCAGATTGGGGCAGAGGGGAAAGAAATATTGCCCGCGGCGATAGACGGCACGGGCTTCGTTGGTTCGACCTTGCGCTTCAAGCACGGCGCCCCAGTCAAGCACTTGCTTGGCCGCCAGCGGCCAGCGGGCGCGGCGGGCCAGGATGTCCATGACCGCCAGCACGGCTTGCGGCGGCGCGCTGACCCGCATCAGTTCATGCACGAGCTGATAGTCCGGATAGCGCCGGTGCATGTCCCAGACCAGCGGCCAGGCCAGATCGTAGGCCTCCAGACAGATCAAACCATAGATTTCATAGACGATCTGATCAGCCAGAACCTGCCGCCGCCATAGGCTTTCCGAGGAAAGCTTGCGAATGCATTGCGCCGTTTGCCTGGCGAATTGTTCTACCTGTTTCTGACCAAAAGCGTGGCGGCGTAAAAAGTCCTGATTGGCAGGTGTATTTCGCACGAATATCGCGCTGAAGAAATCAAGATGGACGAGTTGCCAGCGTGAGTCGGCGAGCAGTGTACGAATGAAGTGTTCTTTAACCCCGGCAATGGATACCGCGACCGTCTGAATACCGCGCCGCGTAATCACATCCTCCCAGACCGCGCCCAGGGCCAGTGCCGGTTGATATTCTTGTTGCCAGAAGGCGGTCGGAAATGCTTCCGGACGGTTGTCAACATAACCAGGTTCCGGATAAATATTGTATTCCACCAGACTGCCGTAATTGTAATCGGAAAAAACAGGTGCCGGCAATCCGTCCGCGCGCAGACGGCGCAGGGCCAGGTAGCGGGATTCGTCGTCAAACCCGAATGGCGTGGGACCGATCGGTGAGGGAAATATGCGGCTGTACGATCCGCCCACAACAGCCAGGGCCAGCCAGAGATTGAGCGCGATAACTACCATGACGCCCGCGCCGCGCAGTCCGCCGCGGCGGATTGACTTGGTCATTCCAACGCCTACACCGAAACCCAGCGGCGGCAGCAGGGTCAGGGCCAGCAAGGGAGCACTGCGGGCCATGCACCAGGCGGCGATCAGCGCCGTGAGCAGGATCAGGACTTCGGCAATTTGACCAGCCTTCAGATTATGGCGCAGGCGGGAAGCGCGCCAGAAAACCCATAAGGCGCAGAGGGAAAGCAACGGCAGGGCCAACAGCATTGGGTTAAGAACGGTTTTCCAATAGCTCAGCGGCGTGGCGTTTTCGGTGATGACCAGGCCGTAGTTGCCGAAAATGCTCAGCGGGTAAAGTAAACCGCGCCAGCTGTTGGGATTGATCAGGCTGACGCCGATGAGCGCGAGCAGTCCGATGGTCTCAGCGCGGGGCAAAACATGGCGACGTGCGATGCCACTGCATAAGTTACGCCCCAAGCAAACCAGCCAATACGCGCCGATCATGCCCAGGCCGAAGATGAAATAGATGTGGGCGTTGGCCCAGAACCAGCCGTAGACAATGAGGATGACCCAACTCCATGCGGACATCTTGCCAGCGGGTGAACATGCGGCCCGAGCAATGAACCAGCCATAGAGCGCCACGCCCAGGTAGGTAAAGAGTTCCGGACGGATATGGGCGCGATAGCCCAAAGCGACGGCGGCAAGGGTGGCCGCCCAAGCTATTAAAGGCGAGATACGTTTCAGCGGCACGGAGCGCATGGCCAGGGCCAGGGCGGCACACATCAGCATGGCCTTGAGCACGATTAATCCGTTCAACCCCACGACACAATGGACGAAATAAAAAACGACTTCCGAGAGCCAGTGATGATTAATGAATGGAAATTCAGGAAAGGTATAAGTCAGTAAATTTATATCCGGGACATGCCTGGTGGTGACTATGATTTTACCCAGCAGAAGATGTCGTCCGAGGTCCTCGGTGAAACTGATGCCGGGCGTCAGGGCCAGCAGAAACATCAGGACCAGTGGCAGGGCATAGAATAATTCACGGGTCAACATGGCGCGGCATGACCGCCACCAGGAAGAATGTTGAAAAATATTCCTCATTAGCAAGCGCGCGCAATGCTTTAAAATGTTCCATGCCGGTTTTTATCACATACCTGCCGGAATGCATCCAAACTCCAAGTGATTTAACCATGCCACCCGCGCAATACAAGACCAAATGCACCGCCAGAGTCATTAAGATTGCTTTTTTGAGCATTTTTTGGTAGCCTTTTATAATTATCGCAGGGTGAATTATAAGACAGAAAGGCTGCCAGGTTCCGCCAGCCTCTGATGCTCGGTATAACAAGGAGTCGTTGATATGAAGTTAATTATTCTTCTGGTGTTCGGGTTAATTTATGCCGGTATGGTTCAGGCGCAGGTGGGCTCATCCATCAGCGCCGATGGAACGGCGCCGAACGACAACGCCATGCTGGACGTGCAATCCCCGGCAACCGGCGACGGCAAAGGCATCCTGATTCCCCGGGTAACCGTGAATCAGCGTACCAACGCGAACGCGGCCCTGGCCGGCGGACTGCTTGACGGTTCCGGCAATCTGCGCGGCGGCGCCGCCCAGGGTCTGATTGTTTACCAGACTGACGGCACACAGGGTTTGTATTTCAATACCAGCCAGATCGCGGCACCTGCCTGGTCATATCTGGGTGATGTTACCGGATTCCTAGCTTCCAATGTCTGGACGGCCGCCGGGTCCACTACCAATTATTTGCCCCGCACGGGCGGGACCATGAGCGGCGCGCTGAACATGGGCGCGCAGATCGTCACCAATGTGTCGCATGTAGACTTCAATGGAAATGATGTTTCCGTCGGCCGCGGGGCCAACAGCTCTACTGAAGGCACAGCAATGGGATATCAGGCCAACAGCTATTTTTACGGTGTAGCAATGGGATATCAGGCCAACGGCTCTACTGTTGGCGCGGCAATGGGATATCAGGCCAACGGCTATTCTTCCGGCACAGCGGTTGGATCTGGGGCCAGCGGCACAAATTCCGGCGCAGCGGTTGGAGTTGGGGCCAGCGGCGTAAATTACGGCGCGGCAATAGGATCTTCGGCCGATGGTTCTGATTGCGGCGTGGCGGTGGGTAAGGAGGCCAACGGCTCTGATTACGGCGTGGCGGTGGGATTTGAAACCGATGGCACAAATTGCGGTGCGGCAATGGGGCGGCGGGCTAACGGTTCTGATTCCGGCGCGGCGATTGGATATTATGCCAACGGCTTTTCTTACGGCGTGGCAGTGGGATTTGAGGCCAATGGCGCCTCTGCCGGCGCGGTGATAGGAGTTCTGGCCACAGGCACAAATGCCGGTGCGGCAGTGGGTAAGGAAGCCAACGGCTCTGATTTCGGCGCGGCAATGGGATATTTGGCCAATGGCTCAATTACAGGTGCGGCAGTGGGAGTTTCAGCCAATGGTTCTGACTACGGTGCGGCAATGGGATATTTGGCTCAAGGTATAAATAATGGCGCGGCGCTGGGTCGGGAGGCTAACGGTTCTGATGCCGGAGCGGCAATGGGGCGATCAGCCAACGGCTCTGATTTCGGTGCGGCGGTGGGAGATTTTGCCAACGGATCTGCTGCCGGCACAGCGGTGGGAGCTTCGGCCACCGGCTCAACTTTTGGCGTAGCGATGGGAATAGGGGCCAACGGCCGTGAACATGGCGCGGCGGTGGGATATTATGCCAACGGTTCTGTTACAGGTGTGGTGGTAGGAGCGTCGGCCAACGGCTATAATAATGGAGCGGCGGTGGGATATCAGGCCAATGGTTCTTATTATGGCGCGGCAATGGGCCGAAAGGCCAACGGGGCAAACACCAATGTGGCGATTGGCGCGGGGGCCAATGCCCAGGGCGGCACGGAATGCATCGCCATCGGGCATAATGTGACCAATACGGTGGACAATAGCACCCGCATCCGCGGCAATTTGTACATCGATGGCGGCGGGGTTATTTATACGAACGATGGCACATTTGGAAACACCGACTTTGGCGTCAAGGCCTTTACCATTGACCATCCGCTCGATCCCGCCAACAAGATCCTGCGGCATTTCTGTCTGGAAGGACCGCAGGTCTGGAACGTGTATGCCGGCAATGCGCAACTGATCAATGGACAAGCGATTGTACAACTGCCGGACTACTACTCCGCCCTTAACCTGGTCGGATCGGAAATCTACAGCTTAACACCGATCGGCGATTTGGTGCTTCTGGCAGTGGGCATGGAGGTAACTGATAGCCACTTTCTTATCATTGGGGACAAGGACGTGAAAGTTTCCTGGACGATCAAGGTTCTGCGCAACGACCCGGACTGTCGGGAAGATTTGCGGCAACGCCCGGTGGAACAGTTCAAAAGCGAAATCAGGTAAATAAAGTTTGCTTTGAAAACGCTCAAGTTTTAATATTCTATATCAAGGTTTTTAAAAAAACATAATCATTAAAAATCAAAAAAGGAATCATGAACATGAGACTATTTATTCTTCTGACGTTCGGGTTGATTTATGCTGGCACTGTTCAGGCTCAGGTGGGCTCATCCATCAGCGCCGACGGAACGGCTCCAAATACCAATGCCATGCTGGATGTGCAATCCCCGGCCACCGGCGACGGCAAGGGCCTGCTGATTCCCCGGTTCACTCAAGCCCAGCGCACTTCTTCCAGCGCGGCCCTGGCCGGCGGACTACTCGACGACTCCGGCAATTTACGCGGCGGCGTGGCGCAGGGCCTGATCGTTTACCAGACGGATGGGGCGCAGGGATTGTATTTCAACACCAGTCAGACCACTACACCTGCCTGGGTATATCTCGGCGAGGGCGGTTACATGACCAACTACCTGGCCCCACGGGCGGGACCATGAGCGGCGCGCTGAACATGGGCGAACAGATGGTCACCAATGTATCGCATATAGATTTTAACGGAAATGATGTTTCCGTTGGACGCGGAGCCAACGGCTCTGATTATGGTACGGCGGTGGGAAAGGGTGCCGTAGGCATTGATTCCAGTACGGCAGTGGGATATTTGGCCAACGGTGCTCAAAACAGTGTGGCAGTGGGATATGACGCTGACGGCGGTTTTGGCGGCGCAGCATTAGGATATAAGGCTACCGGGTTTTCATCTGGTGTGGCAGTGGGAAATGCTGCGAACGGCTCTGATAATGGCACAGCAGTGGGATATAAGGCTAACGGCACAAATTATGGTACGGCAATAGGCCGGGAGACCTACAGCTATGATTCCGGTGTGGCGGTGGGTGCATGGGCCAAAGGTTATTTTGGTGGCGTGGCAATGGGATATTCGACCGAGGCTACAAATTACGGTGTAGCGATAGGATATCAGGCCAACGGCGCGCAAACCAATGTGGCGATTGGTGCGTATGCCAATGCCAAGGGCGGTACGGAACGAATCGCCATCGGACATAATGTGACCAATATTTTCGACAACTCCACCTGCA
>CAYQNY010000153.1:0-7942 GCA_964418925.1 uncultured Verrucomicrobiota bacterium
ATGACGGCCCTGTGGGTGGATTATTCGCGACTGATCGCGAATAATCCAGGCTAGAAAGTGTAATTTTTTTATAGAATACTCAGGAGGATATGCTATGTCCACGGTAAAATCTGATTCCAGACATACCGGTCAGTTTCCGCAAAAGAACAAAGGGCCGGAGAATATCCCGGATAGAAAAACTGATTAAAAACGCGATTGACGACGGATTCACGTTTATAGCGCTTGGAACAGATGCAGTTTTTCTGGATGGAACAGCCCGCAATCTGATAATAACGGCGGGGCATATAGATAGAGCTTACTCGAAAAGGTCGTAAGCTCTCTCCGTCACAGCGGATCCGCCGAGGCGGAAAAAACAATAAAAAATGCGTCACACCCCTCCGAAGGCGGGCAGGCGTGACGCACTACAACTGTAGCGCCGCACCCCGCTCTAAGCGGGGTAAACGGCGCTTGCCACGCCAGAGGTGTGGTGCGGCGAACTTAGGTTGCCACGCCGCTTGCGGAGCGCAAGCGTAGTGACGCGGCGGGCACAGCCCGCGTTGGATAATAAAGCTGAGACCGGGATATAAATGTTACCATCGTGCGCAAGCAGGAAATCCGCGCCCATGTACCAGCCAAAGCGCCTTAACCCTGATATTTCATGCATTTGCGTGGCATATCAGGGTTAGCGTACAAAACGCTGAAACTTTTGATAGGCATTATCCCACGCGCTGATGTTTTGAGGCTTATAAATCTTTATCGGAAATGCGTCTTTGATAATCGGCATGGCGTCAGGGAGTGAGCGGACGATACCCAGGCCCATGGCTTGAACCATGAGATTGCCAACGGCAGTCGCTTCGACTGGTCCGGCCAGCACGGGCAGACCGGTGGCATTGGCCGTGAACTGATTCAGCATTTTATTCCTCGATCCGCCGCCCACGATATGAACAACGCGGCTGTTGCGGCCGCAGACGCGGGAAATATCTTCATTAATCCAACGGTATTTAAGCGCTAGGCTTTCATAGACCATGCGTAAGAGGCCGCCGCGGCCGGACGGCGCCGTCTGATGGGTCTTCCGGCAATACTCGATCAGCGCCCTTTCCATGTTGGACGGATTATAAAAGCCCGGATCATCCGGATCAATGAACGCGGCAAACGCGGGCGCCGCCGCCGCCTGCCGATATATTTCCATCCATTTCATCTCCTTGCCATCCGCGTCGCGCCAGACGCGGCGCAGTTCATGCGCCAACCAGCCGCCCATGCAGTTCTTCAGCAGGCGGATATTGCCGATGCCGCCTTCATTGCTCAAGTTCACCGCCATGGCTGCCGGCGTGGTAATGGGTTCCGGAATGAGCCGCCCCACCAGCGACCAGGTGCCCGAACTGATGATCAGCGCTTCGCCCGGTTCCGCCACCGGCGCGGCGGCAAAGGCACTGGCCGTATCGTGCCCGCCCACGGCCACCAATCTGGCCCGGTTCAATCCCACGGTGGCGGCAATCGCCTGATGCAGGCGGCCAATCACGGCGCCGGGCGGCACGATCTCCGGCATGACTTTCGACGGAATACCCAGCTTGTCGAGAACCTCGCGGCTCCAGTGCCGGGTCCTGGCATTCATAAGCTGACTGACGCTGGCCCAGGTAGAATCCACCTTGAGCATTCCGCCCAGGTAATAATAAAACAACGATGGAATCGGCGCATACCGGCATCCAGGCAATAGCAGATTGCGACGGTTTTTGACCAGCCACAACATCTGGTTGCTGACATTGAACGGCTGGAAATGGATGCCGGTGATGGTGTAAATCCGCCTTGCCGGAATACGCGCTTTCACCCGGGCGATCATCGCGTCCAGACGATGATCGCGGTAGGCATAAACCTTGCCCAGCATATCCCCATCCCGGCTGATTACATGGCCGTCGGTACCCCAGGTATCAATCCCAATGGCATCCAGCGTACTGCCTGCATCCCGCCGATACGCGTGCAGGCCGGCCATGATATTGGCATAGATCAAGGTGTCGTCCCAGACCATGCGCTCCCGGACCTTGCCGGTTCGATCGGGAAGGTGAAAGGAAACACACTCGTGTGGGAAGCGATGAATTTCATGCATGGAAAATCCGGCGGGATTAAAAAAACCGGCAAAACATTTGCCGCCGGACGCCCCCAGGTCAATCGCCATCAATTTAGCCGATTTTCGAGCCCGCCTTGGGCGGGACAAGTCCACGCCACCGGCATGGTGATTTTCAACCCTGTCGCGCGGGGTTTTTGATTTTTGATTCTGCATCTCTGTGCCCTCGGTAAAATCATTCCCGCACGGCATTTCGGGACTAAACGGCCCCTTGTCGCCGAAGACGGTGATGGGGCGATCTGCCATGACGCGTAGAGTTGAGCCGGTCGAAAAACCCCGATATTCGGAACGGCCACGACCACGCGTTTCGCGTGGTCGCGTCCGGCATGGGTTTTTCGACAATCCCGTTATCTCATTTCCTGTCCGCCGGTGACGTTGATGGCTTGGCCGGTCATATAGGACGATTGATCCGAGGCCAGGAACACCACCACATTACAGACATCCTCGTAACGGCAACCGCGCTTCATCGGCACCGCGTCAATATATTTCTGCCGCACTTGCGCCTCGGTAATGCCCTGATTTTGCGCGTATTGCTTGAACAGGCTGTTAACCCAGAGTGGAGAATCCAGCATGTTGCCGGGGCAAATGGCATTGACCCTGACCCCCTTGTCGGCCATTTCCAGCGCCGCGCTCTGGACCAGACCGATGCCACCGGACTTGGACGCCGCGTAGGCCGAATTTTTGAACGACCCCTTTTTGCCCGATTTTGAATTGATCTGGATGAACGCCCCGCTCTTCTGCCGTTCCATGACACGCAACGCGTGCTTCATGCAGATCATCTGCCCCACCAGGTTGACTTCCATGACCTGTCTCCAACGGGCAACATCAAATTCGGTCAAGGCGCTTGACATCAAAATCGCCGCGTTAGCCACAAAAATATCCAAACCGCCCCACTGGCTGACCGTCTTGGCCACCAGCGCTTCCACCTGGGCTTCCACGGTCACGTCACAGGTTATGCCGATCGCCTCGCCGCCAGTGGTCTTCTTCAGCATGGCCGCCGTCGCGGAGACCTGCGGTTCCTGGATATCCGCGACCAGAACCCGGCATCCTTCCTGGAGCAGGCGAGCGGCAATCATCTCGCCCAGCCCTTGGGCGGCGCCGGTCACAATGGCGCGTTTATTCGGCAGCATTTTGAATTTAGGTGTCATGGAATAATAATAATCTTCAACGATCCCTGGGAAGGATCGGACTGAACCTTTACCGCCTCATTGAAGCGGTCCAGCGGAAAGCGATGCGTCACCAGCGGCCGACCGTCAATTTTTCCCGACACCAGTAAATCCCGGGCCTGGAGATATTCCGCCTGCGAGGAGCTGTTGGCCCCGTGCAGGTTCAACTCAAAATAATGGATTTTATTCAAGTCTATGGGTTCCACCGGATTTGATTTCGGCATACCGGCGAATATAGACAAATGACCGGCGCGCCGCAACAGTCCGATGCCCTGGGTCACCAGCGCCTTCACCGAGGCTGCCACAACCACGGCATCCACCCCGCGCCCACCGGTGGCGTCCTTGACCCAGTCCGCCGGGCTGGTGGTACCGGAATTGACCAGATTATCAAAGGGCAGACTGAGTTTTCGGAGCAAATCCAAGCGCGCCTGGGACACATCCATGATGGTGACGGTGCCGACACCGCGCGCGCGGGCTACGAGCCCGTTCAAGACTCCTATGATTCCGCCGCCGAAGATCACGACATGCTCGGTTTGTTCCATGGGAATATATTTCATACCATTCACGCAACAGCTCAGCGGCTCGATCAGGGTGCCGATTTCCGCCGGCAAATCAGCAGGAATCGGGATGAGGCATCCCTGGTCAACCGCCACCATGGGCATGATGGTGTATTCTGCAAACCCGCCGTTAAACTGATAGCCCATGGCTGTGAATCCCTTTTCGCACAGATTTTCACGGTGGACCCTGCACATGGGGCAGGCCCCGCAACCGATCACCGTCTGTACGATATAGCGCTGTCCCTTTTTGATATCCGGCACGGCTTTACCCACCGCGGCGACAGTCCCGGTAATTTCATGGCCCACAATGCTTACATCCACGTGCTTCTCGCCGGTCAAAACACGCTGATCGGTACCGCACAAGGCACAGGCTTCCACCTTCAACAGGACTTCCCCCGGCCCCGGCGCCGGGGTTGGAACCGTTTCGATTTCAATAACACCCGGTTTCTTGATCACAGCCGCTTTCATCATTCAAACCCCTTTAGATTACCTCGTAGAATCTATTCATTTTATGTTGCAATCAGTCCCCGAAGTTAAGCGAAGCGCATACTTCAGGACAACTGCCGTTCTATCGAACGACCCCTACATAACCCATGCCATGGAATTGAATAATGTAGCGGTGGTTCGAGCCCAGCGGCTACCGGGCGAGAACCGCAAACGATTATTAACGACGCGCAACTCCCGCAGCCTGTTTCCGGGCCAGGGCAATAACTTTCATCACTGCCACGGCTTCATCGAGGCCAATCGGAAACTTGCCTTTTCGACGAACGGCACGATACAACTCATCCCAGATGGTATTCATATTGACTTTTAGTTTGGGCTGCACCTTAATGTTTTTTTCAATCCAGCGCAGTTTTTCCGAATGGCCGAAGGTAGCGCCCGGCGTGCCCGGGTCGGCTTGGCGAAGTTTGAGACGCTGGCGGGGATCCAGATATTTCAGCATCAGAGTACTGCCGGTGCAGGAAAGCGCGCCGCGCGTACCCCAGACCAGCCATTCCGGTTCGCTGATCGCAGCACCGCCACTGATTTCAATGTCCACGATACGGCCGTTGGCGCCGGTCAGGATCAACTTGATATGATCCTCGGCATCCCCCACGGCGGCCACGAGTTTCAAATTGCTCCACACCTGTTTTAACGGCGCTTCCAGCAGGCATAATCCGTGGTCTATCAGATGCGGTCCCCAGTTTAAAAGCTGGCCGCCGCCGAACCGCTTCAAGGTCTGCCAATCATCCCGGCGCTGATACGATACACGACGGAGCTTGATTTCATAGACCTGCCCCAGAATGCCGGCAGCCATGATCTCCCGGATATGCTGAAACGCCGGCTCAAACCGGCGGTTATGCCGGATATAGAGGCGGCCCTGGCGGGATTGCGTCAGTTTCTGAAGCCGGAGCGCCTGGGCATAGGTATGACACATGGGTTTCTCCAGAAACACCGTCTTACCGGCTTGCAAGGCCAGGCTGGCATGTTTGAAATGATCACATGAACGGGACGCAATATCCACCACTTCCACCTGGGGATCGGCAATCAACTCCTCAATCCGGGCATACACGCGGCATCCGTACTGTTTCACCATGCGCTCCCGGCGTTCGGCAATGGGATCGCAGGCCGCCACGATCGTGAACATCGCCTCTTTGCCCTTGAGTTCCGCGCAATGCATGCCCCACCCGGCCCGCCCGAGGCCGACAAGTCCCAATTGAATAGGATGTGTGTTCACCGTCAATATCCTTTCTTAAATAGATTCTGCGAAGTAGAATCTAACAAGTGTTATAATTGGCGGCCGGCAAAAAGCAAGCCATTTTTCTGCTTAGTCAATTACTCAGAACGGCGGGAAAGGTGGAAGATGGTCATCCATGAGTGGCTGTTGAAGAACGCTTATTAAGAACGGGCACGATCCGCTGATATCCCGCTGATTCATTCCGGTGTGCCCGGTCAGTCAGTCGCAGCTACAGGCGCCCGCCGAAAGAGTTTGGCAAGAACCATGGCTTTAGTTGACTCGATGTGCCTGGCCAGGACGGCGCGGGCGGTGGCTGCATCCCGCTGGAGAAGCGCATCTATCAGATGGCCATGTTCCCTCGTGGTGCGGGCAATGACCGCCTTTTCACGGAACCCGAGATGACGGAAACGCTGCATAAGCCTGTAGTGCTGCTGCAATAGCGCGGTCAGTCGGGGACGCTGGCAGGTTTCGATGATATAGCCGTGGAGGCGCTTATCAAACGCGGCATGACGCGCCGCATCGGTAGTCCGCGCCAGCGCCTTAACCTGGTGGCGGAGGCTGGCAAGCGTATGAAGATTCAAGCGGTTGACCGTATAGTCAATGGCCAGCATCTCCAGGGCCTTGCGAATATCATAAATCTCATCGACTTCGTCGGTTGTAAACGGCACGACACTGGCGCCGCAGTGGGGCGTCAGGCGTACTAGTCCATCCTGTTCCAGCTGAGATAAGGCCTCGCGAATAGGGGTGCGGCTGACCCTGAATTCCCGGGCAAGGGCAACTTCCTTCAGGCGGGTATTTGGGGCATAGCGGTTGGAAAGTATCCGGTCAAAAAGCTGATTGTACACCGCTTCGCTGGTAATGGCTTTTGGCATAACATTCATTCCTAAATCATATACTGCGGAAAAGCAAGCTGATATTTTGTATACAATTTGAAATACGATTTATTATTGATAATAATTATCTAATATCATATATTACAGTTATGAAGAGACGGTTTATGTTGGTTTTTGTATACATATTAAGCTTGGCGGGAGCTGACGGCGGCCCCGCCGGGAGGGCCGTATGAGCCGCACGCCCTGTAACGGTGTGTTGTCCCTCACCCGGATAACGGCGTCCGATGCCGACTGGGCGGCGGAGCCGCCCGCGCACCTGCTGGGAATGGCGCAGCAACTCATCCTGATCCGGTGCTTCGAGAGGAAACTTCTCTGGCTCAAGGACCGCGACCTGATTAACGGACCGGTCCACACCAGTGTGGGCCAGGAGGCCGTCGCCGTGGGAGCGGCCGCGGCGCTCACAACCGCCGATCAGATATTCGGCAGTCATCGCGCCCATCACCAGTATCTGGCCAAGGTTCTCAACGCCTGTACCGGCAAGAACTTTAATCCCCTGCAGCAGGAAATCACGACGGACATGGCCTCCGCCGTGCGTACGCTGATGGCTGAAGTCATGGGGCTGGCACCCGGTTGCTGTGGCGGGCGGGGCGGCTCCATGCACCTCGTAAACACCCCGGCCGGCGTCGCCGGCACCAACGCCATCGTCGCCGGCGGAGTACCAATCGCCACGGGAACCGCCTGGGCTCAGCGCTACCGCGGCACGGACGCCATCACGGTTTGCTTCTTTGGCGATGGAGCCGTGTATCAGGGGGTGGTGCACGAATCCGCCAACCTGGCAGCGCTCCTGCGCGCCCCAATCATCTATTTTATTGAAAACAACCTTTATGCCGTAGCCACCAGCCGTCAAACCGCCTGTTCGGCCAGGCGCCTGGCTGAGATCGCCACTGGTTATGGCATGCCCGGTTTCATTGTGGACGGCATGGACCCGCTGGCTGTCAAGCTGGCCGTGGATCAGGTCCATCAGCAACGCAACGATGGCGCCCTACCCTGTTTCATCGAAGCAGAGACCTACCGCTTCTATCATCATGCCGGCGCCAACCCTGGAAGCATCTACGGATACCGGAGCAAGGAAGAAGAAGCAGTCTGGCATGCGCGCGATCCCATCCCGCAGTGCCTCGAACGGCTGAAGCGCATGGGCTTGCTGGATGACGCTGGTGAACAACATCTGAACCGACAGGCGGAAAACTGCGTCGAACAAGCGGCCGAATCCCTGACGGCCATCAACTCCAAAGGAGTGTTAACAACCAGACTGGAGCTTTGGGCCGATCCGGCGCGTTTAACTGACGGCCTGCGGGATGAAATTGCCGCGACCAATGGTCCATTTATTGAAGCCGAAGACCTCGCTTGCGACCGCGAAATAAAATATTCCGACGCCGTTGCCGCGGTGACCGGCCGCTGGCTGGAAAATGATCGCACGGTGGTCGTTCTGGGCGAGGAAGTAGCGAACTTCGGCGGTGGCGCCTATGGCGCCACCAAGGGACTTCCGGCCAAGTTTCCCGGTCGCGTGATCA
>CAYQNY010000154.1:0-7940 GCA_964418925.1 uncultured Verrucomicrobiota bacterium
GATAAACTCAACCGGATAAAAACCAAGTGACAGGATTTCCTGTCACGGATTCAGGAAATACAGTCCTTTGTTATGGCTCTTGGATACACAATGAAAATTGATAAAATGAAATATGACGTGATTGTTTGCGGCGGCGGAATGTCCGGCGCGGTGGCGGCAATTGCCGCGGCCAGGTCTGGCGCCAAAACATTATTAATCGAAAAACAAAATTGCGCCGGGGGAGTGATGACTTCCGGCATACTTAGTCTGCTTGGACCGTTGGATGATGGTCATCAGCGCGTTATCCGTGGAATTCCGGAGGAAATTGTCGGTCGGATGGTGGACATGGGCGGTGCTGCACCGGTTAAATTCGGCTTTATACCCATCAATCATGAATTATTGAAATTACTGCTTGACCGGATGTTTACGGAAGCCGGCGTCAATGTGCTGTATCATTCTCTTGCGGTTAACGTGCACAAGAAGGATAACGCGATTGACAGGTTGATTATCGCCAACAAAAGGGGAATCATGGAATGTTGTGCGAATATACTTGTGGACGGTACCGGTGATGGCGATGTGGCTTTCAAAGCCGGATGTAAATATACAATGGGACGTAAGGAAAACGGGTGGATACAACCACTGACAACCGTGTGCCGTCTCGGAGGCGTGGATCCTAAAGTCTATAAATGGGCAGGTAACTTCAAGTATTCCGATGCTATCAAAAAGGCATTGGCCAGCGGTGAAATGACCATTCCCGCGGATGGTATTGGTGCGGCCTGTTTTGTCCCCGGTATGGATGGCGTCTTGGCGGTGAATATGTCGCATGTTTATGGCGTTGATCCAACTTCTCCGGAAGCACTTTCCCGTGCGGAAATGATCGGCCGGCAACAGGTGCAGGAAATTGTTGCTTTTTTTCGAAAATATGTGGCCGGATGTAATCAAGCATTTCTCTTGGATACCTCCGCTTTGATCGGTATCCGCGAGAGCCGGCGGTTTATCGGAGAATATGTTTTGACTGTTAAAGATGTTGTGTCCGGCAGACGTTTTGAAGACGCGGTGGCGGCCAATGCGTATCATCTGGATATCCACAATGAGCCGGACGATAAACGTCTTGAGGAAAAGAAGCAAGGGCTGGGATTGGGATTCCCGCAACAGTATTATCATATACCATACCGGTGCCTGTTGCCGAAAGGTGCGGATAATCTATTGCTAAGTGGCCGATGCATTTCGGTTACTCACGAGGCTTTGTCCTCCACGCGCATCGCTTCCTGCTGCATGGCCATTGGCCAGGCCGCTGGTATAGCGGCGGCGTTATGCGCCCAGCATGATCTTTATCCTCGGGAGTTAAAGCTTGATAAGTTAATCCGAGCCTTAAGGAAGAATAAAGTTTTTCTAAGTGCAGATGGGTCAGCCATGAAAAGTGCAGGCAGGACAAAATCTCCCTGACCCGTTTTGTTCACCACTGAAAAGCGATCTTCAAGCATATGTCTCTAATCGCCATTGCGCTTATCGTTATATCCGCATTCATGCATGCGGGGTGGAATCTGCTCAGCAAGAGCCAGCGTCCGTCAGCCGCCTTCTTCCTGGTTGCCAGTCTCGCCGGCGCTTTACTGCTCTCGCCTGCTCTGTTCCTATATCGCGACACAGTCGCGCATTGCATACCCGCGCAGGTCTGGATGCTTCTTTTCGTGACAGGTTTCTTCATGGCCCTGTACTATATTTCCCTTGCCGGGGCCTACCGATCGGGCGATATGTCGATAGCGTATCCGCTGGCCAGATCTTCTCCGGTTATCGTTGTGTCGATTGTGGCCTTGATCCTGGGCCGAAGCGACCAGGTAACGATACAGTGCGTTGCCGGAATCATTCTTGTTGTCGGAGGCTGTTTCCTGATTCCGCTCCAACGCTTCAGTGATCTTCGCTTGCGAAACTACTTGAATGCGACTTGCGGCTTGGCTTTGCTGGCCGCATTCGGCACGTCAGGCTACTCGATTGTGGATGACGAATCATTGCGGCTGCTGAGAACGGATACTCAAGTGACCATCGGCAATACGCAGGTGACGCTTATGTACGCTTGTCTGGAAGCTTTGACGGCTTCATTCTGGCTGGCTCTCTTTGTTGCATTGCGCCGGAATGAGCGTTTAAACTTGCGCCAGGTACTGCGTGTAAATCCAGGGCATGCCGTTCTTGTCGGTATTATAATTCATCTTACCTATGCCATGGTTCTGGCCTCGCTGGCTTTCGTGAAAAACGTTAGTTACGTCGTCGGGTTTCGCCAGCTTAGTATCCCCCTGGGTACCGCGCTTGGTATCCTGGTCTTGAAAGAACCGCCGCATAGACCGAAGCTTATTGGAGTGGCGATCATGTTTATCGGCCTGATTCTGGTGGCCACGGGATGATATGGATGATATGTTATCCGTCAACAGCGCAGCGTAGTTATTGTGAACATTATGCAACTTCGACCACATCATGTTCTTGATATTGTTTCCAGTTATGGCCATGACGAGGCATTCAAGCCGCATGAATATGGTCATGCGGTGCATACTGTAGCTCGATCAATTATTGCTGATATCGATCAAACAGTTGAATTTATAGTCGGAGCCGACGAAATTTGCAAACCCTGTAAACACCTGCATCCTGAGGGGAAATGCGACGATGTTTTACTTCAATTCACTCCGCCTGCATCCAAACAGGAGTATAATGATAATCTGGATAATAAATTGTTTGAGTATTTAGGTTTATCAATTAATAGTGTCATAACAATGCGCAGATATTTAGAGCTTGTGAATAGTAGAATACCGAGTATTGAGCAGGTTTGTACCCATCCGAGGGAAGACCCGGCATTACGCTTAGCGGGGTTAAAACAAGGATTAATTAAGCTTGGGATTCGTAAGCAAGAAGACAGATAATCAGGCGCCGCAGCGGACGCCGGTAAGCGGTGCCGTTGCATTTGGGACGAGTGCGCACGTGATCGCGAAGTTCTCCCTTTGCTATGGGGGTTAGACTTCTGCGAAATGGTCTAAAATCGCGCCCACTCAGTGAGTGGGCCTCAAAAAAACAAGGAACTTGTAGGCCGCGTGACCCCACGCGGCGCATTTCGCAGAAGTCTATACGGGATGGGCTTTATTCAACCGCAGCAGATCCGCCTGAGGTGAAAAATCCGGCGTTTACGTGCGGAAGGTTACACCTCAGTCTTGTCCGTTGATTAGTTGCCGTCATGCGAGTTTACGCCAGGGGAGAATAAATATGCATAAACCCAATGTGTTAATTATTATGGATGACCAGCACCATGCCGGTTGCTTTGGCTATGCCGGGCATCCGGATGTGCGCACCCCGAATATCGACCGTATGGCGGCCGGCGGTGTTAGTTTTCGAAATGCGTTTTGTCAAAATGGCCTTTGCGTTCCGTCACGTGTATCTCTATTAACGGGACAGTACCCCGGCGTCCATGGCGTATTCGGCAGCGATACGATGGGCATCCCGGACCAATTGCTTTCACTGGCGGCGTATCTTCGGAACTTCGGCTATGGCACTGCCATGATTGGCAAGAAACATATGCCCGGCTGGGGCGCGCATGGTTTTCAATATGAACGGCTCTGCTATCATGCGGATGCGCCGGTGCGGGCGCTGCATTACTACAACTACCTGAAACAGCACGGACTCCATCAGCACTATGATGATTTGGGTGACATCAGCAAGTTCTGCAGCTTTAAAAACGCTATACCTACCGAGCATTCCCTGGAAGTGTGGACCGGGGACGAAGCAATCCGGTATTTGCGGTCACGCGATCGAACCAAGCCGTTCTTCGCCGAATTTTCATTTGAGCGTCCGCATCCGCCTCTTTCACCGCCCTTGGATTGTCCGTTCAAGTACGATCCAAATGCGCTGACGCTGCCGGAAAATATGGAGGAAAATATCGGCGCCAGCCCCTTCTACTTCAACCGGAACGTTGAGCTGAAATGGTCAGCGGCCACCCATGGCGTACAGGAGTTACGCTTGGCGCTGGCTCGCTACTATGCGCTGATCTCACTCATTGACCGGCAAGTTGGACGAATTATGGACGAATTGCGGCAGGGTGGGGACCTGGACAACACCGTCATCATCTTTACCGCTGATCATGGCGATTTTGCCGGTGAATATAGTCGTATGGCCAAAGGATTCAATTATGACGCGATCCATCGTATTCCCATGATCTGGTATATGCCGGAACGATTCCAACCGGCGGAGAGAAGGATGGAGATGGTAGAGGAGATAGACGTCTTCCCTACCATCTGCGATCTGATCGGCATTGCAACGCCCCGGTCGGTGCAGGGGCAGTCGCTATTGCCCATATTGAAGGGGCAAGCGATGCAGAATCGGGACACTGTGTTTTTTGAATATACCATGTGCAAAACCGTGCATACGCGGGAACACAAACTAAGCTACGGATTTGACGGCCAAAAAGAAATCGGCGAACTGTACGATCTCAGGAAAGATCCGCATGAATACGAAAACCAGTTTGGTTCGTCGGACTACCGGGAAATCCGCGAGAGTCTTATCCGCCGCCTTCTCGATTGGCAAATAGCTGCCGCACAACCACCTAACTGGGCGCCTGGCCACGAACATTATCCGCCGACGCGCTATTTTTCAGCATAATCTATACTTATGGATTGTCAAAGCAGAGCTCCAAAGGGAAAATAATCCGTGTTGATCCATGGTTAAAAAAAATCATCCTATGCCAATGTCATCCCGTCAACTTGCCGCCCAGATCGTTGCCCGCTGGCTGAAATCAGGCGAGTTTCCCAACCGTCTTATCCCTCCTGATGCGGCTGATCGGGCCTTTATCATGGAACTTGTGTATGGCATTGCCCGCTGGAAGCGTATGCTGGAGTGGGTGGCTGTTGCCCGGGTGCATCACATGCCGGAGCCGGAACTCAGGGCGCTGATGTATGTTGGCCTGTATCAGGTTCTGTGCATGACCGATGTGGAACCCTATGCGGCTGTTAACGAAACCGTGGCAGCGGTTAAAATACAATTTTCGCAGGCCGAAGCCAATTTTGTCAATGCGTTGTTGCGCAATGTCTTGCGCGAGAAGGATACTGTTTCAGGGGAACTGAAAAAACAGCCCCTGGGTATTCAACAGTCACATCCGGAGGTGTTGGTCGAACGTTGGACCCGTGTTTTTGGATCGGCCGCAACGCAACGGTTATGTGCGTGGAATAACAGCCGACCGGACGTCATGATCCATGTCAACAGTCTGAAAATCAGCCGGAGCGATTACCTGACTCTGCTGCGGTCGAAGGATATTGATCTGCAGGAACCGCCTCCCGGTGTGTCGGGCTGTCTGGCTATTCCCCATGGCTTGCGCGTGGAATCCCTGCCGGGATACGAGGAAGGTCTGTTCCTGGTGATCGATCCCTCCGTCCTTGGTTCGGTGGCGCGGTTGGATCCTCAACCCGGTGATCATGTCCTGGACGCCTGCGCCGCGCCGGGCGGAAAAACATTTCTCATGGTGGAGGCGATGAAGGGACAGGGGCGCGTCGTGGCCATGGACTTGCATCAGGACCGGCTGGCGCGTTTGCGCGAAAACCTGCGCCGCCTTGGATGCGCCGATTTCGTGAATGTTATCCAGGGCGATGCCATGCATGTGGCCGCTGAAGCCGGCGGACCGTTCGACTGTATTCTCTTGGATGTCCCGTGCACGAATACCGGCGTGATCCGCCGCCGCCCGGACGCCCGTTGGCGCTTTACTGAGTCGCGTCTGACCCGCCTGACGCTTATCCAGCGCGCCATGCTGGAGCAAACATCTGCCCTGCTCAAACCCGGAGGTCGGCTTGTGTACAGCACCTGCAGTCTGGAGCCGGAAGAGGACGAGGCGCTGGTGGCGGCTTTCCTGAAGACACATAAGGAATTCTGCCGCATCTCGGAGCAAAAGATTTTTCCGCCCAAATCCCGGACCGACGGCGCCTACGTGGCGCTCATTCAAAATTGTAACAAAATCTTGCGCCTTACCCCGGATTTGGGTAATAATCTGCAACTTATGGATCAATAAATAGGCGGTTTGTTATTTAAGCGACAGGAGGGGACGTTGTGAAAGATGTGGCCATTGCCGATGTAAGAAATTTTGTGTTGCTTGGGCATACCGGAAGTGGAAAAACCACGCTGTGTGACGCGTTGTTGTTCAAGATGGAGCTCAATGACCGTTTGGGATCAGTCAGTGCGGGCACCAGTATGAGCGACTACACGGAAGAGGAAATCAACCGCAAAATCAGTATTTACGCCAAACCGTTTACCGGCATATTCAAGGCGGCCGGCGGCCGGAAAGTCCAGATGGTATTTACGGATACCCCCGGATATGATGACTTCTTCGGTCAGGTTCTGGCCGCCAGCCGGGTGGCGGATTCCGCGCTGATCACCGTGGATGCGGTGAACGGCATTCAGGTGGGAACCACCCGGGTGTGGAAGCAATGCGAAGTGCTTAAGCTTCCCCGGGGTATTGTGATTACCGGGTTGGATCGTGATAATGCCGATTATAACAAAGTCCTGGCCGATATTCAGAGCGTCTGGGGTGCCAAATGCGTGCCTGTGATTTTACCTGTGGACGGAAAACTCGTGGATGTGCTGAGCGCCGCGGAAGAAGCCGCGCAAGTTTATAAAAATAATCTGGTGGAACGCGCCGCGGAATCCAATGACGCCATGCTGGAGAAATTCCTGGGTGGTGAAACATTGTCGCCCGAAGAAATCAACCAGGGCCTGTGTGTGGCCGTGCGTACCGGTAATCTCATTCCGGTCTTCGTGGTTGGAGCGATCAAGGATCAGGGCGTCAATGAATTACTGGAAGGCCTGTCCCGTTTGTTTCCCAATCCTTCCGGTATTTTGTTGAAGGACGCGAAAGATCAACCCGTCAATCCAGCGCCGGATGCGCCGTTCACCGGCTTTGTCTGGCGGATTGTGACCGATCCGTTTGCGGGAAAACTTGCGTATGTTCGCGTCTATGGCGGCACGTTGAAGGAGAATGTCGAACTGGTGAATATGAGCCAGGGCCAGAAGGAGCGGGTGGGAACGTTCTTTGTCGGTGGCGGTAAGAAACCGGCGCCGGTTGTTGAAGCCCATGCCGGCGATATCGTGGCTTTGGCGAAATTGAAAGCCACGAAGTTAAACGATGTGTTGTGTTCCGTGGGTCACAAAGCCGCCTTCGCGCCAATCACGTTCCCTGCGCCGGTGGTTTCGTTTGCCGTATCCGCCAAGGATCGGGGCGATGAGGACAAGGTCGGTATCGCGCTGTCGCGCGTGGCCGAGGACGATCCCACGTTGAAGATGGAACGCCGTACGGATACCAATGAACTGGTGATTGCGGGTATGGGCGATACTCACATCGATGTGGCTAATGAGCTTATGAAGAAACGCAGTAACATCAGCGTGGATCTGAAAGTCCCCAAGGTGTCGTACAAGGAGACGGTGACGCGTCTTGGAGAAGGCCATTACAAGCACAAGAAACAGTCCGGCGGGCGCGGTCAGTATGGCGAGGTTTATGCCAAAGTGGCGCCGAAAAATGAGGCTGATGAGGACTGGTTTGAGGATGCGATTGTGGGTGGCGTTATCCCGCGTAATTTCATTCCGGCGTGCCAGAAGGGCTTTGTCGAGGCTATGGCGCATGGCGTGCTGGCCGGTTATCCGGTCGTGAACGTGAAGGTCTCGGTCTATGACGGCTCCTATCACGACGTTGATTCCTCGGAAATTGCCTTCAAGATTGCGGGCGCGCGGGCTTTCAAGGATGCCATGAGCAAAGCCAAACCCGTGCTCCTGGAGCCGATCATGGAGATGAAAGTGATGGTTCCTGATCACTTCATGGGCGATATCAACGGTGACTTGAATCATAAGCGGGGTCACATCATGGGCGTGGATGTTGAAGACGGCATGCAGGTCATTACCGCCGAAGTGCCCCAGTCGGAAGTGTTCCGCTATTGTTCGGAACTTCGCAGTAT
>CAYQNY010000155.1:0-7916 GCA_964418925.1 uncultured Verrucomicrobiota bacterium
CTCAAGGTTAACCCTGAGCACGAGCCCTGAGCCTGTCGAAGGGCTCACGTCGAAGCCCTGCGGGTGACCTATTCATAAAGAACTGAAATCTTCATGAATAGGTCAGGTTAACAATCCCGGCGATAAATGTCATTCTATAATTCGTTGGTGGCCAGGGGTAATGCCTCAGTTACAGGGGGGAGGAAATGGTAAGCGATCCTGTAGCGCGCCACGCTTGCCTGCCGAAGCTACCTGAGCGAAGGCATGGGTGTGGCGCGAAAGTCCACGGATTTTCAAGATCGCCGCACCACGCTTCTGGCGTGGCAAGCACCGTTTACCCCGCTTCGAGCGGGGTGCGGCGCTACAACAAAACCAATCTCCCCCCCATGACTGGCGACCTTACCACCATGCCCATATTCTCATTGCATAGACCGGCGCTGATTGCCTATTATCCTTTTTGGAATTGTGACTGCTCAGGTGTTCGGTGGAGGATCGTGACGGATGAACAAAAAAATTCACATTCATCTGGCCCGGTCGGCGGGATTCTGTTTCGGGGTCAAAAGGGCGATTCGCACAGCTCATGAGCTGGCCCGGAAGACATCATCCGTCCGTATGCTGGGCGATCTGGTCCATAACGAGACGGTTATCCGCGAACTGGCAACCGCCGGTATCCGGACCATTAAGAAATTAGGCCGGGGGAAAAAGCGTATCCTGCTGATTCGCGCGCATGGCGTCTCCCGCGACGTGATTACCCGGGCGCGCCGCTGCGGCTATCGGATCGTGGACGCTACGTGTCCCATGGTCAGGGAAATTCATCGCATCGTGCGGCAGATGGACCGCCGCGGCGCCCGGATCATTGTGATCGGGGACCGCCAGCATGATGAAGTGCAGGGCATCATCGGCCAAATCCGCCGCCGGGCGCTGGTGATTGACCACTTGGATCATATCCCCTGGCCAACCATCCGCCGCCTGCGCCGGGCGGCGATTGTCGTGCAGTCCACCCAGAACATGGACCGGATTATGCCTATAGTCAAGGCGTTGCAAGCGGCGATTCCCAAAGTCGTTTTTTTCAACACCATCTGCCGGCCGACCCGCATGAAGCAGGAAGAAATCAAGATTCTGTCTTTGCATAACGAGCTTATGATTGTCATCGGCTCGCGGACCAGCGCCAATACGCGCCGTTTATATGAGATTGCCCGCGCCTTGAATCCCCGCACCCGCTGGATCCAATCGGCGGATGAAATTAACACCCGCTGGCTGAAGCAAGTCCACGCAATCGGCATTACCGCCGGAGCGTCCACCCCCCAATCCACCACCCAGGCGGTCATCGCCAAAATACACCGGCTGACTGCGACCTAACACGGGCGTTGCCCACAAACCAAAATTATGCAGGAGCCTCGCTCCGCCGAGGCGATTTTCCGCCACGGGCGGATCTGCCGATGGCATGACATCGCGCCAGCGGTGTGGCGCTCCTACCTTAGTCATACCCATATCTCATTAATTGTATGTGTTTTTTCCGCCAGAGGCGGGGCTTCCGCCTTTCTGCCTTTAGCGGATTCGCAAGGGCGGAGCCTATGGCATGAGACCGCGGTTTCAGATGAATAAGGCACTAACCAGTCACAGCACATCGGCAAAATGAGGTTTAAGTTTGCGGAAGATCACGGCGCCCAGAACCAGCATGCCCACCGCCACCAGCCAGAAATAGACCGTCCAGCCGATATCCGACCAGAACGGGGTATGATAGAGCAAGCTCTGACGGTAGCCCTCCACGATATAGGCCAGCGGGTTCAGTTTGAGCACAATTAGGTATTTTTGATATGGCGCGGGAATCAAGCTCGTATCCCAAAAGACCGGCGTCAGCCAGAATCCGAATTGAAGCAAAACATTCACAATATAGGCCACGTCTTTGACCAGGACATTGAGCGACGAGGTGATCCAACTCAATCCCAACAACAGTGTTACCAGGGCCAGCAGATAATAAAGGAGCTGCAACCAGTAAATTGAGGGGGTGATACGATTGACTGTTAAAATGCCCATGACGATGAGCAGGAAGATTCCATGAACGGCGAGCGACGAAAAGATTTTGACCAGGGGTAATACCGCGATATTGAACCGGATTTTTTTTACCAGAAACGAATACTCGTAAAAAACACCGGTGGTAATGGTCAGCGACTCCGAAAAGCAGTTCCACACGGTCAGTCCCACCAGCAACCATAACACGAACGGCACGCCATGCACCGTATGGGTTTTAAAAGCCAGCGTGAACACCGCCCACAAAATCAACGTCATGACCAGGGGTTGAATAAACGTCCAGACCAGCCCCAGCGCGGAACCGACATAGCGGTTATGCAAATCCTGGCGGGCCAACTGGACCATGACCAGGCGCTTGCCGTAGATATCCCTGATGAATTCCCATGTTCCGTTACTGATATTCAAGAGATGCTGGGCCCTCCGGAAATTAATTATTCCCCCCCCTGATACGACCGGTACCACTTGACAAACTGAGGAATACCGGTGGCCAGAGATGTCCGCGGATTGAAATTAAGAATGCGGGTCGCCTTTTCAATGTCCGCATACGTTGCAGGCACATCGCCGGGCTGAATCGGCAACATTTCCAGACGGGGCTGAACGCCCAGCTCCTGCGCGATAATGTTAATCATATCCATCAGCTTTTCGGCCCGGTGATTACCCAGGTTAAACACCTCATAGGCCTGCAGTCCCTCGGTGAACAGCGCGCTTTTAATCCCCGCGACAATATCCGTTATATACGTAAAATCGCGGCGCATGTCTCCATGGTTGAACACTTTGATCGTTGCGCCCTTCAGCATGGACTGGGTGAACAACCAGACGGCCATATCCGGGCGGCCCCAGGGGCCATAGACGGTGAATAATCTCAAACCAATGGTTTGCAGGCCGTATAAGTGAGCATAGACATGCGCCATAAGTTCATTGGCTTTTTTGGTGGCGGCATAAAGGCTGATGGGAGTATCCACGGAGTCCGTTTCAGCAAAGGGCAGTTTACGATTGCCGCCATAAATGCTCGAGCTGGAGGCATACACCAACCGGGGCGTTTGTGCCCAGCGGCAAGCCTCGATCAAACTTAAAAATCCTTCCAAATTAGACTTCTGGTAGGCAAACGGATGCGTCAGTGAATAACGAACACCCGGCTGGGCCGCCAAATGGCACACACGATCAAAACGGTGGTCGCGGAAAATCACCTTCAGTATTTCTTGATCGCAGAGATCGCCTTCAACCCCGGTAAATCCGGTTTTTTGAGTGAGCAACGCTTGCCGGTCGCGTTTTAATTTGACCGCATAATAGCTGTTGAAATTATCCAGCCCACAGACTTCATGCCCGTCTGCCAGCAGGGCCTGGCTGACGTTATATCCGATAAATCCCGCTGATCCTGTAACCAGAATTTTCATGTTGGTTTTGATTCTAACACGATATACCATGCCTGACAAGGGTGCACATCCCTGATCCGCGCTAAATGCGCGGATCGAAAATGGTTGATATAAATACCAGCATGCTGGAATCAGCCGGGCAATGGCAATCTTATTTCAATACCAGGACATGTTATTGTGATTATCGGAACAGGCATATTTTTATGGAGTGTTGCGCTGGTTGTGGTCGTCCGCTTAATCGTCATCGGACGCGCAAAGGGGGTGTCCTCTCGTTTTATGCTGATGATGTGGGGTGGACTCAGTATCCTGGCGATCATCCTGCTGTTCCGCCCGCATGAGGATATTTTCGGCGGTGAGGATCCGGGTGCGTATATCAATTCCGGTATCACCTATGGCCGACAACGCCAGTTTTTTTACGTGGACCCCCTGCTCGCCCAGGTGCCGCCCGATATCAGGCCGGTATTTTATTATGGACACGCCGGCTACGGAACGACCAAAGACGCCTGTCTGTGGGTCCGCGAACCGGATCGCGCCGTCATTGGGCCGCATTTTCAACCGGCGTATCCGCTGTTGATCGCGTCCATGACCCGCATCGGGAATGCGTCCTGGGCGTTGTATGTCATTCCCATCTTCACGCTGTTCCTGGCCCTGGCGTTATGGGCACTGGCCGCGCAACTCCTTCCCCATCGCCTGGCCGGGTTGATCGCCTGTCTGTTGTTCCTTTTCAATCCACTGACGCTTTGGCATGGCCGCTGTTCCCGTCCGGAAATTATCGCCGGGTTCATGTTTTTTGGAGGATATGCGCTGCTGCTTTATGCCTGGCGTAATCGGCGCTGGCGCCAATGGGGGGATGTCCTGTTGGGAGCCACGGCCATCTGCCTGGCACCGTTCTTTCACATTACCGCCGGATTTCTCATCATCCCCGCCGCCATTATGGTGGCGATCGTTATCCTAAGAGGCCGGGATGATTTTCTCTTGTGTCCCCTGGTTGCCCTGCTTGGTATAGCCGTCTTTGTCTATCAAATGAAATGGGTCACTGACTATTACGGTATCGGCCGGTTTCTGGATCCGCTGATTTTCCGGCCCGCCCTGGCCTACGGTCTGTTCGGCCTTGGTTTAGGGTCCCTCGCCCTGCTCTGCGGATTACGCCGGCGCGTCCGAACACTTTTGCAACCGCCGCCGGAGAATTCGTCAGGCCAGATTTCGCTGACATGGAGTCTTGGCCTGGCTGGCGCTACCACCCTCATTATTCTCGTGACAGCATTCACCCGCGATACTGCCGGAAGCCTCCCGATCCTTGGGCGCCCGATTGAGCATTACCTGTACATGGCTGATTTCAAGACCTTTGCCAACATGGTATCCATGCCAATCGCTGTCTTGGCGTTATGCGGTTGGATATTATGGCTAACCGGCACCCGCCAATACCGGGCGGAGCGAATCGTCATGGCGCTGGTCCTGTTTCCCGCCATCATTTTCTCCGGTAATGTCCGCGATTTCATGATGACGCGTTACTGGTTCGTGGCTCTCATCCCCATGAGCGTGCTCGGCCTGACCGCGCTGGCGACCTCCATTCCCGATCGCAAGCGGATGGCCTGGCTGGCAGTTATTGGCGCTATGGCCATTTGTTTACTGGGGCTATATCAGCGGACGCATCTGATGACCCAGACCGACTATCAAGGCTTGACCCGCTTTTTGAAGCCGTATGCGACCATCATTGCCCGGGAAAAAGGGATTCTCCTGTGCGAATATTCCCGGCTGGCGGCGCCGTTTGAACATCTGTTCGGCATTCCCACCCTCGGCCTGGATAACGAACGCCGCGATGATTACTCCCCGGCCGAGCAGGCCTGGGAAACGATCATGAAAAAATATCCCGATCGCCCGGCCTTCTTCATTTCCCCTTTTCCCATGGTCTTTGCGCATCAGACCCGGATGTCACGAAATGGTCAACAGCCGGACAACATAAAAGACCGTACCCCGCCACTGGCTGAGCGCTTTTACTTCATCCCGGAAAAAACAAGTGAGCTTCATTATCGCAAACTCCAGCAGGCGCGGCAATCTCTGCCCACCCGGATTAACGACGGTGTGCTCACTTTGAATCTCTATCGGATGCAATTAAAGTCGAGTTTACCTTCGGTATCTACGCCATTGCAGAAAGGGAATAGTTACGAGGCGTCTTTGCATCCGGGTAATATGGGGTTCCGGCACTTTGCCAATTTGCGGGTCGGTGACCGCTATCAGATAGAAGGCCTGGCCTTAACTCCCGGCACGGCCTTGCAAGTTCCCCTGGCCTCTGTGCCGGATGTGTCGAAAATATCCGAAATCATATTTTTACTGATGGCCGATGCGGCAACTCCATCCGTGCCTGCAGTCGTCGGCCTATCCAATTTTGTTGTGCCGCCGGAAAATAACCCGGCCATCCGCTTCCAGCAACTGCCGGCCAAATGGTGGGCCTTACGCATCCAAGGCAAAGCACTGGCAACCAACAAGTCCCTAACCCTAACACTCCGGGTAAAAGATCCGCTGTTTCTGGCCGATATATTTGTCGTAAGCGACAGCCAGGCCGTCTCGCTCCGTCCGCAACTATTCACATCCCCGATAACCCGCCAGGCCATGCCGTTTATCACAGCCCGCTGGGCCCGGGCTGAGGCCCAAGTACTGTTACCGGTGCCAGCGGGCCAGCCAGGGCTTTTACTGATGCTTTTTGAACCGCCGCTAGGGAACTCAAAGGGATTGACTACTCGATTAACGGTTAGTGCCGGGGCGCTTTTGCCGGCGACCTCACGTAATGTAGCCCCCGGTCGCTGGCAATGGCTGGTGTGCCCGTATCCTGTCTCAACATCAACCACTGACGTTGCCTGGGTCACGCTGAACACCGAACCGGCCTGGAATTCCGGTCAGGCGGGATTTCCTCAGGATCTCGGGGTGCTGATCGGCCATATCGTCGTTCTGCCGCCTTTGTAATATTGATGCTATCATCTTTGAAGGGTAAAGATATTTTGGAGTGCGGGAGCCATGATGTTGCTTGTCAAACTGTTTGTACTCGTGCACTATGCTGTCCGGTTGAGCCAATTCATAAAATCGGGGTGTAGCGCAGCCTGGTAGCGCGTCAGCTTTGGGAGCTGAAAGTCGTGGGTTCGAATCCCACCGCCCCGACTTCGCCTTCGTCCCGCTAAGATCGGGACTCCTGGCTTCCACCTTCGCTCAGATAGCTTCGGTGGACAAGTCGTCGGGCTACGCCCAATTTGAAACGGAGAACGTTATGCTTCGCCTTCGTCCAGACGGCTTCCGCCGTCGCCAAGAAAGCTATGGCGGACAGGTCGGTGGATAAGTTGTCAGGCCTGGCCTATTTTATTATTATCTCGGCCAAGCGGCCACATTGGGCGCAGACACGTTCATTGAGTCCCACCACACTGGTTGCATATCCATTACGGGTAATTAATGTGGCGCCGCATTGAGGACACTGCGTGTCTTGTCCGCCGCGCGTGCGCACATTCCCCATATAGACATAATGTAAATCGCTTTGACAGCGCGCATGCGCCCGTTCCAGCACGGCCAGGGACGTCGGCGGCAGGGTCATCCGGTATTCTGGACGATACGCGCTCAAATGCAGCGGCGTAGCTGGTCCCAGGTGTGCGCGTATCCATTGCGACAGGC
Organism: uncultured Verrucomicrobiota bacterium; assembly: GCA_964418925.1. Taxonomy (GTDB): domain Bacteria; phylum Verrucomicrobiota; class Kiritimatiellia; order JAAZAB01; family JAAZAB01; genus CAYQNY01. The sequence goes on from CAYQNY010000155.1 coordinate 7,038, forward strand.
GCCCAACCTGTTCCTCCGCATCGTTCAGGCCGGGAATAAGCAGATTGGTAATTTCAACGTGACAGCCTTGTTTGACCGCCTGGCGGGCAAACCGGAGGACCGGTTCCAATGAACCCCGACACTGCCGGCGATAAAATGCGTCATCCATGCTCTTGATATCAATGTTCAACGCGTCAATCAGCGGCAGCAGGAAGGCGGCCGGTTTTTCATCAATATATCCGTTCGTCACCAGCACATTGACCAGGCCGGCGGCATGGGCCGCGGCGGCGCAAGCGTGCACGAATTCAATGTTGATCAGCGGCTCATTATACGTGTAGGCAATGCCCATGGAATGTTCCACGCGCGCCGATCGGATGATGGTCTCAGGATTCGCGGCCTGCGCGTTCCCATCAACTTGCTGGGAAATTGTCCAGTTCTGGCAGAACGCGCATTTGAAGTTACAGCCCCAGCCGCCGATACTGAGAATTTCGCGGCCAGGCTGAAAATGATACAATGGCTTTTTTTCAATCGGGTCAGTATGCATGGACGAGATCAACCCGTACCCGCGGGCCTGCAGAGTCCCCTTGGCGGCAGTACGGATACCGCATTGTCCGGTCTGTTGATCCTGCAAAACGCAATGATGCGGACACAATTCACACTGAATTCCGCCGGATTTCGTCGGATGCCAGAACAGCGCTGAATGCATGTGTTGTCTCCCTTAGATTCTACTGCGTAGCATCTATACTTTAAAATAATACCACAAATTCGCGGCTATGCCATGCTATTTCAAAAATGATTGCCTTTTTCCGTTTTCAGCCTACATTATATTCTGATCGTCAGGGTTGGTTAATAATCCGCCCCGGTAATTCAAATGCTCCCTTCCAAAAACATAGTTTCGCG
>CAYQNY010000156.1:0-7852 GCA_964418925.1 uncultured Verrucomicrobiota bacterium
CCCGCAGTCGCTGCGCTCCAGGCGCTGCAGGCGGGTCCGCCTCTGGCGGAAACAACCAGAGTAATATTGTCTTGGTACGTGTAGTGTAATTGTTGCCTACTCCGCCGTAGTAGGGGCTACGAAGGCTGGATCTAAACTGGTGTCATTGTTCGAAAAACGCGGCGTGCTCCTGCAGAGTCACGACGGCATTCTGCGGATATTTCCGGCAATTCCCGACTCTTCGGAACCGGTCCGGTTCCACTCGTTGCGTGCTCAGGGCGGTTTTCTCGTTTCCGCCGAGCGCCGTGAAAAGCGGGTCATGTATGTGATAGTCCAGAGTTTATGCGGAGGAGAATTGCGACTGCGTAATCCTTTTGTGAATGAGCCGGATCGCGGGGTGGAGGTTAAGGTGTATCTGTTGCCCCAGCAGGCGGATGTTCTGGAATCGGTTGAAAAGCAGGGGGTGGTCACACCCTGGCATGACGAGGTCTATCTGCCGGGGCAGATTATCCGTTTACAGACAAGTCCGGGCCAAGTCTACCTGATCAGCAAGGAGATTCCGTGGATCAGCAATGTGCCGATGATTTCTGTTCTGTAATCAGGATGAATCGTTAAATTGCAACTGAAAAACAAAGACGTGAGGGAACAATAAGGTAATCAAGGTAGGAAGTAAATATAGGACAGTGTGGTCAATTAACAGGGGAGGACTACTGCACATGAATGATTGTCTGGCAAACTACATCAAGAACTTTTCCGTCGATTTTGGCGCTTCCGCAGGCGCGATCCGGCCGCTGCACGGAATCAATTTTGGCCCTTGGCTTTTGCAAGGTTTATTTGACGCCAGCGAACAGTTCCGGCGCCTGCACATTCCCTCAGTGCGGCTGCATGACTGTCCCTGGAATATGTACAATGTGGTGGACATGCACAACGTGTTTCCCCTGATACACGCCGATCCGGATGATCCACGCAATTACGTCTTTACCCCCACCGACGACTACCTAATGTCGGTGAAAAACGTCGGCGCAGACATGAAGTATCGGCTAGGCGAATCGGCCGGCGGAGACTGTCCCAAGTCACATCCCGATCCGCGTCACATTTTTTGCCGGGAACCGGCAGACTATGAAGCCTGGGCTGAGGCTGCTCTGCATATCGTCAAACATTACAATGACGGCTGGGCCAACGGGTATCGGCATGGGATCAAGTACTGGGAAATCTGGAACGAGCCATGGGCCAACGGGCCGACCGGCTTCTGGAAGGGCACGCCGGAATCGTTCTGTCGTTTCTACGAAATCGTGGCCAAGAAGTTGAAGGCCTACGATCCCTCGCTCAAAATCGGCGCGGGACTCTGCGGCGGCTCTTGGAATGAGAAGTTCAGCGACAAGTTTCTTCTCTTCTGCAAGGAGACGAACACGCCTTTCGACTACCATGCCTGGCATCAGTATGGGCCGCATCCCGCCTATGTCGCTCGCCACGCGCGCATCGTGCGAAGCTCCATGGACCGCCATGGATTCACGAAAGCCGAACTGCACATGGATGAATGGGGCCCCCACTTTCAGCAGGATTTCGGCTACACCGTTAATATGCCGATCCATGGGCCGGTCCAAATCCCCCGGATCCAGGGAATGGAGGGCGCCACCATGGTGGCCACGACCCTGTGCTGGCTTCAGGATTTACCAGTGGACGTGGGCAATTACTATTGGGCCGGATCAGGCATCTGGGGACTTTGGGACCACTGGTGCAGGCCCACGAAAATCTACGATGCGTTCTCGGCCTTCGTCGAACTGTACAACATGGGACAGCGCGTCCAGGCCGTGGGCGTGGAGGAAGAGACGGGCGAGGGTATTTTGGCGGCGATGGCCGAGGATAAACGCTCGGCGGCGATACTGATCAGCCGGTTCCAAGGCTGGCGGATCGCGGTCAACCTGTGCTTGGAAGGATTGCCGGCCACCGAGGCCGTCGCGGAATTTTATCACCTTGGCGATGCGACGTACCCGAACCCGATCCGGACGGAGAAGATCAACGGCTCATCGGCCACGTTGCAACACAACATCGTCGCCCCTGACGTGCTGTTGTTGAAGTTGCGTTTTCCGTCTTGATAGGCAACGCTCCCGGCGATAGTTATGTGTAAGAAAAGATTGCCAAGAATAAAGGATCACAAAATGACCACGGTTTCACCCGGATTGCAGAGGGTAGGCGTCGTGCCGCTGATGATCATTGGCTGTTGGTTTAGTCTGGTTAGCGCCGGCGGATCGTCAGCGGAGACATTACCCCTGGAGAAGGTCAAGCAAGCGATGGGCGACATGGCCATGCGGATTGAGCACAAGGAGAAATTTAGTAAGTCCGCCGAAAGCAACCAGCCGCCTTTCAAGGGCGAACAGTGGATTTTTGAATGCGGCGTTGCCAAGCGGCAAATCAATTACTCGCGGTATGTGAACAGTTCGCCGCAGGACAGGAGCCCTTCATTGATCAACAGCGATATGGGGATCGGCCTGGATCTGGATGCCTTTAGAAACTGGTACCGCGGCAATATGATCCGTGTGACGATCGGTGGCAAGGACGTCATGGCGCAAAAAACGGCGGCGAAGATAGAATCCAAATCGGATCGTCAAGGCTATCTGCGATTTACCTGGGACCTGGAAAAAGGAAATCGCCTGACACTGAGCTTTGTTGTCTCGGAAGATGGTCATGTCGTCTATGCGCTGGTGGACGTGAGCGGTCCATCCGCCGCCGGCCTGGCGACCAATTCCCTCGCGATCCATCTCACCGGTTACCCCGGCGGTTACGGGCCGGCTTACAAGAGTCCTTCCCACCGGACGGTGCAAACCGCGAAAGGCCAGGGCGAAGTTCCGGATGATTACATGAGCAAAGAATATCCCGTCGTTCCCATCACGCCAGGGGAGTACTGGGTGTTTTACGCGGACAAGCTGATGCGCACCGGAGCGTTGGGATTGGTGTTTGTTCCTTCGGAAAGACTTGAAGGCAAGGTGCATATGAGCAACTATGGCGTGGGAACCACCCTTCAGTATCCCGCGGGGGCCACGTCCTGCGCGCTGGCCTTTTTCGCCTACGACGTGGAGACAGAGGCGGCTTTCCGGGACTTTTCCCGGGCGGTTGACCGGGAATTGGCCGCGCTTAAAACGATGCGTTTCTGGCCTGAAGAAAATCCATAGCTTTTTGAAACATGAATAAGAAAGGAAAAGAACCATGCACCTCAAACGTTACCTGTTATTCCCGATCCTGGCCCTTTGGGGCATGGGATCCGTCGGCGCGTCCGATCACCCGCTCGGCCTGAACGAAAACAATCCCTATGGGCGGCTCACTTCGGATTACGTGACGCCGCACGTGGCGTGGGGCAACCCGTATCACGCGGGAAATATCCGGGCCCTGGTCCTGGCGCCGACGTGGAGCCAGCGCGAGACCGTGGAACTGGCCCAGCGGCTGGCGCTTGATTACACGCCCTGGATGACGGCGAGTTTCATGGAAATCGTCGAACCGAACGCGGGTTGGCCGGTTAACGATTTCCAGCCTCCGCCCGGAGTGGTTGAGCGGGTTGGGAATGAAGCCCTCTCGAAAAGTTACGATGTCATCATTATTGGAAAACTGGATTGGCGGGCATTGCCGGCCCGGAAACGATTGCAACTTCTGGAAAAAGTTTCAGATGGAACGGGACTTGTCTACATCAATCCGCCGCAGTCGCAGAAGGAACTGGATATCGTCATGGAAAATGGACCGATTGCCGGAGCCGCCGAGTTCATCCTGGACGGTGTGCCGATTGACAAACTGCCTGCGTTCCGCACTCAGGCAGGGGAAAAGCTTGTCAAGACCGCGCAGTTTGGAAAAGGGCGGGTTGCCGTCCTGGATTACGCGGAGAAAGTCCCCACCAATAATTACTCAGCCTGGCCCTGCCTGACGCCCGCCTGGGACGTGACGAGTTATACCAAGTCGGTCGAGGGGCCGGCGCCGTTGGCGAAACTTCCCGAGGCGCAATTTGTCCCCTACGAATATTACCATTCCCTGGTTGCCAGGACGGTGGTATGGGCGGCGCAGAAGGAGTCGCCGGTCCGGATCCGGATTGAAGGGCCGCCCATTTTATCGTGGCCCGTGGCGGGCAAGCCCTTCGCCGTCACCTTGTCCAATGCGCCGGAGAAGACCGTTCTCAAGGCGATCATCCGTGACCGGTTTGACCGGGCGGTCACCCATCCGCTGGCCTTGAAGGAAAACCGCGGTGACGGTGGGACTTTTGCCCTGCCGTCCCTGCCATGCGGCGAGTATTTCCTTGACGTATGGGCGATGACCGCCGGCGGCAAAGCCACATACACCTGGCACAGCTGTCATCTTGCCGTGATAGACGATTTTGTGTTCGGGGATCTGGTCCTCAAGCCGATGACCCTGAATGGCGGCGACACGGTGGAGGGAACTCTGGCCTTGTTCCGGCCGTTGGATAAGGACGAAAGTCTGTCCCTTGATCTCTCTGATAACCTTGGGCGGCGCCTGCTTTCCCGGGCTTTGCCGGCCGCTTCCACCAACGTCACGTTTTCGGTAATCCTGCCGCCGCCTTTGACCACCCTGCACCGGATTTCTGTCCGGCTGATGCGATCCGGGGAGGAAGTTGCCCGGAAAACGGTCGAGTTTCCGGTCCGGTGCAAAAGGCGCTGGGATGACTTTAATGAAGTGGTGTGGGGCGGGGCGGCCAACAACTACATCCCTTGCGCGTTGCTGATGAAACTGGCCCATTGCGATGAAGGGGATGCCATTGACATTGGATGGAGGGGGGCGACAGCCGCGCGCAATATTGCCTTGGCCGACTTATGGTCCGTTCCGTACACGGCGCGTTATGGTTGTTTTGGCGGGAGGCCCGACCACATCATCCCCCCAAGCACGAAAAACCCCTACGGGTGCATGAGCCACCCGGTGACGTTTCAACAGCTCCAAAAGTGGGGCGAATTACAGAGTTCCATCTTTGGCCCCTACGGGCCGCTGGCCTGGACGCACGGGGACGAGACTTTTTACGCCAGAGACCCGGATGTCTGCTGGTGCGAACACTGCCTGGCGACTTTCCACAACTATCTGCAAAGCGTCTACCCCAGTCTCGCTGCGCTCAACGCCGAATGGAAGACCGCCTTCGCGGACTGGAAGGACGTCAAGCCGGTGACGTTCAAGGAAGCCCGGGAGAAGAAAGTGTATGCGCCATGGGTGGAGCATTGCCTGGTGAACGACCGCATTTTTGCGGGCTTTTACCGTAAGAGCAGTGAAGCGTTGGCCGCGCACGATCCCGGCAACCGCGCCGGTTTTGACGGGCCACAGGCCGGCGATTTACCTAACGGCGGGGTGGATTGGTGGGTCCTCAGCCGGAACGTGGGCATCCTGCAAGACTACTATCACACCGATGAGTCCATGGAATACATCCGGTCCTTCGGCCGCCCGGACCAGCTTCGCGGCCAGTGGTACGGCACATACGGGTTGAGCTGGAAAGTTGGGGCCAACACGGTGCCCTACTGCCACTTCTTTCCGTGGAACGCGATCTTTCACGGGATGAATAGCACCTGGTTCTGGACGATGGGCCAACCGGGACCGATCAGCGGCTACGCGCCGGATCTTGTCAGCCTGCCGTTTTTCAAGTCGCGCACCGAAGCGCTCAAGACGATCAAGTCCGGGGTTGGCAAGCTGATCCTGAATGCAAAACGCGAAGACGATGGGATCGCCGTTCATTTTTCCGAGGCATCGCGGATTGCCGAAGCATTATACGTGACCAATGGAAACTCATGCAGTCTTTACCGTAATGCTCAGGAAAACGTGATCCGTGCCTTGGAGGATGCCGGCTTGCAGTACCGGTACGTCTCCTATGAGCAGGTGGCGCAGGGTGAACTGGCTCGCGGCGGGTTCCGGGTGTTCATCATGCCGCACAGCCGTTCGGTTTCGGACGCCGAGTGCAAGGCCATCCGTGAGTTCGTCCAGAACGGCGGCGTGGTCTTAGCCGATATCATGCCGGCCGTCCTCAACGGCCATGGCACGCCGCAGGCGAAGAGTCTTTTGGCGGATCTGTTCCCGAGCTTGCCCGCCGAAGCCGCGGCGAAGGCGGGTGACCAGCCGGGCGTGGTGAACGCCGTGGGCAAAGGCAAGACGGTGCTTCTGGGCAAGATGCTGGATGGTTATGGGACTATCACACGCCGCAAGCAGGGCTGGAAACACCTGGGCGACCAATCCGGGAATCTGGCGGCGTTGCTGGCCCAAACCGCCGGTATCCGGCCGGCAGTACAGATCACGCCTGTCGGCGAGGGAAGAATGCCGCCGACCGCGGCGCCGCGCTTCCAGTGTGGATCAATCCAGCTGGTGGGACTCCTCAGGAACTATTGGATGGCCGATAGTAATTCCTATCCGGCAACCATTGCGTTTCCGGCGGAAAGCCACATTTACGACGTGCTTGATGGAAAATATCTCGGGTTCACCCGGCAGATTACCGCCGAGATTTCGGATCGTGCCCGGTTTTACGCGCTGTCGCCGTACAAAGTGCGCGCCGTGGAAGTGAGGGGGCCGTCTAAATGCGTGGCGGGCGCCGCCGCTACGTTCCGCATGGAGATGCGCGCGAAAGGGGATGCAAAGCCGTCCCAACACCTGTTCCGCGTGGAGGTGTTTGACCCGGGCGGAAAAATCATGGCGCACTACGCGGAGAATGTGCTCGCGGAAAACGGCGTGGCGGAGGTGCGGATTCCCTGGGCCTTGAACGATAAACCCGGTCAATATACACTCAAAGTGCGGGATGTGATGAGCGGCGTCCGCGCCCAGTTGCGCGTCAAGCTGAAGGAGGCCAAATGAAGCGCCGGCTGATGACTTGGTTGGCGGCCTGCTTGGCGGCGGGATCCGTGCGGGCGGCGGATGAACCCTGGCTGGCTTATCCGGCAACGATGGTTCGCGAAGCGCCGGTGATTGACGGGCGGCTGACCGATGCCTGCTGGCAGGGCCTGGAGCAGACCCGCCCCTTGACGTGCATTGGCGGGGCGCCGGCGCCGATCGTCACCACGGGTATGGCGTGCTGGGATACGCAGAACCTATACATTGCCATTACCTGTGGCGAACCGCTGATGGATGCCGTTAATCGGAGAAAGACCGAGGGATTAATGGAACCTTTCCACGAGTCGGTGGAGATATTCATTGATGCCGATCACGATCGTTTCACCTACGTGCAGTTCCGCGTGGACCTTTCCGGGAACCGGGATACCCACGAGGGATATGGCCTGAACGCGACCATGGATGACCGCTGGAGCGGAGCCGTCGCGCAGGACAAGGACCAGTGGACGGTGGAAGCGGCCATTCCCTGGAATCTGGTTACGAAAAGTCGGCCGGATGAAAAAACGGTTTGGGGCTTGAATCTGAACCGGACCCGATCAATCGGTTCTGAAGGTGCGTGGACCTGCTGGTCTGACACCAAGGGAGAGTTTCATTCACCGACTCGTTTCGGAGACCTCATTTTCTTTCCGTATCCGGCGCATCTGCGGCATTGTTTTTCGGCGGCCTTTGACGGATACTGGTCGGAAATCAATCGGCTTAGCCGGCGTTACCCGGGGATTGCTGCCATCTGCGGCGCCCAAATCCAATCGCTCCAGACGGAATGCGATCAATTCCTCAAGGCGCTTGAATCAAGTTCAATAGCCAAGTCGGATCAGGCGGACTCTTTCCGCCGGCAAGGAGCGGCCCTGGAGGGTAAACTGGAAAACCTGCGGGACGAGGTTTATCTGCAGGTTATTCGCGCCATGGCATCAGGTCCCGGGGGCAAACCATGAAATGGCGCTTCGGGCTTGCGGCCATTGGAGTCCGCCTATGTGGTAACCATTAAGCCACCCGAAGTATTTTCCGCTTGGGTTTGAACAGAAGCGGA
>CAYQNY010000157.1:0-7780 GCA_964418925.1 uncultured Verrucomicrobiota bacterium
AACATTACATTCATTTTTAAGAAGGCCATCAATAATCGCCAAACGCGTTGAATGAGCAAGCGCTTTCAGCATTTCACTGGCATCTTCACTGTTCATTTATTTATTTGAAAATTTCTACTAAATATTTTTCGAATTTCCAGCCGATGATCCTCGTGGCTGCGTCCAAATCTTCCGCTTCCACGTTGATCCAGTGAATCAACAGCCTGTCTCCAATGATGTCCACGGTAAATGTTCCCGGAGTCAAAGTAATAGAATTGGCCAGAATAAGCTTGGCAATATCCTGTTTCAGATTCGTGCGGATTGTTACGATTCCCGGTTTTATCGGCATCTTTGGGTGAAGCACGCGAAAAGCCACATCAATATTCGCGATCACAATTTCCTTGAAAAGAACACCGAGATACATAACAAAGCTCAAGAGTCTTTTCAGGCTCAATGGCGGTAAACCGAGAGTGGAATAAGATTCACTAAGAAAAAAAGCGAGAACTATGGAGATAAGAATCCCGGCAGCAAGTTCCTGCCATTCAAAAGTTGAAGTCAGGCACAACCAGATGGCTACCAGAAAAAGAAAGAGATAAATGAAATTTCTGATTCTGAGCTTAATTCGCACTTTGTCCCCTTTCGCTCCAACTTCAGCGGTGCTCAAAAAAAACACCCCAAAGCTATCCCGGACTTCAAAGATTGTCAACTCCTTACCATAAATTTTTATCCAGTGAAGTTCCCCGCGGCTAGCCACGGAGCTTCCGGGCGAAGGCGCGTGAGGACAGCTATCACTCTCGCATTCTGACCGCGCAGCACAGCTCCCGTAAATCCATGGCTATCCGACTCTCGATTACGGCAACGGAGTTCGGAACAATCAGATCGGCGCATGCAAGATTGAGGAGTCCGCGCACCCCTGCCTGTACCAGCTTATCGGCAACTTCTTGAGCAGCCTGAGCTGGCACCGCAATGATAGCCAGCCGTATCTTCTGCCGTCGAACAACCTGAGACAATGTATCCATACTGCGGATACGTAGTGAACCCACCTTTTCGTTCAACAATCCGGAATCGGAATCAAATATACCGCCAATCTTGAAACCCTTCTGTGCGAACGCCTTATGCAAAGCCAATGCCCGGCCCAGATTACCGGCACCAACAATTATCACCTTGCAACCCTTATGCACTCCGAGGAACTTCGCAACTGTCTTCCTGAATTTTTCAACTGCGTATCCACGTTTCGAAACACCGGAAACCCTCAGGTATGAAACATCCATACGCACAGTGGAGCGTGTAAGGCCGAGCGCATCAGCCAGATCTTTTGACGAAACCCATTTCCGACCCTTTTCCTCCAGCCTTTCAATGTGGATCAAGTATTTCGATACTCGCCTGATAACCGGACTTGGTATCTCCTTCTGTCTCCTATTGTTCATTCTGCACCCTTATTTCAAGACAGCAGCCACGCCGAAAAGTATGGGATTACGAGTACATCAGTCTTGTAAGACGTTCCCGGTACTCATCGGCTAGCTTACTGCGCTGGCCGATGATGGAAAAGATCCGGACCATGGCCATCTTTGGAGCATCCTCCTGATAATGCTTATTCAAATCACGATTTCAGGAGATAATCCGCAATCGCGCGGTATAGCGTACTGACCGCCAGAATAGCGCAATGCCGTCCCGCGTCCGGCTGGCATTCCCCCGAGTTGATTATTTCGACGGGATTTATTGAAAGCGCATCGGTTACTTTCTTCCCTTTGGCTCTTCTGGCAACGGCGTAACCGCAGTCCTTCGTGTTTCCACATCCATTGGTATAATACCTTACATCCTCTATGATCTCATTTTTGATATACAGATAGAATTCTATTTCATCGCCACAGAGACCCTTTAATACGCTCGCGCTGGTAGGATCATTCATTCTTCCGAAATACTCATCCGGCACAGGCGCTTGGCGCGCAAGAGCATTGTTCTTTTCGGCGGTTTTCTTCTCATTCATATTGATTTCCTAATGATCGCAAATATTATCCCCGGTTTCCAGTGTTCCCGCGAGATATTCATTTACGATGCTTTCCGGATCCGCACTGCTTGCGCCCATAATAACCTTAATCTTGTTTTCGGCGAACAGGTCCTGGGCGCGCATTCCCATGCCGCCGGTAATAATGATGTTGGCGCCATGTTCGGATAACCATTTAGGTAAAAGGCCGGGCTGATGATCAGGCGATGCAACCAATTCCTTGTTGATGATTTCCTTGTTGTCGAAATCCACGTCAAACATGGCAAACTGCTCGCAGTGACCAAAGTGCATGGCGAGCTTGCCTCCGGCTAATGGTATTGCTATGCGCATTTTCTTTTCTCCTTCATGGGCCTTATCTTCGTGACTCACTTGCGTATGGGATTCTCTATCTATTGCCAGAATAGGCGCTGCTATTTTTTCAAAGGCTTTGGCTGTTTCGCTGTCGGCATAGTGATCCACGTAGGGCTTGCCGTCATCACACGCCTCTACTATCCGGGGATCAATCGGAACGCTGCCGAGGTAAGGCACCTTCATTTCAGACGCCATCAGTTTGCCGCCGCCGGTTTTGAAAATGTCCGTTTTGGTTCCGCATTGCGGGCATACGAATCCGCTCATGTTTTCCACAACGCCGAGAACCGGCAGGGCAAGCTGACGGCAGAACGTGATGCTTTTGCGCACATCGTTGAGAGCTACATCCTGGGGAGTGGTAACGATTATCGCGCCGGTTGCCTTTTCCAGGAGCTGGACCACTGACAATGGCTCGTCACCTGTGCCCGGCGGTGAATCAACGATCAGAAAATCAAGATCACCCCAATCAACGTCCTTCAAGAACTGCTTGATTACATTGTATTTCATCGGACCACGCCAGATCACCGCCGCTTCTTTGTTCTCGAGCATGAACCCGATGGATATGACCTTCAGGTTTTTGTTCACATTTACCGGCTTTAGAGCAATGCCGTCGCTTTCCAGCCGGGCAGATGCCAGGCCGAGAATATGAGGAATGCTTGGTCCGTGGATATCAATATCAAGCAAGCCGATTTTTTTCCCTTTTGAGGCCAAAGAAACGGCGAGATTGACCGCCACCGTGCTCTTGCCGACACCGCCCTTGCCGGATAACACTACAATCTGATGTTTTATCCGCCGAACCCGCTCGCGGATTTCCTGCTGTTCGGCCGCCATTTGTTGTTTTTGTTGATCGGTTGTCATTACTCTCCTGTGATACTTCCTTGGTAATCGAGCTGCGTCTCCATTATTGTGGCCCGATATGATTTCTGCAAAATATATAAATCATTATTCATCCTAATTCAGGCTGAATTGCTTGCGACACGCCATCCTGTTGCCCATACAACCTGTCCTCGTTCCACCGTGCTGGCCTGTACTTCTTGAAAGCCAACCTTCATCAGTATTTTTTTGATCTGGGACACCGTGTAATAATTCTCGTTCCACAATCGTTGCGCAAGAGAACGGCGGGGGAAATCCACAATCAAAATCTTCCCACCTGGCCGAAGCTTGCGCCAAACTTCTCTAAGCGCTTGGGCGGGCTTTTTGATCTCATGCAAAGCCCATATAGACACAACCGCGTCCATCGAACCGTTTTTCAGAAAATCGAGCTTTGAGGCATCTCCCCGAACGCATTGCATATAGCCGGCTTTTGGAGATTGACGCCGCCGTTTTGGAAATTTCTTGGCCGAGATGTCCACGCCGGTAACATTCTGACAATAATGCTTTTTTAAAAGTCGGCCTAATTCGCAACTTCCACAGCCAATATCGAGAATCCTGTAAGCAAGCCTGATCTCACGTCCGATCCGTTTATACAAGCGAGGTTTGATCCTTGCGTAAAAATCCTTTGGTATGCCTTTGCGCATCGTGCGTCCTGTTATTCGCAAAAGCCCATGATTTTGGGTTCTGCCTTTAATCAGTTCCGTTATGGGAGCTCATGACAATGCCGCTCCGATATTCCGTTTTGTATCCGAGAGCTTAAAGCGCATACCTACAAATCCCGCGTTTGCATCTAATGCTTCACGCGATCGCACGTACGCCGGCACGTTGGCATCCGGAGGTTCGAAGAGACAGCTTCCGGCTCGCTCGAGATCAAAACCTTCGCTCTTGGCCATTTTGATAACATCCGTGCACGTATAAAATGTTGCGGCTGAATAGAAAGGATGCCCTTCCTTTCCCTTCTGGGCATAGAATCTGCCCCACGGGCTGTCTTGCGGGACAAGTCCCACGAGAAGGCGACCGTTGCTCCGTAGAACCCTTCCGGCTTCACGCAGTGCTTTGGCAGGTTCAGACAAAAAACAAATTGTAACTATCATCAAGACCGTTCCATACGTAGAATCCGGATACGGCAAGTTTTCCCCGTATCCAGGCTGGGTGTTGATCCTGCGCTGAGCGGCAATTTTCAAAGCTTCCGGGCTCGGGTCGATGCCGTCATCCACCCCAAGGGCCTGCGCGAATCGACCTGTTCCTACGCCCACCTCCAGCCACGGGCGGGGCATTTCCTCAAGGAGATCGCGAATAGTATGAGCTTCCACAGCAAAAACCCTGCGCCCCCTTGGTCTGTCAAACCAAGCGTCGTAACGTTCAGTCAGTTCATCGAAAGGATTGATGTTCAAAGCTTCTCTGCTTAGTGGTTTTGAAATGACCTATCCTTCGTCATGTCCTGTTACTCAAGTGACACTGAGAGCGTCATTCGGACAGTCACCAATGCATGCGCCACAGTCCGTGCATGTGTCGTTGTCGATTTTGGCCTTATCATTTTCGAGTTTGATTGCCTCAACCGGGCACACGTCAACACAGATGCCGCATCCCGTACATTTTTCCGTATCGACTTGAGCCGCCATGATAATTCTACTTTCCTTTTTGTTCGGTTGCGGAGATTTGCGCATTAATAGCTTTAAGCTGTTCTTCCAGAGCCTGAGCCTGAGCTTTGAGGGAGTCCAGGCCCGGTTCACCGGTCATGCCCGGAGCTGACGATGCTACACCACCCATACCCATCCCTCTGCCCATGCCGCGACCACCGCCCATACCTTGTCCCATACCCATTCCACCGCCGGTCTGCTGTGCCGGCGGCTGTATGTCGGCCGCAGTTGGGTCAGCGCCTCCGGCTCCCGTTCCAAAGTGGCTGGCCACATTCGAATTTGGAGCCGTTGAGAAAGCTCCGGATTTGAATTGTTCGATTGCCTGACGCACGGTGCCGCTAACGCCGACAATTATCTTAATCCCGGCAGCTTCCAGTGTTTGAAAGGCGTTCGGGCCGCAATTGCCGGTCAAAACAAATTTTACATCGTGTTTCAACATCAACTGGGCTGACTGAATTCCAGCGCCGCCCCCCAGCGCTGTATTGGGATTTTCCAGCGCCTCAAAGTCCATCGTATCCGTTTCCACAACCATGAACCAGGCGCAACGCCCAAAACGCGGGTCCACCTTATCGTTAAGAGTCGATCCACTTGCTGTTACTGCTATTTTCATATTATTCCTCCATTTGCAGGGTGTCAGGTCGTTTTCTTCACAATCACTCGATCCCTTCACCTCAATTCGTTCTGTAGTTCCGTCCATATCTGCCGTATTGCTTTTTCTGCTGTTCCTTTTCCATATTCAATAACTGTCTTTCCCGCCATTAAGGCATCATTTACATTACGATCGAATGGAATCTTGCCTATCACGCGTGAACCGCATTGTTCAGCTATCTTAATTATCCTTTCCGTTTGCTCAGTGTTAAGATCCGCCTTATTGATAACCACTCTCGAGGGAATACCGAAATGCGTGCTGAGTTTTAGCACTCGTTCCATATCATGAACACCCGATACGGTTGGTTCCGTGACGATCAGCACGAGATCAGAGCCTGAAACAGACGCTATTACGGGGCATCCTGTTCCGGGCGGGCCGTCGCCGAGGATTCCTTCAAGGCGCAATTCTTCTGCCAGAGCGGCAGCGCGGTTGCGCACCTGTGCCACCAGCCGTCCGGAGTTTTCTTCGGCAATGCCCAGCCGGGCATGTACCATGGGACCGCGCGCTGTCGCCGACACAAACCATTGGCCTGTCACGGCGTTTTCGGACAGAATCGCATCCACCGGACATACCAAGGGACAGAACCCGCAACCTTCGCAGGCAAATTGGTCAATGCGATAAGTTTGCCCGCCAATGTCATCGGCCGATCCGTCCAGATGGATGGCGCCGAAATGGCAAGCGTCAGCGCATTTGCCGCAACCGATGCATTTGCCGCCATCAATGGTCGCCTTCTTACCGCCCACAAAAGGATGAGCTTCGCGCACGCTGGGCGCCAGCAGTAAATGCAGGTCGGCGGCATCCACGTCGTTATCCGCCAAGACATTGTTGGCGGCGAGCATGGCAAAGGATGCAGTCACGGTTGTTTTGCCCGTGCCGCCTTTGCCGCTGATGACGGTGATTTCTTTATATCCGGCGGCATTGCCGGATTGAAAGGGTGCGGTTTCGCCGCAGACGGAGAATTCGTTGATGGGCGGTACCGGCGGGAGCACAGATCCCTTCAATCTCCGAATAGCATCATATATCTCAAGCAGGATGTCGACTAACTCCTTGTGCTTTTCGATCAGGATATGTCCCGCGGAATAGGTCTCGGCATACTCACGTTTAAATGGAATACGGCCAATAATCGGGATGTCGGCTGATTCGGCATATTTGTCGATAATTTCATCCTTGCCGTCAGAACGGTTGACCACAATACCGGTTGGGAGACCCATTTCAATCGTCATGGCCGCCGCAAGTTTCAGGTCGTTGAGCCCGAAAGGAGTCGGCTCAGTCAAAAGAACCGCGACATCCGCACCCTCCAGCGCCTTGACTACGGGACATGCCGTTCCCGGCGACGCATCGAGAATATTGATGGCCTCCGGATCAATATGAGCTTTCACGGCACTGACGACGTTGGGCGCCAATGCTTCGCCTATGTTCAGTATTCCATACGCGAAAAAGAACGGTTGGTTGTCGGGAGCGGCAAGGACTTTGCCAATAGCAGTTTTTTCTTCGTGCAGGGCATTACGGGGACACACGTAGGAACAAACGCCGCACGAATGACACAGCTCGTTAAAAATTAAGACCTTCCCCTTGACCACAGCCATGGCATTATAATTGCAGGCCTTGGCGCATTCGCCGCATCCGTCGCATTCAGCCGCGTCCCAAACCGGCTTCAAAACCATCACGTCCTGTGTGTCCGTGATGTTCGGCTTGACAAACAGATGATCGTTGGGCTCCTCGACGTCGCAGTCCAACAGGCATACCCGCTGGCCGCGTTGAGCCAGAACATATGCCAGATTCACGGCAAATGTTGTTTTGCCTGTGCCCCCCTTGCCGCTAGCAACTACTATTTTCATTATAATGTTCCCTTAATTCTGGAGCATATTTATTATTCCGACCATTCTCCGGCCCAGATTTTGGGCGGTTATCAGGCCAACTTCATCATTTTTGATACCGCCCTCAATCCCGCTATAAAGTGAAGCGCCAAAATGAGAGGTGTTCATACCGTCGCCGACTATTATCATGTCGTGGCAAAGCATCGCCGCGTGAACGGCCTGAATCGTGAGTTCCTGTCCTCCGTTACGCACTCCGCCAACAGCAAGAACAGCTCCTACTCTGTTTCTGAAAAGAAAACCGTTACGGCGAAACATAACGGTACGATCCAGAAAAGCCTTACATTGACTGGTCATCGTGCCAAAATACACGGGCGTGCCGATTACGATGCCTTTTACTTCATCATCGCAGAGTTTTGAAATAATGCCCGTGAAATCATCGTCAATACTGCATTTGAGCGTTTCTTTACAA
>CAYQNY010000158.1:0-7742 GCA_964418925.1 uncultured Verrucomicrobiota bacterium
AGTTCTACTACGTAGGCGAAGCACTTCATGGAATGGCACTGGGACTGATCGATATCGCTGACGGTCAGTACGAGGTGTACTTTGATGATTTGCTTCTCGGGTGTCTAAACGAGCAGGATACTGGAGGTCTTCGGCCTCCGGCCTCAGTCCCCCAGTATCCTCAAGATCAAGGGGCAGAGGTGTAACCTATGTCCTTGGATAGTGTAACCTATGTCTTTGGGATAAATGTTACCGATGTTTAAGGTTGCACAAATGGTTAATGTTGATTTTGAAGCCAAAATGTGTAAGCTATGCGAGTGATAATGCGTGGCAAGCCACACCCAACGCCATGCCTCCGGCTTGGTAAAGGTGGCAAGCCCGCCACAGGCGGGTTCGACAAGCTCACCGCCGACAACGTCAGCTACGCTAAGTGGCAGGCAGGATTAAGAGAGAAGATAATTTGTGATGTGTGAGGATGGGTTTTTAATTCCTTTGAACATGCTCTTGAGAAAAGACCCGATCTCTCCAAGGAATCAGGTTGACAAAAGAGTCAGCTTGTAGTAATAAACACTGCAATCGTAGTAAATAGTACTACAAAGAAAATGAATATGCTCAATATACTGTTTGGCTCCAAGTTGCGGGTGAAGGTGCTCGGCTGGCTCATGATGCATCCAGACGAACGCTATTTTGTCCGGCAACTCACTTCTATACTGAAAGAGGATGCAACTAATGTCAGCAGGGAACTGGCGAAGCTGGCCTCATCGGGAATCCTTACATCAAAAAGTGAAGGCCGACAGAGATATTACCAGGTCAACAAAGCCTGCCCGATTTTTGTTGAGTTACGCGGGTTGGTTTTGAAAACCGTTGGTCTTGCTGGTGTCCTCAGGAAGGCATTTGGAGATCAGGGGATTCGTTGCGCCTTTGTCTTCGGCTCTATTGCCGCAGGCACGGAACAGGCCGGGAGCGATGTGGACTTGATGATCATCGGTGATATCGGCCTGCGTGAGGTCTCCAGGCGTCTTGCTGGCGTCAGCGACTGGATTGGCCGGGAGATCAACCCGCACGCGCTGAGCGCTGCCGAGTTCGCCAAACGGCGAAAGGCGAAGGAGCATTTCGTTTCTGCCGTGATAGAGTCGCCGCGCATCTGGGTGAAAGGATCCGAAGATGACCTTAAAGCAATGGGCGGATAACGGGTGGCTCAAGCCATACAGGTCCAGTCGGCAGGAGGTTGGCAGTCTACTGGCCATCGTGCGTCGTGATCTTGAAGACGCGCGAAGGGGTGGCATCTCCGATGACTGGCGCTTCGGCATCGCCTACAATGCCGCGCTGAAGCTCTGCACGATCCTGCTGTATGCGGAAGGGTATCGGCCGGACAAAACCCTGGCGCACTACCGCACCCTGCAGGCTTTGCCTCTTATCCTTGGCGCCGCGCGCAAGGACGATGCTGTTTATCTGGACACATGCCGAACGAAGCGGAATACCGTCGAATACGATTCCGTCGGCGGCGCCACCGCTGCCGATGCGGATGAACTCATCGTATTTGCGGCCGCTCTGGAGGGTGAAGTCCTGGCGTGGCTGAAGACGAAACGTCCTGATCTGATGCCGGGAAACCGGGATCAGCCCTTAAGATAAATCCCGCTCAAAGCGGGATAAAAGATAACACGCTCATTGGAAGCACCTCTCGCTGGGGAATAGGAACGGTTTCTTGATACTCCGGATCGCTGGGAGCTTCACAGGCGGATGTTCATGAATTCACGGTAGGAAAATCGGGGGAGAGGAAAACGGTCGTCCGGGACGTCTGCGCTTATTCCAAGATTATCGGACTTCTGACACCTTTTCTAGGTATTTAACGCCAGGCCCATCATCCCTGAACAAGGCAAAGCAATTAAGTTCTGAGCACAGCGAACGGGCGCGAGATGATTTTTTGGGCATCGGGATGGCGTGTTACAGAATCATGCCTTCGCGGGCGGCCCGGGTGCGGGGAAAATGCCGGCGGGCGGCTCTGACCATCGCGTTAATCTGCGTATCAGTACGATACCGGTCATGATGGGTCAGAATCAGTTCCCCTGCGTTGGCTTCCCGGGCGATGGCCGTGGCTTTTTGCCAGGTGCCATGACCCCACCCGCGGTGGACTGCCGCTTCCCGGGGTGTGTACTGCGCATCAAGGATCAGAGTACCTGTGCCGCGGCAGAACCGTAGAAAACGTTCATCCAACCGGGAATTTCCAGGTTCATAATCCGTCGCGATTACAATTGATTTTCCAGATATGTCCAGGCGATAGGCCAGACAGTGCTGAGGATGCCGAAGCGGGCACCAGCTCACGCGGATGCCGTAAAGGTTGAGAGCCGGTCGGTTTGACGGCAGATTCTTAAAACGAATGTGGGCCGGACAGTTCATCAGGTCGACCGGCCAATAGGGGGTGCTGACCAGGGTTTTTAGTGATTGGGTCCAGTCGCCCGGTCGTTTGGGATCGGCCATCAGCGTGATCCGGGTTTGCGGCCGGTAGAGCGGTTGGAACAGCGGCAGGCCGATGACATGATCCAGGTGAAAATGAGTAAACAGCAAGGTGATGGGAGGCAGCGTTTTTGTTTTAACCAGACGGTCGGAGAGCGAAATGATGCCGGTTCCGGCGTCAATCACGATCAATCCTTGCCTGGTATTCAGGCTGAAGCAGGTTGTGTGACCGCCGTGCCGGGTAAAATTACGGCCGGTCACCGGCATCGTTCCCCGCGCTCCGTGAATAGTGAATTGGGTCATAATCCGACTCCGTTCTTTTCCTGTATAGAATTCTGCGAAATAGCTGTGGACGCAAAGAATTGCGTCCCTCCATGAATGAAAATATATGTTTTTCCCTAAATATGGAGGGCGCTAATCTTTTGGCGCCGTCCGGATCGGCTATTTCGCAGAAGTCTTTTCCTGTATGGTGTTACATGTTCGGCGGTTTTTAATTAATGGATCAAGAACCAATTACACATTATCATGAACGCGGGCCGGTGTGAAGACCGGTCATAGCCGGCCGACGCAATTTTATTGACCTTTGGCAACGCTGATCTAGTATGTGTGCGTATAGGAATTTTCCGCCAGCCTGCCCGCCATAGCCTTGGCGACGGCGGGAGGCGGATCCGCCTTCGGCGGACAATCATGTGCAGTTCTTACGAACTGCCGCTACACTATTCCATTCCGTGGCATTGGTTGTGTAGAGACCGTTCGCCTGCCCGCAGTGCTATCCGCCGCGGCGAGATTGCAGGCGGGTGAGAACGGCAAAGTTGCCCTGTTCGGACGAAGGCCTGATCAAGAAAGGCATGTTCACATGAATGCGAGAGAACGGTATCTCAGTACGCTGTTGTTCGGTCATCCGGATAAAATTCCCCTGCAGCCCGGCGGCGGACGTCAGTCAACCCTGGCAGCGTGGCATCAGCAGGGCTTGCCGGTGCAGATTACAGACGGCGCGGCCATTCTGGATTATGCCTGTGAGCAGGCGGGGGTGTCATTTCGGTCTCAGCACACCGGTCCGGGTTTCTGTGTGGAGCAACGAATGATGCCTCAATTTGAGGAAAAGGTGATTGAGGTCAGGGAACGTTCGCAGGTGGTCCAGGACTGGAAAGGCAATATCTGCGAAATTGGCAAGGAATTTACGGTCGAGTATCTGCGCAATGCCATTGATTTTGTCACCCGCCGCTGGATTAAATGTCCCGTGGAAACCCGCGCGGACTGGGAAGACATGCAGCGTCGCTATAATCCCGAGGATCCTACGCGCCTGCCGAATAACCCGGAAGCACTGGGCAAACAATTGCCGAACCGGGATTATATCATCAACTTCGGATTCTCAGGGCCGTTCTGGCAGTTACGGGAATGGCTCGGATTTGAGAATCTCTGTATGATGTTGCATGACGATCCGGAGTTTATCAAGGAGATGATCGGTTTCTGGGAGGATTTTATCGCCCAGCTCCTGAAAAAGGCGCTGGCTTATGTCGTGCCCGACAGCGTCAATATTTCCGAGGATATGGCCTACAAGAGTTTTTCCATGATCTCGCCGCAGATGGTGCGCGAATTTCTTTTACCAACGTGGAAACACTGGGGGGAAATCATTCATGGCGCCGGGTGCCCCCTGTATGACATGGATTCGGACGGCTTTATCGGCGAATTGATTCCAATCTGGATTGAAGCGGGCATCAATGTCTGTAATCCCATGGAGGTGGCCGCCGGCAACGACCTGGCGGAGTTTCGTCGGCGGTTTGGTCATGCCATGGCGTATCATGGCGGTGTGGATAAACGGGCGATGGCCAAGGGCGGGGCAGTCATTGCAGCGGAAATCAAGCGCCTGGAGCCCGTCATCCGCGATGGCGGTTATATTCCATCGTGCGATCATGGTGTTCCGGCGGATGTTTCATGGCCGAACTTTGTTCATTACATCAAGCTACTGGCGGGAGTCACCGGCTGGGCCTGATGAAAAGTATTCGGGTATGAGACCACGGCGGACCGACGCTTGACTGGCCTTGATAAATCAGATAGTGATTTTTCTTGATTGACCCATAAATATGGGTATAAAGGTTTATGTATGAAAACAACGATTGAATTGCCGGATGCCTTGCTGGTCGCCGCCAAGAAAAAGGCTGCGGAACTCAGAGTGCCTCTCCGCGTTCTTATCGAAGACGGGCTTCGCGCGCGTATGACAGATCGGGGACGGCAGACCCGGTGCCGGCGCCGGATTCGATGGGTGACTGTGCCGGGAGGCGTTCCCAAAGGATTGGATATTCGAAACCGGACTGCTATGTATGATTGGTTACAGAATCATTCATGATTGCCGTGGATACCAACCTCCTGATCTATGCTCACCGGGCTGGAACGGCCGAGCACCCGGCGGCTCGTAAGGCTCTGGAAAAGGCCATGATGAATCCAAAGGGGTGGGGATTCAGCGTGGCCTGCCTCGCCGAATTTTGGAGCATTGTGACGCATCCGGCTTGTTCAGGCCGGCCTTCCACCCCACAAGAAGCCGCGCGCTTTATCACTGTCCTGGTAAAGGAGGGCGGCGCGACAGTGTGGCTGCCCGACATCGGTTTTCCCGAGCATCTACTGCGTATAGCGGCGGATATGAAGGTCTCTGGCCCGAAAATATTCGATTTGCAAATTGCGTTGATGGCGTATGAAAATCATGCGCGCGCAATCTGGACCCATGATGCGCATTTTCAGAGTGTGCCGGGATTGCGTGTCGAAGATCCGTTAATCTGATTCATTGAAAATCAGATTTTTTTGTCCAAGCCCGGCCCGGTTGGGCGTATTACATAACAGTTGCCGCCAATAGGTATGAGCATGCCGCCGGAAAAACAAATGAAAGAAAAGTTTTCAGCCGAGTTGAATGAAAAAGATCCGGAATTCGAGCTGAGCCTCCGGCCGGCCAAATTCCGGGATTTCATCGGCCAGGCCAAGGTCAAGGAGCGTTTGGAGTTGTTTGTTGAGGCCGCGCAAGGCCGGAATGACGTGCTGGAGCATGTCCTGCTGGCCGGGCCGCCCGGATTGGGAAAAACCACGCTGGCCTATATCCTGGCCGATGCCATGGGCGTGAATATCCGCGCCACCTCCGGCCCCATTATTGATAAACCGGGCGACCTGGCCGGCATCCTGACGAGCGTCGAACGCGGCGATATCGTGTTTATTGACGAAATTCACCGCATCCAGAAGTCGGTCGAGGAATACCTCTATGCCGCCATGGAGGATTTTGTCATTGATATCATGATTGATCAGGGTCCTAACGCCCGGTCGGTCAGATTGAACCTGCCCAAATTCACGCTGGTTGGTGCCACGACGCGGAGCGGTTTGCTCTCGTCACCGTTACGCTCCCGGTTCGGTTTGAACGTTCGCCTGGATTATTATTCCGGTAACGATTTGCAGACCGTCATCCAGCGTTCGGCGCGTATTCTGAATGTGGATATTGACGACGCCGGCGCCCATGAAATTGCCGGACGGTCGCGGGGCACGCCCCGGATCGCCAATAATCTTCTGCGCCGGGTGCGGGATTATGCCCAGGTGAAAGCCGATAATCGCATCGTCCGATCCATTGCCGATCAAGCCCTGGAGATGCTGGAGATAGACAAACGCGGCCTGGACGAGATGGATAAACGCATTCTCCTGGCCGTGGTTCGGAAATTTTCCGGCGGCCCGGTCGGTGTGAACTCACTGGCCGTGTCAGTGGGCGAAGAACCTGACACGATCGAGGAAGTTTACGAGCCGTACCTGATTCAGGAAGGCTACTTGAAACGCACGCCGCAGGGCCGGGTGGCCACTGAATTGTGCTATCAATGCCTGGGTTTGAAGCCCCTGGATCAACCAGGCCGCCTGCTGTAATTTCCAGTACCCGTGGCTCCGGTGAAAGACTTCCATTTCAGAATTTGACGGGATAACAGGATTGACAGGATAGAAAAATCCGGAGCGCTCAGTGCGCGGCGGCGGGACGAGATGCCGGCATCACCTTTTCCAGGTAGAACCCGCGTCGCGGCCGGCCGGACATTACAATGCCGTCGGCCGTTGTCGCGCGGACCTCGATGATCTTGATGCGCGCCACGATGGTTCCGGCGATATAGTCAATAACGTTACCGGTGCCGGGATCGGTGATGGATTGTCCTTCTTCGCGGACATTAAACAAATCGCCTTCCTGAACGCCGACGTTTTCACCGCCGTTGATAATCACGCTTTCCGCGGTGGCGTCGGCGATCCGCGGTTTCCAGGTCGTGTAGGGAATGTCCAGGACAATACGATTGACGGCTTTGCGCAGCGCTGCCTGGGTGGCGCGGCCGATCGGCGTCTTGAAAAACAGATCGCCTCCGAAGGTCACACCGTTATAATCGAACCGGGCCCATTTTCTGGATGCCTTTGCCGATCCATCCGCGGGTACGCAACTGAGGATTTCGCCGGTTTCGACATCGGTTACGGTCAGGTTGATCATGACCAGGGCGCGGGCGTCGGCGCCGCCGGCCGCGGCCCGGGATGATCGGAACCAGGCGGAGGCGCTTCCGGTCTGGGTAAAATCGGTAATCACGCCGCGGATCAGATAACGGGCGTTTTTCAAGCGGCCCCGGGTCACGCTGTCCTCTTTGCGGAACAGGTCGCGGCCTTGCCGCGTGATTTCGCCGAGAACATCCCCCAGGTTTTTACGGTCAACCAGAATCAGCCGGTGGGTATTCATCAGTTCCGCCACCAGCAGGTCGGGAATGCCCCGGCCCAGTTTCCACTGGCCGGAAAATCCGGTCTCGTTTTTAAATTCAGTGACGGCCACCACCGGTTTGATGGCATTAGGCGGCAAGGGCGGGAGCTGGGTTGAAAGAGAACGGCATCCGGAGGCCAGAACGGCCAGCAGTAACAATACCCCTATGCTAATCCGCGTCAACATGGCGGATTGGACCATGGCAGATGTCCTTTCTGCGTTGAGTCGATTACCACGGATTCAGACCGATCAGGGCGTGGCAACAGCCGGCGTCGGCACAACCGCAGGCTTGACGGTCTTCTTCGCCATCTGTTTCTTGCGATCAATCCAACGTTTCCGCCGTATCCGCTTAACCCGAATTCTTAGTTGCTGTCCCATAAGTGGCCGTAACCCTATAACGGATGATGGGATGTGTCAAGTTCCATAATGGGGTTTGTTTCCGGCGCGTCGGATGTGTCTATTTCAAGGTATAGGAATTTCCCGCCTGAGGCGGGTCAGCCTATGGCTGATAATCATGTGCAGTTCTGGCGAACTGCCGCTACACCATTCGTTCTCATGGCATGGG
>CAYQNY010000159.1:0-7639 GCA_964418925.1 uncultured Verrucomicrobiota bacterium
TTCGAGCGGGGTGCGGCACTACAACAAGATGCCCCCCAAATAACTGAGGGGTTACGAATTTATATGTGAGCTGATAGTGGTGGGCGCGGCTCGCAAGGCAGGGCGGCACAATTGGATTGTGTTCACAAAAGGTATGAAAATAAGTTGACCTATTGGAGGGGGGGGCTGTAACCTGTAAAACAATTCGGAAATCATGGATTTAAAGCCATGAATGGAAAATGGCCATTGAAAAACTTGCTTGCCACGCTATGCGCGTGGTCCCGCTCATAGCGGGATATGGCGCTGGCCACGAAAAAAATCGAACTCCGGATAAAATCATGCCATAGGCTCCGCCATTGGCGGATCTGCCGATGGTGGAAACTGATGACGGTCAATTTCGTCACGGATTAAGGGATTAATCAACTATGAAAACAAAGCTTCAGAGCGGTCAGACGGTGTTGTTTATCGGCGATAGTATCACGGATTGTGGCCGTCGCGCCGCGGAACGGCCGTTGGGAGCGGGCTATGTTAAGCTGTTCCATGACCTGATGGTACTGCGGGAACCGAAGAAGCACCTGAAAATTATCAACAAGGGGATTGGTGGCGACAATGTCACTGGCTTGTTGAATCGCTGGTCAGATGACGTCCTCCGGCACCGGCCGGACTGGCTCTCCATCAAGATCGGGATCAACGATCTGAGCGGATATTTACACGATCAGCAAAAAGGAATAGCTCCACAACATTTTGCCAGGGACTACACGGCGATTCTGGAACAGACTGTATCGCGGCTGCCGCAGTGCCGGATTCTGCTGATAGATCCCTTTTACCTCAGCATGGAAACCGCGCCGAACAGCTTACGGCGGAACGTCTTGGATCTGATTCCCGACTACCTGGCGGTTGTGCATCAGCTCAGCCGGAAATTCAAGACGCGTTTGATCCGGACCCATGCGCTTTTTCAGGAATTACTGCGGCACCATGATCCAGACATATTTTGCATGGAACCAGTGCATCCGAATATTACCGGGCACCTGCTGATTGCTGAGGCGGTCTATCAGGCCCTGAGCCGATAAGTCTTGATCCGCAATAATTATTTCTAAAAATACAGTTGACAGTTTTAAGCAATTGTGGGATTGTATCTTCAAAGTCAGGAGTTTTAGAGTCAAAACCAAACAAGGAGGTACCGCAATGAGTAAGCTGTTAGGCGGATTGAGTCTCGTGGCCGTTGCCGCAATGGTCATGTTGCTAACCGGGTGCGCGTCGCCGATGCCCACCGGAATTCTATACACAGAAGTCACATTGCCGGCGATCGCCACGTCGAATGCTCAGGCCGAGAAGGTTGGCGTGTCGGAATGCACGTCCATTTTGGCCTTGGTGGCCATGGGTGATGCCAGCATTGCCGCGGCAGCGCGGAACGGCGGTATTACAAAAATCCACAGTGTAGACTGGGAAGCCAAGAATATTCTGGGGATTTACGGCACGTATCGCACCATCGTTCGCGGTGAATAAAAAGGTTTGCCGCATAAATTAGAAAAAATCGTTTGGCCTGAATTTGGTGTTGCATTTATGCTTCGCCAAATTCAGGCTTTTTTTTCGCTGTAAAACCTCAAAAACTGCTCATATCCTTTTTTCTCTGTGTTCTCTGTGGCTAATATCTTTCGCTTTGTTTTTAAAATAGCGCTCCATGGCGGCGAGTCCCTCCGGGGTGCCCATGTCCAACAGCGGTGGGGGAACCGGGAAGGCGAGTAGCTGGCCTTGCGTTGCCAATTGTGGGAAGAACTCGGTTTCAAGCGACACATCCTTGCCGGGCTGGATCAGGGCCAGAGCCTTTTTGTCCATGAGATAAACACCTCCATTGACCCATCCTTGCCGGTGTTCCGTTTTTTCGTAGAATGCGCGAATCCAGTGCTCCCTATCAAAGTCAATCGTTCCATAAGGGCCGGTTGCCTGGATATGTGTTACAGCGATGCTTACCAATGGGTAGGCCTGTTCATGGGTCGTCTTCAGCATGGTGATATCCAGTCCGGGTAACAGAGTGTCGCCGTTGAGAACCAGAAAAGGATCGGAACGGATATAGGCCTCCGCGAATTTCAGCCCGCCGCCAGTGCCCAGCGGCATGGGCTCGGTGGATAGGGTAATCCGGAGATCAGAGGAGGAAGTCGATCGTATCGAAGAGTTGATATGAAACCGGCGTTCGTCGTTTCCAGCAGATTGCCTGCTGGTTTCTGATCTCTGGCCTCTGGCCTCTGGCCTTTGACCTCTGACTTCCAGTTTCTGCCTGACACAGCCAGGCGAGAAGGTGCTCTGCCCTATATCCCGCCGCCAGATGAACATTGGTAATCCCAACACGAACCAGCCAAGCCAATTGGCGCTCCAGGAACGGCTGTCCGGCCACCGGCGCGAGCGCCTTCGGCTGGTCCGGAAACAGCCGGCTGATTCGGGTGCCTTTGCCGCCGAGAAGAATGATTGCTTGCATGGTTAAATTTATGCCCTGGGTGGCATCACGTGTTGAACCGTTTTCGTTTTGCATTGATATACTGACTATGTAATACTTTCCATCTGATTTCAACCGATTTTATCAGTAAGGATTTTCTCTTAATCAAATGAAAATTACCAACCGTTACTGGACGATCATCGCCAGCACGGCCATTCTGTTGCTGACTCTGCTGTATTTTCGCGATCTCTTCCACCCCGGAGTTGTCCTGTTTGCTACCGATTGCAATGTAGGCTTAAATGCCGCAGTTAAGGCTCATTTACCGGACGCCTTCCTGGGATCATGGAGTAGTTCGACGCTGTTGGGGGGGGGGGAATCTGCAGTATTGAATGTTAGATATATATGTTTATGGCTTCTTCCGGCTCGTTTTTATACGAACTGGATCCATGCAATTTATCTGGTTGGAGCATCCTTGTTTTTGATTCTATATTTCCGGGACCAAGAGCTGAACCTGGTATCCGGTTTGATGGGTATAATTACCGCCTTCTGGCTTGGCAGTAATTTTACCCTCATCTATCCGGCGCATCTTGGAAAATTCGGCAATCTGCTCTTCGCGGCGATGTTTTTATGGGGCATGAACCGGACGGTCAAAAGCCGGCGAATACCGTGGGCTCTGCTGACCGGCGGCGCCATGGGAGCCATGTTTGTGGAACAGCCGGACGTTGCTTTCTTTTTTGCCTGTGTGCTGGGGACTTATGCACTGTTTACGATCAGGCAAGAATTTGGATGGGATCTCCGTTCCATGTTGCGGCTATTGGCGCCGTTGGTGCTCATGGCGGCATTTGTAGCGGGGCCGTCACTGTGGATGGGTTACCAGACCTCTGTTCGCGGGGTGGCCTCCATGAACGCGGAACGTCCGGGTGAGAAATGGGAGTTCTGTACCCAATGGAGCTGGCCACCGGAGGAATCTATTGATTTCATTGCTCCCGGCTATATGGGCTGGCGATCCGGTGAACCGGCGGGCCCGTATTGGGGTCGGATGGGACGTTCCGCGGGATGGGAAGCAACGCATCAGGGATTCCAGAATTTCAAGTTGGAAAACCAGTACCTTGGCGCCATCCCCTTGGCG
This sequence comes from uncultured Verrucomicrobiota bacterium, assembly GCA_964418925.1. Lineage (GTDB taxonomy): Bacteria > Verrucomicrobiota > Kiritimatiellia > JAAZAB01 > JAAZAB01 > CAYQNY01. The sequence continues at coordinate 3,540 of CAYQNY010000159.1, forward strand.
CTGGCGGTGTTTGCCGCGCTGGCCGCAGTAATAGCCTGGCGCCGGCGCCAACGAATTGATTCGTCATTGCCATTGATTCAAGATGCTGGAACTCAACGCGAGATTATCTTTTGGACGGCCGCGGCTTTGGTGACCCTGTTGCTGTCGTTTGGCAAGTATTTTCCTCTTTATAAGTTGTTTTATCAACTGCCGGTCGTGTCCTCGATCCGCAATCCGAATAAATTTCTGCAAATATTTCAATTGGCCGTGGCGATCCTGGCCGCTTATGGATTTGATCTGGTAATTAAATCCGGGTTGAAAAAGAATACGAAGGCGCAGGGGTGAAAAAATGCAGAATGCCGAATGTAGAATGAAGAAATAATAAATTCTGTATTCTGCATTCATAATTATGCATTTCTCCAAGGCCTCTGCGCGATAAAATCTTATATTCATGCAATCTTCATTAAATGAACATAGTGTTTCCAGTCCGCCGCCAGCCTGGGTAAGGATATTTCTGCTGGCTCTGTTGGGCCTGGCCGGTATCATGGCGCTATCGGCCGTAGTCATGATGTTCGGGTGGGCGGGAGGCGTGGGCCGCATGCTGCAGGCGGGGTGGGGGCCTCTGGCCGCGACGATCATGCGGAACAAGATCGGCGCATTATGGCATGGGGCCTTCATGACGCTGGCGGCGGCGGTATTTTTATGGCTGGCTTGTTTTACAGTTACACGCTCGCGGGTAATTATGCGTGTTGCCCGGTGGGGCCTTATCCTGCTGGTGGCGGCGGATGCGCTGTATTTATCCCGCCATTATGTCAAGACCATGTCAATGTCGGCTATGGCCGACAATGAAGTCATACGTCTCTTGAAATCGGATATGCCCGAACGGCGGGTAGCGCTGGTCAATCAATCCGGGTTTTATAATGTCTGGCTGACATATCAGTTCTCCTATCATCATATTCAAACGCTGAATGTGGCGCAGATGCCCCGCATGCCGGTTGAATATCAGCGCTTCCTGGGAGCGCTGGGACCCCATCCGCTTCGATTGTGGCAGTTGTCGGCTGTTGGCTATGTGTTGGCGCCGGCGTCGGTTTGGGGACAAATTCAGCAGGATGCCCGCATGCGGGATGCGTTTGACCTGGTCTATGCGTATAATGTGACGCAGAATAACATCACGGTGACCGTTATTCCGGCCACGCCGACGAATCCGGGACATCATGTGGTGCTCCGGCTTAAAGCGCCGGCGCCGCGCTATGCGTTGATTGCCGGCTGGAAGGCCAAGAACGACGAGGAGGCTCTACGTTGTCTGGCTTCCAATGATTATCCGTTGTTTCAAAAAGTCTGGGTGGCCCCGGAAAGCGCTGAAGGACTTCCGGCATTGACCGGGCAGGGAATGGTGGGAACCATTCAGCGGCAAAGCAGTTCTCCCCGGCAGACTGTCCTGTCGGTCACTACGGAACAGCCGGCAATCCTGAGAATAGCGGATAAATACGATCCGGACTGGAAAGTTTGTGTGGATGGCCGCCCGGTGCCATTGCTCAGGGTGGATTTTATTTTCCAGGGCATCTATATCGAACCCGGTCGCCATGAAGTCGTCTTGCGTTATGCCCCGTCGACCTGGCCGTTATGGTGTCAGGGAATCGGCATCCTTATATGTCTGGGTGCTGTCTGGCAATTGATTGTCAGCCGAGCCAAGAATAGCCCGCGCAACATGCCCCTAAGTGCAGGCTCTCATAAATACGGTGACGTATCCAAGCCGACCCACCTCGCCTGCGGCACCCCTCCAAAGGAGGGGATTCTCTGTACAGTTCCCTTCCTTGGAGGGGATAGTGGTGGGTTCAAAACAGATATTAATAAACCCTTTCTTTCGGTGGTGATTCCAACATTGGGGCGTCCGTTTATCATCCGCACCTTGTCGTCCTTGGCGGCGGCAAGCGGATTTTCGAAGCTGGAAGTACTGGTGGTGGGCAAAATTCCGGATGATTCCGTGGCTGAGAAGATGTGCGCCTTGCTGACCCGCTATCCCCAGATTCGTCATATCCCGGTGGCGTTTGAAGTCGGCGATTCCAGTGAGAAGAAAAATGCCGGCGTTCGGGAAGCGCAAGCGGAGTTCGTGGCTTTTCTTGATGACGATGTGATTGTGGCTCCGGATTGGCTGGAACAGGTTATGACGCCTTTTTCACGTGCTGAGGTGGGATTGGTCAGCGGTCCCAGCCTGGTGCCTGAGGATGTGTCGTTGTCGGCGCGTCTGGCCGGCATGGCGTTGTCATCGCCTGCGGCCGGTTATGTGGCGCATCGTTATCTCCGGCAACAGCAGGAGCCTCGCGATGCCGGATGGTCGCAGATCATTGGGTGCAATATGGTCTATCGGAAATCAGTGTTGCTCGAAATCGGAGGATTCAATCCAAAATTCTGGCCGGGAGAGGAAATGATTGCCGCGTATCAAACGGCTCAGCGCGGTCATCGGATCGTGTTTCATCCGCGGGCGTGTGTTTATCACTATCCCAGAGCATCGGTGCCGCGTTTCATTCGTCAGATGTTCGGATATGGCGCCACGCGTATTCGACTCATTCGGGCAGGGGTGAAAGTAGAACCGACGACCTTGATCCCCGGACTCTGGCTGTTGTCGCTGGCGATCCTGCTCCCGGGCGCCTTTTTCTGCCGTTGGGTTGTGCTTCTGCTGGCGCTCAGTATTGGAGCGTATGTTGTGTTTGCCGTTGGCATCACTGCCGTGAAACTCCGGACAACGCGCCGGATCATTGACGTGTTGTTACTCGGTTATATTCCTCTTATGCATCTAAGTTATGGGCTGGGGGAATGGTGTGAATTGCTGATCCCGAACAGTGACCTGTCCGAAAAACGGGGGAGGACTTCACAAGAAACGGGCAAAACAGGTCATTAGCGACCGAATGTCATCCAATCGGTTTTGCAGGGCATCATAAACAACGCGACGATCAATATCGAGATAGTCTTTTCTCGTTAGTATGGATCAACGTCCGGCGTTCGGTATCAGCCTTTCATCAAGGTGCTTATGGCCTTCTGATATGGCGGCCAGTATAGGACATTGAGCAATGAGCCGGCTTAGCATGGACGAAGTTAAGGTGTCGTTTCAGCCCTGGAAGATAGCCATGTATTCTTGTTGGCTTGTTCAGTCGCTTGCGCATATCCTTTTCGCTTCCAATCTGAATATGCAATCTACAGAAGGCGCGCCTTTTGATAACCGCTTAGAGTCAACAAGTGTAACCTTTTTTTCAAAAACTCTCTCTATTAATTTCATTACTTCTGTTATTTCTATCTTCCCCTTTCTGTTTACCGATATCTCAAGAAAGATATAATTACAATCCAGTCCTTTTAGGGATTTTAGCACCTCTATCTCCGCACCCTCAACGTCGATTTTTATCAAATCAAATCGGCGGGGAATATGAAGTTTATTAAGCATTTCCTGGTTCAGTTCGATAACGTTTACTATGATTTCTTTTAAATCATGTTTCTTCCCAAACTGATGCACATTTTCTTGGTAAAAGCTTCCCAAACCAGAAGATGATGGTGAATAATAAAAAGTTCTCTTGCCGTTCTTGCCTAGTCCGTAATTGAATAACTTCACATTATCAACATGTGTCATATTCTTTTCCAAAATAGGGAATATCTCTTTATTGGGCTCAAAACAAAAGACGTCGGCGTTCGGAAAGAAGGATTTTAATGAAAATGCAAACTGTCCTATATTCGCCCCAATATCTAAAACTGTCTTGGTTTCACTTGCATTGATCGTATGATCTAGGAAAGCGATCTCTCGCGGGTACATTTGCAACGGAACAGCCGAAAACCTGCCATCATAATAAAATGTTTTACCCAGATATTTAATTTTTCTTTTGTTCAATCCGATGGCAATATATTTTCTAATGACAAATAAGAGCTTATCTTCCAGTCTCATATTTGGGGAGAGCATAATTTCCCTGTCATATCTTAGAAGATCCATTATTTTACTAACCATGTGAGCTTTCCTCCGTCGGTTGGGCTATGTCCAGGGTAAACTATGATGGTGTTACCTGTTAAGTCAACCTCCTTTCTTGTGTCAACGCAATTTAGAAATGTCCTCTATTTTAGCAATTTAGAAATGTCCTCTT
>CAYQNY010000160.1:0-7632 GCA_964418925.1 uncultured Verrucomicrobiota bacterium
CCAGGTGGCGCCGCAGGTCCGGTTCCGTAAGCGGTGGATGTGTGCCCAGGGCCGCCATAATGTCGTGCTGTGCGTTTAGCTCGCGCAGTACCCGGTGGAGACGGCGGACCATGTCGGCTACCGGCGCCGTGCGCGTTGTATCGGGGATGACAAGCAACACCTTGCTTCCGCATGGAATGCGCCGGGTCAGGCCCTCATGGAGCAGGTTGTCAAGATCGGTTGTATTCATAACAGAAACACCGTCCGAATACTTGGCTGGGCCGTGAGGACCTGGAAGGCCGCCTGCCATTGCACGAGCTTCATCCGGTGCGTGATCAGGGACTGTGTATCCACACGCCCGCTGCCTAAATATTCAAGTGTTTTATCCCGGTTGCGATCTTATTTTTCAGCAGCATACGAATCTCCTGGTATTCTTAACCCTTGGCGTCATCCTGACGGAGTTCGCAGATTTCTCCGTCCGGTCCGCGAAAATACACCACCCATACGCCGGGTCGGAATTCCACCGGTTCACTGATGAATTCCACGCCCCTGGCTTTGAGCCGCGCATAGTCAGCCAGGGCATCATCGGATTTAAATCCAAGATGAATCAGACCGTGATCGGCCTGACAGCGCTTGCGGGGGATTGGACGTCCTTGCGGGATGACATATTCAAACAGTTCAAACATGGTGTCGCCAAACTTAAGATGCACAATGCGCGCCCGCGCGCCCGGCAGGCCGGCGATAATACCCAGCTTGGCGTCGGAGCGCGGCTTAATCGTGCGCAGCACCTGAAATCCGAGAATATCGCGGTAAAAGCGCAAGGACCGCCCGATATCAGCAACACTTAGCGCGGTATGTTCAAGCTTTGTAATCATAAACGTGCCTCGCAGGGCCCCATGACTTCCGCCCCTGTGACCGTTACCAGGATATCGTCTTCAATGCGGATGCCGCCCATATCGGCAATGTAAACGCCGGGCTCCACGGAATGTACCATGCCTTCTTCCAGGACGGTTGCGCCGTCAGGACAAAGCAACGGAACTGGTTCGTGATAACGGAAGCCCAAGCCATGACCAGTTACGTGCAGGAACTCCTTGTCATAGCCGGCCGAGCGGATGATGGCGCGCGCGGCCTCATCCGCGACGGATGTCTTGATTCCGGGCTTGATGACGGCAATTGCCGCCTGTTGGGCGCGATGGACTACTTCAAACACCTGCTCTTGGAGATGGGTGGGGCGGGCGGCGGCGCACACGCGCGTGCGGTCAGACCAGTAGCCATCGGCCACCACGCCCATTTCAAGCAGGGCCAGGTCGCCGGGGGCGAGTTTCCTGGTGGTCGTGATTTCCATGGGTCGATATCCAATTGCCGTTTCGGCGGCGCCGGTGGATACCTGGGCAAAAGCGCGCACGCGGCGCGCTCCTTTATAGCCGGTGCCTTGGAGCATAATGGCCTGTTCCACATGGGCCAGCAGTTCAATCCCCGATATGCCCGGGGCAACTTTTTCATGGAAGGCGCGCAGTCCCATCGCGGCGATTTCATTGACGCGGCGCAACCGGTCCTGTTCCCGTGCGGTTTTACGCACGCGTAAACCATATAACAGGTCCGTTGCATCAACCAATGCCTTTTTGCGGAACACGGACTCCAGCATTGCGCGCGTGGCCGCTGCCGGGACACAGGCCTCGGCCGTATTCCACGGTGACGCCACGCATTCGAACCCGCCCTCAAATCCAACCCGTGCCGGCCGGCGCCCCCGAATTGCTTTTTTGAATGCCTGGGCGACGGCTTCATAAGGATTATCGCACCCCAACACGGCGTGGATGTAGGTCACGCAGTCCATTCCCTGCAGTTCCGCGCGCGCTTCGCGCTCCTCGCAATGCGGCCCGACGCAGAGCGGCGTGCCGTCCATGGGAAAATAGAGAAACGTCATGCCGGTCAGCGGCCAATGACCGCTGAGCAACAACACGTTTTCAGGCAGGCGACAGACCAAGGCATCCAGTTGCGCGCGCGCCAGCGCCTGTTTAACACGCGTCAGGCGTTCATGATCCAGCGGCATAACTAATCCTCCTATACAAGGCCGCCCGTCCGTGCATTCAATAACGGGGCAAACCGGCATTTTATATTTTCCAGGTTAATCCTTGCAATACTTGGCGCCGGGCAGACTGCCATCCATGACATAACCGCCATCTACGTACAGGATCGTGCCGGTAATATAACGCGCTTCATCCGAAGCCAGGAAGAGGATGCCCGCAGCAATCCAATCTGCCTCGGCAATCTCCTTAAGAGAGATGCGCTCGTACAACGCTTGCTTGACGGCTTCCGTATACATTGGAACCGTCAGTTCCGTATACGTGGCGCCCGGCGCAATGGTGTTGCATGTGATTTTATAGCGCGCCAATTCAGAGGCCAGAGTGCGCGTAAAAGCCTCGATGCCGCCCTTGGCGGCCGTATAGGGGCCATAAGAAGGTTCCGATAACGTGCCATGGATGGATGACACATTTACGATCCGGCCGCCGCGCCCCTGCTTGATCATCTGATTGGCGGATGCCCGGCACCCGAAAAAACATCCATCCAAATCCACCGCCAGCATATCATCCCATTCATTATCCGTTACATCTTTCAATTCCTTGGGCGGAGCTACTTTGCCCGCATTATTAACCCACACGTCAATAGCGCCAAACGTCTTGACCGTGGCTGCCGTTAATGCATCCACCTCTTTGGAATGGACCACATTCAAGCCATAGGCCATGGCGGAGCCGCCCTTGGTTTTAATCTGAGCCACTGCATCCTCGGCGCCTTGACTATTGTTGTTATAGGTTACTACAACCTTGGCGCCCTGTTTAGCGAACATAATTGCCGCGGCCTTGCCTATACCTGAACTTGCCCCTGTCACCACCACAATTTTACCATCAAATCGCAACATAACCCACCTCCTTTATAATAATCAGCAAGAGTACATAATGACCCAACCAAGAAATTGCTCATGCTTTTTCCAGCAGTTCATCCGCAACAGCCGTGTTAGGCTCGTCACAAAGAAAATAAGTCGCCTCGCCGTCCGGATCGGCAAACTCGGTCAAAATCACGTCCAGGTTGTTCGCGCCTGGACTGGATGCCGCCAGGCGGCCGACCAGCCCGTCAGGCCGTACCGCGTTGTCGGCGACATGCGTCTTAATCGTTGCGGGATTGATGCTGATGGTACTCAGGTCCTGGCGGACAAGATCGGGATTGCGCGCCGGGTTCAGGCAAAATAACATCGGGCCGTGCATCATGGCCACGCGTCCGGCTTGCTTGTGGAAGCCGCGAATTGACCGCCATGGCATTTCCAGGTTCAAGGTAATCGTGTCGTCTCCCTGCCATTCGCGCTGGATGCACAGGAAACCCCGTTGCGTGACGGGAGGAATCGAAGCACCGTTCACGCTGGCCGTGAATTGCTGACACCAAGCGGGGATACGCAAGCGAACAGTGAACTTGTGCGGCACGCTCGGCGTCAAGCGCACCATTACTTGGCCCGAATTCGGGTAGTCCGTTTCCTGGTGAACTTGCAGTGACAGGCCATGGGCCAGTGTCACCGTCGCGTGGGAAGTCGTGTACAGATTTACCAGCAGACTATCGGGCTGCTGGTAGTAAATCATTTCCGGCAGTTCCGCCATGATACGGCGAAAGTTGCCGGGGCAGCAATACGTGTCCTTGTCCCAATAGACGCGCTTACCCTCGAATGGCACGTAGTAGCGCAGCTTCCTGCCGTCGGGGGATTGCGCGGCGAAAAGCGCGTTGTAGATCGTGCGCTCCATCCAGTCGCCGTATATGCTCGCGCCTTCCAGTCGCAGTAATCGGTGCAACAGCCGGATCAGGTAGGCCGTGGCGCACGTTTCCCCAAGGTTGCCCGTGCCCGACTGGTCGGAGTGCCAGCACTCGCTCTGACCGCATGACCCCGTGATCACCAACCCACCCTGGCGACGCAGGTATTCCAGTGCGCGTCGAGTCTGTGCCAGCAAACGCGCGTCGCCGGTGAGTGCGTACAGATCGAGCTGTGCCAGGCATTTGGTTAAATAGACATAGGCATGGCCTTCGATCTTCCCGTGCCGCCCCTCGACAATCGGCAGATGCCACTCGGCCAGTTTCAAGACGTTGAGACAGAATTCAAGGTAGCGGCCATCCTGCGTCGCGCCATATAGCGCTAACAGCGCCCGATCCAGTCCCAATGTGGTTAACTCAACACAGATTTCGTTGTTGATGGCTGTCAATGGCGTTGCGGAGAGAGCGGCAACAAGGTAATGGCCGAGTTTTCGCGCGGCATTCAATGACTGCTCGTCACGAAAGTATTGCCAGTCCGTAATCAACGCATACAGGATATAAGCTTGCTCGTGCACGTCCCAGCCCGTGATCCGCTTCCGGGCCTGGTAGGTGCCCAGATATCCATCGGCTGCCTGCGCTTTGTAGAGCGTTGCGAGAACATGCAGGCGCAGTTTTAACAGTTTTGGATTGGAGGTGTGCGCCGCCAACCGCACCAGCCCGTCCAAGGTCTTGCCCAGCCCGATGTATTCGCCACCGCTGCCCTTTTTCTCGCGGAAGGGCGCCAGAAAATCACTCTCCCAGTCCAGCGCCAGCAGATTGTTCTGCCAGGTTAATGCCAGCCGTTGGCCGATCAATCCGTCCACCGCCACTTGGCGCAGGTTGATGCAATCAAGGCTGTTGGTATTATTCATAATATTTCTCCATCTTCAGCCTCCACAAACGGCCAGCACGAAGTCGCACTCATCGCCGTTGTTCAGCGCATAATCCTGCGAACGGCGCACGCCGTTCACCAGCGGCGTTGCATACTGCCGGCATTCCGCCGATGCGGTTGACCTTTTAAGCACGTCCCTGATGGTCGTGCCGTTCTCCAGTTCGACCGTGGCGTCATTCGGAATGCCGTCAAGGTTCAGCGCTTCTGCATATCGAAAAGTCACGCTAACGGACATGGTCCCGCCTCTTTACGGTACTTCCCAGGAATACTCGGTCAGCCGTTGTGTCCGTATGGCATTGTATTCCGCGATCATGGTTTTCAATTCGTCTTCTGTGATGCCGATCCCCTCCTCGGTTTTCTCCTTGAAGAACCGGCGGGGCAGTGTATCCGTCGCGGAGGAAAGCCCCTCGCGCCGATTATACGCGCGCGTGCGTTCCGTGGTGGCGTTGGCCAGCAATTCCAGGCGCCGTTTGTCCAGCGCCAATCCCGTTGTGGCCTGAATTAACTCCCTAATCTGGGGCCAGAGGGTAAAGTCACGGAAGAACCGGCAAAGAATCAGGCTGTCCACCAAAGCGGCGCGATCTTCATAATCGATGTGCACTGCGGCTTTGCCCTTAATCTGGTTGCAGTCAATCTCTCCGGATAATTCCGCCTTGTAGAAAGTGCCGCGCAAGTGACAGGCGCCCCGGGCCGACGTGGCATAGGAAAGCCCCATGCCTTTGAGCACGCGGGGATCAAAACCCGCCGGTTCCAGGCCCTTGACGTGAATGGCCATGTCCTCCAGGCCCAGGGTGCTGGCCGTGACCTTGATGCCCTGTCCGAACACCTGGCCCACGCCTTCCCCGCGCGCGATCAATCCGAACAACTCTGCGGCACGATCAGGTTGATTATAATCGATGGCGAAGTTGCTTTGGCCGGCCTTGTAGGCCTCGACGGCAAAGGATGAGATGTTGCCGGCGCTCATCGTGTCGAGGCCCAGCCGGTCACAGATATCGTTCAACCAGGCCACCTCCTCCAAACTGTCAATGGCGTTCAATCCACCCAGCGCAAAAATAGTCTCATATTCCGGGCCCTCGATTTGCAGCCCCTGGTGACGGCCGGCCTTGATGGTCGAGAGCTTGGTGCATTTCAGAAAGCAGTTGGGACATCCGTGCGCGGTGACTTCAAAATGCTTTTGCATGTAGCCGGCCGACAGGTTTTTCCACTTTTCAAAAACACCGCTCTGCCAATACCGCGTGGGGAAGCACTTTTGAGAGTTAGTCATTGCCACCTGCATGGGGGTGCCCAACTTCCGGTAACGTTCCGTGGCCGGTGATGCCTGGCCCATTTTGGCCACATCCATAATGACTTTCTTGAGCAGGGCGTTATCGGCGATCGCGCAGGTTTGCTGGCCGCAAAACACCACCCCCTTGAGATGCTTGGCCCCCAATACCGCGCCCATTCCGCCCCGACCCAAACTGCGCCACCGATCGGATTTGATGCAGGCGAACGCGACGCGGTTTTCGCCTGCCGGACCGATCATAATGGCTCCCGCGCCTTCCGGTGCGTCGCGTAACAGGGTTTCCTCGGTCACCACCGTGTCGGCGCCCTGCAAGGCCGCGGCGTTCTTGAACGTCACCCCGTTTTCGTCGATCAGCAGGGAGGTCAGCCGATCGCATTGACCGTGGATGATGATGGCATCCACCCCGCACGCCTTGATCTTGGGCGCCACCGACCCGCCGCAATAAGATTCCCCATAACCGCCGGTGGCCGGACTCTTGGAAAAGACCGCGAAGCGCGATTGGCTCCACATCCGCGTCCCGGTCACCGGTCCCACCGCGATGATGAACCGATTAGCGGGCGAGAACGGATCCACGCCCGCGGGATTCTCCTTCATCAGCAGATAGGATCCCAATCCCTTGCCGCCCAATGTGCATTCCAGCACGGAGTCCGCCAGTGTGTCATAGCTGAACTGACGCCGGGTGAGATCAATACGCAACAACCGGTTGAAAAAACCTTTCATATCTGGGTCTCTTTTCCACCGAGCTCTAACCCGGATATTTCACGAATCTTCGTGAAATATCCGCCCAACGGGCTACGACGCGTTCGCCGCGGCTCTTAGTCCAGTGAGTATTAATAAAATTCAGATGGGCCTTCATTGTATACATCAGGTTATGCCTGGCGTTGGGCGGTTTTCAACATGGCTGCGCAAATCTGGTCCAGAGTTGGAATGCAGGCCTGCTCCAGCCGCCGTGAAACAGGCATCGGTATATCCGGAGCGGCAACCGCCGCCGGCGGACCGTCAAAATAATCATAATAGCGCCGCACGCATTCCATGGCGATTTTGGCCCCGATTGAATTACAGTGCGGAGCTTCCTCAACGGTCAGCAGGGCGCCGGTTTTCACGATGGACTGGCCGATGAGCGTGTAATCCACGCCGGCGTCGTCCACCGTGCGCAGGTCAATGACTTCAACCTCCACGCCCTCGGCCTCCAGGCGCCGGGCAGCCTCCATGATCTGGTGCGTCATGAATCCGTACGCGACGGCTGTCAGATCCCGTCCCGGCCGGATGATCTTGGCTTTGCCGGGCTGGATGACAAAGTCCAGGTTGCCGGAGGGAATGCTTCCCTTAAGGCCGTAAAACTCATGGTGCTCCACGATCAGTGTAGGGCTTTTAGTTTGCATGGCGGCGTTGAACAGGCCAATGTAATCGAAGGGGGTGGTGGGTACCACAATTCTCCAGCCCGGGAACAGGCTGAAGAGCGCCACCGGATCCCCGCTATGCTGGGCGCCATAACCCAGCCCGCTAGCCACGCGCGTCCGGATCACCAGGGGGATGCGTACATGGCCGTTGTAAATGTGGCCGAGCTGGCCGATCTGGTTGAACAACTGGTCGGCCGCCACCAGGCCGAAGCTGGAAAACATCAACTCCACCACCGGATGCATGCCGTGCA
>CAYQNY010000161.1:0-3882 GCA_964418925.1 uncultured Verrucomicrobiota bacterium
TGTCAGCCTGGCGATGGGGAATTATCGGCTGGCATCGAACTCGCCGTGTATTGACACGGGTACCAATCATGCCTGGATGGCGGGGGCTCTGGATCTGGATGGAAATCCGCGGATTATCAACGGGATTGTGGATATGGGGGCCTATGAATATGAGTTCCTGGCTGTGTCGCCGGCGGGGTTCACCAATTCGGTAATGCGCGGTAATACGACGAATTCAAGTTTTACGATATCCAATAATGGAACCAACACGTTGTATTGGGAGAGTGAGGTGGCGAGCAGTTGGATTCAGCTGGCGTCTTTGAATGGGGTGTTGACGGCCTGGGCAACCACGAATGTGGCGTTTACCAACGGAACACAGAGCCTGACGGGGGGAGTATATACCGGTAGTGCCGTGATAACGGCCACAAACGTGGCTTTGATGCATTATACGAATACAGTCACAATGATTCTAAATGTAATGGAACTTCTGCGATCTGCCACCAATCTTTCGCAAACGGTGATACAGGGGCAGAATGGGACCAATCAGACCTTCAATATCTGGAACGCGGGCGGCGGCGAGTTGTCCTATGCCATTACAACGAATGTATCCTGGCTGTCCGTGAGCAATGTGACCGGGGTGTTGACGGGGGAGACGGCGGCGGCAACGAATACGATTACCGTGAGTTATCTCACGTCAGGCCTGGGAGCAGGTACTTATGAGGGGGCGATTACGGTCACGCCGACGCTGGGCGGCGGATCGCGAGTCATTGATGTAACCCTAACGGTGAACGATAGACCGGAAATGGGAGTGAGCCCCGGCGTCATAGAAGTGGCGATTATGCAGGGGCAGAGCGTGACAAATCGTGTCATAACAATTACGAACACGAGTACGGAGGGATATTCCCTGGGGTATGTGGTGTCGGCGACTCAGAGCTGGGTGACCTTTACGGGGACGACGAACGGGACGCTGGCGCCGGGGGGTACCTATGCCTTGACGGTGAGTCTGGCCACCAGCGGGTTTCAGGTCGGGGTCTCGAATACGATAATTACGGTGGTGGGGACCAACACAACCTACAATACGGCGGCATTGGGATCGCCGGCGACTGTGGCAGTGAGGGTGGAAGTCAGGGGCTTTGATCTGAACGTAAGTCCGGCGCAGTTGTCCCATTCGGTGATGCAGGGTTATATCGCGACAACTCAGCGGTTTGAGGTGTGGAACGGGGGTGGAACTAATCTCATGAACTACCAGATCTCGAATAATGTGTCCTGGCTGATGGTGAGTCCGACGGCAGGCGTAACCACGGGCGAGCACGATAGTGTCTCGGTGAGCTACAGCACCGCGTCATTGAATGTCGGCACGTCAAATACGACGATTAAGGTGGTGGGGTGGGATGCTTACGGGACATGGCGTACGACCAACGATGTGGCGGTGTCTATGGCGGTGAAACCGCGGGTAGTTCTAGGCTGTAATGGCGTCAGTCTGGGGATAACGAATCGCCAGGGACAAGTGCCGGCATCAAGAAGTTTCTCCGTGTGGAATGACAGCGTGGCGCCCAAGCAAGGAATGAACTGGACGGTGAGCGCGGATGTGTCATGGATTAACCTCAACCCGGTGTTGGGCCGAAGCACGGGGGAATATGACACTGTGACCATGAGCTTTGATGTGACGGATCTGAGTCAGGGAAGCTACCGCGGGATTGTTACGGTCAGCGGCGTGGATGAGTTGAGCGGCGATGCGGCCGTTCAGTCGCCCCTGGATTTGGTGGTGGATCTGGTCATGGAAGGCACCAAAGGGCTGGATTTTCTCGGGGATGGAGTCAATTCGGAAGTAGTGGTATATGGGCAAGAAAATGGGTGGTGGAAAATCAAGCGGCTCAGCGACGGTTATGAAACCAATGAATGGTTCGGTGGCGATGGATATCAGCCGGTGCCGGGTGATTATGATGGCGATGGTCGGATTGACATGGCGGTATATCGGCCGGCCAGCGCGGCCTGGTACATGAAAGCATTAGGCAGTGAAACGATCAGCGAGTTGCAGTCGTGGGGTGGTGTGGGATACGAACCGGTGCCGGGTGATTTTGACGGCGACGGTCGGGCGGATTATACCCTTTATGCCGAAGCCAATGGAATGTGGTATGTGCTGAAGTCGTCGGATGGCGGGGTGCTGTCCGGACAATTCGGCGGCCCGGGATACCAGGCGCTGTCCGGGGATTTTGACGGGGATAAGGTAACCGACGCGGCTTTGTACGATACGCGGAGCGGCAACTGGTATATCATTACGGTGAACAGCGTGGTTATTGCCTGGAATTTCTTGCTGGGGGGAGATGGCTTTACGCCCGTGGTGGGAGATTTTGACGGTAATGGGCATATGGATGTGGCGGCCTACCATGAGGAAACAGGACTGTGGTTTGCGAAGAACGTGCAAGGTGATGTCATTTTGTGGTGGGTGCCGTGGGGAGCGCCCGGGTACCAGCCGGTCAGTGGAGATTATAACGGGGACGGCGTGACCGAACTGACGGTGTACCAGGAGTCCACGGGCGCCTGGTTCATGAGGACGGTCGGAGGAGTGACCTTTCAGTATGGCTTGCCGTGGGGCGGCCCGGGTTACAACCCTATCAGCCGGTAAGCCGTTATCATGTCTGCCGGTACCGTGAAATGCTGTCTATATTGGGTTATTGCTTAAGTTTTCCACGCGGCGCAGAAGATAGAATTCAGTTCCCGCCGATGGCCGCAGGTAGGGCTGTCTTTCGGGCGTTGTAGCGCCGAACGGCGTTCGGCGGATCCATCGGAATCGCGTCACACCGTGACGCACTACAATATGCATAGTCCGTCCTGCGGCCGGACTGACTTTGGTGCTTTCTCCCGTCCACCATCACACTTGACAATCCTCGCCGGGGCAGGCAACATTCCTGCTGTATATGTGATTATTTTTTCGAATAATCAGTGTTTTTTTGCACAGCCAACAATAGCCGGGCTTTGTTTCTAAACACGACGAATTCAATCGTATTAGCCAATGGTGATACAGTGTCTTATTCATTAAATACTTTGGTTGCGGCAGGCGCCGCGTTAGGCATACTCATGGGAATCGCTCCCTTGGTTTCTGGCGCGGCCGAACGTGATGATAAGCTGTCCGGGGACTGGTATCAGGCCAATAGTCAGGAATTGCAGAAGATAGTGTTCCCCGGCGTTGTGCCCCAGGTTGTCCGCCGGGCTGATGCAGGAGAATGGAATGGGATATGGACCCGGATGGAGAGCCTTCTACAGTTTCAGTTGCTGGATGATAAGATCTGGATGATGGCCCTGGTAAACATGACGTATGCATACAGGAATTTGGATGTTGTGCGCAGCTGGGAGGCGTGGAAAGTCCGGTTTCAGGATCAAACCCTGCCGCAACAGTTCCAGTGTCTGCTTCCCCAGTTGAAAAAAGTATTTGAATCTGAAGGCGTTCCCCAGCAATGGGTCTGGATCGCGGAAGTGGAATCGTCTCTGAATCCTCAGGCCAAAAGCCCGGTGGGCGCTGTTGGATTGTTCCAGTTGATGCCGGAGACCGCTAAACGGTTCGGGTTGTGTGTCTTTCCGTTTGACGAACGTATCCAGCCCGGAAAAAGCGCCCGGGCAGCGGCGCAATACTTGAAAATCCTTTATCAGCAGTTTGGCGGTTGGTCGCTGGCCCTGGCAGCTTATAATGCGGGTGAGGGGCGGGTCAGCCGCATGATGCAAAAGCATCATGCCGGGACGTTTAACGAGTTGTCAAAACATCTGCCGCTTGAAACCCGGATGTATGTACCGAAGGTCATGACTACTGTTGCCCTGCGGGAGGATCAGGCCAGGGGCGTGCCGCATGCGTGCCGGATGCCCTGACAACACTGTATAATGTTGTCTTGTTCTGTACTGTAAACGTTG
>CAYQNY010000161.1:3982-7607 GCA_964418925.1 uncultured Verrucomicrobiota bacterium
CCGGATGCCCTGACAACACTGTATAATGTTGTCTTGTTCTGTACTGTAAACGTTGCACATCTTGTTTTCCTGAGAAGATATTTTTACGCCCGAACGCCAGGGTGCGCAGCGTTGCGGCTATGCCGCGTTAAAACCAGCCGAATATCTTTGCCGCCAGCTTGTCCGGCGTAGCTTCAGTAAAGACGGAAGGTGGATTCCGCCAAAGGATGAACAGGCTCGCCTGCGGCGGAGAAATTTAGTAGTGTTTAGGGAAAATTGTTCCTTTCTGAACACCGAGCACTGTTGTATAGAAGGATTGATCCATGAACGCCATGACAGCCCGGGAACGAGTAAAAAATCTACTGGAACGTAAGCCGGTGGATCGCGCCTCATTTTATGAACCCTTCTGGGGGGAAACAGTTCAGCGCTGGACGGATGAAGGGCATCTGAAGAAAGATGAGCCGCCGGCCGATCATTTTAACATGGAACTCAGATCGGCCGGTTGGATCAACGGCGTGGCCAATCTGGATGTTGGCGACCAGATTGTCGAAGAGAATGGGGAAACCAAGCTGATACGCGACGGGAACGGGGCCCTGTTGCGCTACTGGAAGCATAAGTCCGGCACGCCGGAGCATGTAGATTTCATGGTCAAGGACCGCGCGGGTTGGGAACGGCATGCCAAGTCGTTTCTCAAGCCGGATCGGCGGCGGGTGGATTTTGGGGCCTATCGGAACGCAAAAAAGACGGCGGCCGAACGTCAGGAATTCTTCTGCTGGAGTGGCGTCAATGTGTTTGAGCAGATGCATCCGATGTGCGGGCACGAGCATATGCTGGTGGGTATGGCCCTGGAACCGGAATGGATCGTGGACATGACCCGGACGTATGCGGACTTGACCATCGGCATGTGGGAAATACTGTTCGCCGAGGAAGGCCTGCCGGACGGCATTTTTTTCTACGAGGATATGGGTTTCAAGGAAAAACCATTCATGTCGCCGGATATGTACCGGGAATTGATCCAGCCGGCCCATAAGCGCACCATTGGCTGGGCCCATCAGCGGGGGCTGAAGGTTATTATGCATTCCTGCGGTTTCGTGGAGCCGCTCGTGCCGGGCATGATCGCGGCGGGGATCGATATGCTGCAGGCCATGGAGGTCAAAGCGGGCATGGATATGGTCCGCTTGAATCAACGCTACGGCGACCGGATCGGGTTCATGGGCAATATTGATATCCGCGAAATCATTTCCAACGACAAGCGGCGGATTGAAGCTGAATTGCAAAAGAAGATATTGCCCCTGATGGCCACGAAAACTCCGTATATTCTCAGCTCCGATCATTCCACGCCGCCGGATGTGGATTACGAGAGTTTTTTGTATTTCCGTGATCGTGGACTGGAGTTGGCCGCGTATATATAAATGGTCAAGGGGAAATGGTCAATGGGGCATGAAGTCCTAGCCAAATATCTTTACCGCCAGCTTGTCCGGCGTAGCTTCAGCGAAGACGGAAGGTGGATTCCGCCAAAGGACGAGCAGGCTCGCCTCCGGAGGAGAAATTTGGCAGTGTTCAGGGAAGATTTTCCTGATCTGAGCACCGAACACTGAAACCAGTTACGCAAGAATAATTTACAAACATCAGAAATGCGGCCTGTGCCGATTTTTGTCCAATACAGCCGGCTTTGATGACAGAACAAACGTCCAACCAGGAAAGTGTCGGGGTGGTGCAGACGCGGGTTGTTAAAATCAATCTGCCGTCTGAGGGTCTGGTTCTGGATAATCGCGCAACGCTTCCGGAACTCCAGGTTGCGTATGAATCTTACGGCGCTCTTTCTTCGTCCGGCGATAATGTGGTTTATATCTGTCATGCCCTGACCGGTGATGCGCATGTGGCGGGTGTTCATGGCGAACAGGACGCCAAACCCGGCTGGTGGGATGCCATGATCGGCCCCGGCAAAGGGATAGATACCCGCCGATTTCATGTGATCTGCGCCAATATCCTCGGCGGCTGTATGGGTACCACCGGCCCGTCGTCCATCAATCCGCGGACGGGTAAGCCGTATGGGTCGGCTTTTCCCTCCATTACGACCGGTGATATTGTCCACGTCCAGTATTTGCTGTTGAAGCAGTTGGGCGTTCGCCGGCTGGCGGCAGTGGTGGGCGGGTCGTTCGGCGGTATGCAGGTGCTGGAGTGGGCCATCCGCTACCCGGGCATGGTGGATAAATGCGTGTGTATTGCTTCGGCCATGAGTCTGTCGGCACAGGCTCTGGCATTCGATATCGTCGGGCGTAACGCCATTCTGGCCGATCCGGCTTGGACCGCCGGCGATTATTACGATCATCCGACGCGTCCGGCCCAGGGGCTGGCCCAGGCCCGTATGATCGGGCATATTACCTACCTCTCGTCTGAAAACATGAAGCGGAAGTTTGGTCGGGAAAAAAAGCAGATGCCCCATCTGTTGCCTCGGTTTGCCACGCCGTTTCAAATCGAAAGTTACCTGGATTATCAGAGTAATAAATTCGTCAGCCGGTTTGACGCCAATTCCTATCTTCATATTACTGAAGCCATGGATGTGTTTGATTTGACCGAGAATACAGCCGATCCTGCCGAGGTATTCCAGGTCGTGGATGATTGCACTCAGTTTCTGGTTGTCGCACTTAGTTCGGACTGGCTCTTTCCTCCGGAGCAGTCACTGGAGGTGGCCCGAACGCTGATTCGTGCCGGCAAACGGGTGACCTACTGTCTTCTAAAATCACCGTACGGGCACGATGCTTTCCTGGTGGAAGTAGAGCATTTGGCGGAAGTGGTGCGCGCATTTTTGGAGGCGCCGCACCAGTCCGCAGACAACCTGGTTGCGGCCGGCAAGCTGACTGCCGCTGTGCCATCGAAACAGGACCGCAAAGAAACCTTTTCTCAGCCAATTGCGGTACAGTCTGCTCCGCCGCAGGAGGGTACAGCGGGCCGGTCGTTTCGGATGCGGGTGCAGAGATCAGTGCCTTTTAATGATGACTACCGATTGATAGAGGATGTCATACATACTGGCAGCCGTGTGCTGGATCTCGGATGTGGGGATGGAGAACTGCTCTGTCGGTTAATGGCCGCCCGCGGGATTGTCGGCCTTGGCATGGATATTGATCTGGATAATGTGATTAAGGTCATTCGTAAGGGCTTGGATGTGTTCCAGTGCGATCTGGATGCCGGGCTCAGTTCGATCCCTGATCATTCTTATGATTATGCCATTCTCAGTCAGACACTTCAGGTGGTGCGTAAACCGCGCTTTGTCTTGAGCGAGATGTTGAGGGTGGCGCGGGAAGGCGTTATCAGTTTCCCGAATTTCGGGCATTGGCGGCATCGCCTGCGGCTGAGCTTTTTCGGGCGCATGCCGGTCTCCGCTTCCCTGCCGTTTGAATGGTATGATACGCCCAATATTCACCTCTCAACATTAAAGGATTTTCGGGCGTTGTGCCGGAAAGACAATATCCGGATTGTGGATATGGTTTGTATTCCCCGGGGATGGATGGACTCCGCATGTCTCCGTCTCGGCATGCGTAATGCGGGGTCGGATCGTATCCTGATCAGAATTGCCAGATGCTAAGCAGGACTAATTCATGTTTTCCGTAAAAGGATTGAGGTTGAATGGGTTAAGATATTTTGG
>CAYQNY010000162.1:0-7554 GCA_964418925.1 uncultured Verrucomicrobiota bacterium
GGGGCCCGTCAATACGCCGGACGCGGCTTCCGCCGTGGGGCGCAAACTGGTCGAGTCACATGTCGATGCCGTGGCCCTGGCTCCCGTAAGCTGGTTCGAGGATTACCTGGTACTGGACCTGCTGGAAGAATACGGTGGCCCGGTTCTGTTCTGGCCGTTACCGGGAATGGAGACCGGCGCCTTGTGCGGCACCCAGCAGGCGACCTCCTATCTGAAGCAACTGGACAAGCCGGCCATTACAGTCTTTGGTTCAATTGAAAAAGGCGAAAATCTTGACCGTGGAATGACCTTTCTCCGCGCCGCCGCACTATTCCGCCGGTTGCGGCGGGCGCGCATCGGATTGGCTGGTCAACGGGTCCGCGGAATGTCGGAAGTCGCGGTGAATGAATTTGTCCTGAAGAAAACGGTTGGTCCACGGGTGGTGCCCGTGGACATGGTGGGGTTGATCAAACGATCGCGTGAGGCCGGCCGAGTTGAGATTGATCAACTTTGGAATCAGGTTAAGTCGTCTGTCGGCGCTGTTAAAGTACCGGATGATTCCGGCCGCCTGGCGGTTGGGATGACTATGGCGATTCGGGCGATGGTAAAACAGGAGGGCCTATCAGGCCTGGCATTCGGCTGTTATCCGGACTTCATGGGCTATGCCTGTTTGGCGGCGTCCTTGCTGGCGGATGAAGGCATTCCTGTCGGATGTGAAGGGGATGTGAATGGCGTCGTAGGCATGCTGATGCTGATGCTTCTCACCGGTCAGCCCGTGCATAATACTGACTGGCTTGAACCTTTGCCGGATGGCAGTGTAGTTTTTACGCATTGCGGTTCCGGTTCCTATACACTGGCGGCGCGGCAGAAGGACATCACCCTGGCGCCGGTGCGCCTGGCCAAACAGGGTGTCTGTTCGCTGTTTCCGGCTAAACCCGGTCCGGTGACGCTTGTCAATCTGCTTCCATCAGGTGAAGGCTATCAACTGGCTGTGATGGAAGGGGAGGCGTTGCCGACGGAAATGGTGTTCCCCGGCAATCCGCTTCGCGTCAAATTCCAGTCGCCTGTCCGAGAGATTATCGAATGGATTCACCGGGAAGGAATTGGTCATCATTGGATGGCCGGTTACGGCCATGTTGCTTCCGAGCTCCGCTACTGGGCCGCTATAGCCGGTTCCGGCTCAGGGTCACCCATTAAGATAAGATTCCGCTGAAAAACCCTTATTTTCCAGAACGGCCACGATAAAACGTGGCCCTCCATCACGTTGGCCATACGTTACTTGTCAAATCGGAGGGACGCGTCCAGCCCAACGCGGGACAAGCTCCGTTTACCACGCGTTTTGCGTAGTCGCGTCCGCCAAGGTGTTTTCAGCGGAATCTTAAGCGGCGCCATAGCTGATAAGATGATTGAAAAGACAAGAACACATGCTATGATGCCCCATAAGTGATAAGGCTATGATAAAAACAGGCATAGGATTTGACGTGCATCGGCTAGTCGCCGGACGGAAACTGATCCTGGGCGGCGTGCACTTTGACTATCCGCTTGGTTTGGAGGGACATTCAGATGCGGATGTCCTCTCCCATGCCATTGCCGACGCCCTGCTCGGCGCCGTGGCGGATGGCGACATTGGCACGCATTTTCCGGACTCGGACCCGCAATGGAAAGACATGAACAGCCTGGATCTGCTGGGACAAGTACGGGAGCGGCTGGCGGCGCGCGGGGCCATAATCGTCAATGTGGATGCCGTTGTGTTGGCCGAACAGCCGCGTATGGCACCGCATCGCGATGCCATGCGCGGCAACCTGGCTCGCGCGCTGAAGATTGAACTGGATTGTGTCTCGGTGAAAGCAACTACCGTGGAAAGTATGGGTGCGCTGGGACGCAAGGAAGGCATCGCCGTCATGGCCGTGGCCACGGTGAAGCAGGAACGGTGAGCTGCAGGAAAAATTTAACGCTAAACATTCAACACGCTTTTTAATGTTACCTATTGAACGTTGGCACAGAAAACAGATTGAGAAATCCAACAGGTTAAGGTATATTAACACAAAGGAGGCACGCCATGACGACAGTTGCCGACAAGGTATATGATAAGGCTCTCTCGCTCCCGGCAGATGCTCGCATCGGTTTGGTGGAGCGGCTTTTGTCCAGCCTAAACCTTCCCACCCAGCCCGAAATTGATCGGTTGTGGACGGATGAAGCCGAACGACGGGTGGCCCAAATTGACCGAGGCGAAGTGGAACTTATCCCTGGCGAAAAGGTGTTTAAACGAATCCGCCAGAAGTACCAACGATGAAATTCCACTTTCACCCGCAGGCGGACGATGAGTTCGACAAGGCCGTGCGGTACTATGAGAACTGCCGACTTGGCCTTGGTCTTGAGTTCGCAGAAGAAGTCTATGCGACGGTCGCTCGCATTTCGGAGTACCCCCAGGCATGGTCGCCGATGTCGAAGCACACAAGGCGTTGCCTTGTGAATAGGTTCCCATTCGGCGTCATTTTCCAGATCAAATCCGGC
This sequence comes from uncultured Verrucomicrobiota bacterium, assembly GCA_964418925.1. Taxonomy (GTDB): domain Bacteria; phylum Verrucomicrobiota; class Kiritimatiellia; order JAAZAB01; family JAAZAB01; genus CAYQNY01. The sequence continues at coordinate 2,494 of CAYQNY010000162.1, forward strand.
ATGCTTCGGATCGTCGCCGTCGCCAACCTGCATCGTCGCCCCGGATACTGGAAAGACAGAATATGAGCCGAAGTTTCTCTGAACTTCTTCTGTTTCAAGTGTTGACCCATCCAATCCGCATTGTATATGATCCATCCAGAAGGCGGGTGGCTATTTAACGCAGCCATTCAGTTGGTCTCAATAATACTGTGACGTTCCCCGTCGGCGCAAAGTGCCAAGGGGCCACTTGCCGTGACAATTCGGGGCGATGCGGAAAAATTGAAATTAAATACGGGAGCGGCCTCTGCGCTGTGAAATTATAACCTTCAGCCCTACAGTCTACAGCCTTTAACCTATTGGGGACATTATGCCCTTCATGGTTTTTAACACGTTGTCGCGTTGCCGGGAGTTGCTGGAACCCCTGGAGCCGGGACAGGTGCGCATGTACACTTGCGGGCCGACCGTTTATGATTACGCGCATATCGGTAATTTCCGCGCTTATCTCTTTGAAGACCTGCTCCGGCGCTATCTTGAATATAGCGGGTTCAAGGTTATCCAGGTCATGAACCTGACGGATGTGGATGATAAGACAATCCAGGGGGCCCGCCAGGCCGGTGTTGCTCTGGATCAATATACACAAGCATTCAAGGAATCATTTTTTGCTGATATCCGGACGCTGAATATCAAGCCGGCGGAGGTGTATCCAGCCGCCACGGAACACATTCCCGAAATGATTGCTCTGATCGAATTATTATTCAAGGCCGGTATCGCCTATCAGTCTGATGATGGTTCGGTCTATTTCAGTATCGCCAAATTTCCCGCTTATGGACGCCTGGCGCATCTGGATATGGCGGGATTGAAACCAGGCGCGCGGGTTGCCCACGACGAATATCAGAAGGACAGCCTGGCGGATTTCGCCTTATGGAAAGCCTGGACAGAGGATGACGGTGAGGTGGGGTGGGATTCGCCCTGGGGCCGTGGCCGACCCGGCTGGCATGTCGAATGTTCGGCGATGAGCATGAAGTACCTGGGCGTAAGTTTTGACCTGCATACCGGCGGCATGGATAATATATTTCCCCATCATGAAGATGAGATTGCCCAGAGCGAAGCGGCCACGGGCAAGCCGTTTGTTAAATACTGGATGCATTGCGCCCATCTGGTGGTTGATGGGCGCAAGATGTCGAAATCGCTGGGCAATTTTTACACGCTCCGGGATGTGTTCCAGCGCGGGTATTCGGGCAGGGAAGTCCGTTGTGCGCTGTTGGCCGGACACTATCGGCAGACCTTGAATTTCAGTTTCGAAGCGTTGGAAGCGGCGCGGGCTTCACTCCGCCGTCTGGATGAATTTCAGGATCGGCTTGTGGCTTTTGCCGGACGTCAGGTATCGGCGGCCGCGGCCGCTGCGGCGGACGCGGGCGATTGGACTGGTCACGGCGTAGCTTCCGGCGGAGCCTGGATTGAGAAGGGCCGCCGGGATTTTGAAAAGGCGATGGATGACGATCTGAACACTCCGGTAGCCCTGGCCGCTCTGTTTGACCTTGTTCATGAAGGCAATAAACGCCTTGATGGGAGTGGGCTGTCCGTCGCGGCGGCCGGCCGAATTCTTCAGACCGTGGAGATTTTAGACCGGGTGCTTGGATATTTACGGAAAGAAGAAAAGCGTCCGGATGCGGAAACAGTGCGGCTGGCCTCGGAACGGCTGGCGGCCCGGAACGCCGGGAACTGGTCTGAAGCGGATCGGTTACGAGCTTTAATAGAAGGTCGCGGATGGATAGTCCAGGATACGGCCGATGGTTTTCAGCTTAAAAACGGCTCAGGCAGATAGAGGTCTAGGAATTTCAAAGTAGCCACAAAGGCACTAAGGCACAAAGAAAGAGAATAAGGAAATAAACCTTTTATCCTTCGTGTCTTTGTGACTTAGTGGCAGAATTAAAGTAAAAGTTGCCGCCTTTGGCGGCCTAATTAAATCCGGTCAATGCGCAACGACTAACAGCCTGCAGTCTATAGTCTAAACAATCTGAATGGGAGGTCTGCATGACGCAACGCGGTCAATTTATTACTTTGGAAGGGCCCGACGGCAGTGGTAAATCCACGCATGTCAGGGCGCTGGTGGAACGGATGAGGTTGGAAGGCTATTCCGTGATCGCCGCCCGGGATCCGGGCGGCACGCGCGTGGGAGAATCCATCCGGCAGTTGCTTCAACAGGATTTGGTGGAAGAGCCGTTGTGTTCGGAAGCGGAACTATTCCTGTTCATGGCCAGCAGAGCTCAACTCGTTAGTCGTATCATCCTTCCGGCTCTGGAAAAAGGCACCCATGTGGTGTGCGACCGGTTCATGGATTCCACCAGCGCCTATCAGGGATATGGCCGGGGAGTTGATCTCGATCGAATCTTGATGATCAACGATTTGGCCGTGCAGGGCCTGTTGCCGGATGTGACGTTGTTGCTGGATATTCCGGTGGCCACCGGTTTTGAGCGGCTTCAAATCCGCAATGCCGGCGCGCAGATACAGAAGGACCGCATCGAGCGCGAAACGCTGGCTTTTCATGAGCGCGTTCGCGCCGGCTATCTGGATCTGGCCCGGCGCTGGCCGGATCGCATCCGGCGGATCGACACCGCAGGCGTGTTCGCAGAGGTTAATGAGGAACTATGGAGGGTTGTTAAGCGTGTCATTAACCGATGAAGTGCAGGTGGCGCTGGCCTCGATCCGGAAGAGCTTGGAAGCAGGACGTCTGGCGCATGCCTATCTGGTGGTCGGCAATCCCCGGGGAGGCGCCGGGCAGTTGGCGGATGAAATACTGTCCTTGTTGTATTGCTCGGCGTCCGGCAAGCGGCCTTGCCGTCAATGTGCAGGGTGTCGGCGTATCGTCCAGCATGTGCATCCGGACCTGGTCTGGGTGGAGCCTCAGAAACGATCACGGACGATCCAGAAAGAGCAAATTCAGCAGATTCAACAGCATGTTTTTCAAACATCCCTTGAAGGCGGCTGGAAATCCGTAGTGTTGGTCCATGCCGAGCGCCTGAATGAGATAGCCGCCAACAAACTGCTGAAGACACTTGAGGAACCACCCGCGCAATGCCTGTTTTTATTATTAAGCGGCAATCCCGAGTTTCTGTTGCCCACGATCGTGTCGCGGTGTCAGCGCATGATGTTGTCCGGTGAAACATCGGAAGATGATGAGGCGTTGAAATCGGCCGTCGTGGAGATGATGACTGCCGTTTTCGAGCCGGGCGTGGCCGGCGGGATGATGCGGGCCCGGCGGATGCTGGACCTCCTGAAAACAATCCGTGTTCAGGCGGATGCAGAAGAAAAAAGCGGGGTGGAAACTGAAATCCAGGAAAAAATGGGCCGCATGGATGCCATGGAAAGTCCGCAGCGCGGCGGGCGTCTTGACGTGGATTCAGCCATTCGCGCTGAAATGGCTGATGCCGTTCAGGCTCGGATCGAGAGCCGGTACCGGGAGCGTCGGTCCGTCCTATTACGATGGCTGTTATTCTGGTATCGCGATGTATTCATGTATGTCTGTGATCTGGAACCGGATACGCTTTACTTTCGTGAAGAAGCGCCGCGAGTCCGTGAGACGGCAACAGGGTTGACTTATCGGCAGGCACTGGCTAATATTCGCATTGTGGAGGAAATGAAAGATCAGATGGAACAAGCTTTGCCGGAACCCATGGTGCTGGAGCGGGGCATGATCCGTTTGCATTATTCCTAAAATAAGCGAGCATATTTTAGGGTTCTTATCGTTCGGAATCACGATGTCATGTCATAGGTAGACCCGCCTGCAACGCTGCCTGCCCGAAATGCTGCGCATAACGCTGCAGGTGGGTAGCACTGCGGGCAGGCGTACCCCGCTCTAAGCGGGGTAAACGGCGCTTGCCACGTTTACCAAGCCAGGGGCATGGCCAGAGGCGTGGTGGCCCCTTGTCCCGCAACGGGGCCGACGTGGCGGGAACAGCTCGCGTTAGGAGAGACCTGAATGGTACGATGGGTTCATGTAAGCTGTGGCAATACACATTTGGTGAAGTGCTTCAGTCCGCCGGAATTGGCCATTAAGGAAGGGGATGCGTGTGTCGTTGAAGTGGAAAAAATTCCGGAGTTTGGACATGCGGTCACAATCGTTGAATCGTCCGGAACTCCAAATGCAAGTATGAAGGACTTTCCGGTCGTTCGTCGTCGGGCCACGCTTCAGGATCAATCCCGGGCCAGCGAAAACGTGTTATTTTCCAGAACGGCATTTCGCCTCTGCCATGAAAAAATTCGGCATTATCAGTTGAATATGCGGATTTTGCGGGTTCGTTATTCGTTCGATCGTTCCCGGCTGATGGTTGTTTTTACGGCTGCGGAGCGGGTGGATTTTCGCCAATTGGTTCAGGATTTAGCGGTGGAGACGCATGCCCGGGTGGAAATGCGTCAAATCGGAGTTCGGGATGCGGCGACGATCACAGGGGGAATGGCGCCCTGTGGTCGTGTTTTATGCTGTAATGTCTGGATTGCAGATTTTGAAAATATTCATATTCGTATGGCGAAAACACAGGGGTTATCGCTGAATTCCGCTAATATCAACGGCATGTGCGGACGGTTGAAATGCTGTCTGCGTTTTGAGAATAATTGTTATCAGGATTTGGGGCGGGATTTGCCTCGCGAAGGGGATCAAGTGGAGTGTCCGGCCGGAAAGGGCAAAGTGCTGGAAACGCGGATGCTTTCCCAGCGGGTCAAGGTCTGTCTCGAAGACCAGCGCGTTCTCGAATTTAACAGTCGGGATGTAATTATGCTTGGCAGTGCGGCTACAAATAGGAATAATACGTCTTCATGAAGAGAATCCTGTTGTTGAATGGTCCGAATTTAGGACGGTTGGGTCGGAGACAGCCTCATATCTATGGCACCGACACGCTGGAAGACATTGTCCGCAGGCTTAAGGCTCAAGCCGCGGCGCTGGGAGCGCGGGTGGACGCGTTGCAAAGCGACGAGGAAGGCATCCTTGTCTCGCGGATTATCGGCAGTCCCGGCACCTATGACGGCATTATTTTTAACCCGGGGGCGTACACGCATACCAGTGTGGCGTTGCGGGATGCGCTGCAG
>CAYQNY010000163.1:0-7540 GCA_964418925.1 uncultured Verrucomicrobiota bacterium
GATCGGTCCTTTTTTATTTGCCTTCTCATCCTATCTATGGCGGGCAGGCTGGCGGGAAATTCCTATACATGAACGTAAAAACTTTCAACATTCACCAGAAGGATTTATCCTCATGAGCATGCAACCCCTGGCCGGTCTGGCGCCGCCCCTGACTCCGGCACAGTACGCCCACTGCTTTCGCGCCTATCAATCCATTTCCGGCGAACGGCATGCCATGCTGTGCTGGGTTCGAGATGTCCTGCGGAAGGCATGGCCTGGCCGCCGACACTTGACTGTTCTTAGCGTGGGATGCGGCACGGGCACATTTGACCAGCGCGTACTTCAGGTTCTATCGTCTGACCGGCGTACCTTAAACTATATCGGCCTGGAACCCAACGAAAAGCATCGCCGGACGTTCCTGACCCGCATAACCCGTCGCCCCCTGCCGGGCATCAATCTCACCCTGCAGGCCACGCCTTTCGAACATTACACCTCACGACAATGGTTTGATCTCATACTCCTGACCCATTGCCTTTACTATATCCCTGACCGGGACCGCGCCATTCGCAAGGCCATGGATTTCCTCCGGACGGACGGACGCGTAATCATTTGTCACCAGACCCCGCTGGGCATTGACCAGATTCAGCGACGCTTTCTGAAACGGGTGAAAGGACGGGATAATGAAATGTTTTCCAGCCGCGACCTGCAGGCGCTCCTGGACCGGCGCGGCCTGGCCTATTGCCTGGAGATTCTCGACAACACGCTGGATATTTCCTCCTGTTTCATTCCACATGACAAGACCGGCCAGGAACTGCTGAGCTTCTTTCTTGAATCCGACACCCGCTGCCTGCCGCCTGCTGTCCGGCGCGAAATTCTAGTCTTCCTGAAAACACTATCTATCCGCCGGGAGAAACGGCGGCTGTTGATTCATCCCATGGCCATGTTTTCGATCGTTAGACGGCAGCCGGCATAATCCCGATATATCACCGTCACCACCGATTAATCCCGCGGCATTTCATGCTTGAATTATAAAAAACTTCAGACTATGCTGAAATCAGAAAACTGAAAACTTTTATCCGCTGGCGGGTCTTTTTTAACCCGCATTTTGCACGCGGTGCGCAAAAAAGCATCATGAGTGAACCGATTGTAATCATCAACAAGCTGTTTCTGGCGCTCCAGAATGTCCGGTTCTATCCCCCGGCCCATTCCCTGGTGCAGGAAAGCATTGCGGGTCTGCATCAGCTTCTCCAGGAGGAGTTGGCGGGCGGAAAAGAGTTTTCCTTTGGATTTGTCGAAAAGAAACTCATGGTTAACGGCAAACCGGTCACCACCGATCCTTCACAAACCAGTGGTTTGACCCGTCATTTTGAAATCCTGCACATCGACAACATCACGTTCCATCCGGGGCTGGCGCTGTCCGAACTGTGCTCATTGCTGGAATGCCTGGCAATCAAACCGGAGCAAATGAATGCAAACGGCGGCATGAAAAAAGCATTAACCGACCGCAATTTGAAACATATTCAAGCCAACGATGTCTTGTACGGACGGATTCAGAAGGAACAGAAGAAAAAGAAGGAGCAGGAAAAGAAAAATGAGCCGGGTAAAAGCACAACGGCCGCGGATGAGGATTTTGTCAATGCCATGCGCCGGTTCGACCATAACATTCCCACCAGCGCTCCTGCTTTTGCCGCGGATCAGCCGACGGGCGCGGTCCCGGTCGTTGACGAAAAAGTCCGCCTGCCATCCCCGGAAGAATTGAAGGAGCTGTACTCCATTCGCGACCGGTTTCAGGCCGAAATGAAGCAACGAATCCAGGAGGTCACGCAGGGTTATGAAATTGAGAATAAGCATTTAACCTTCGAAAAGGACAGGATGGATTCGATCATGCGGAATGTTGGCGAAGGCGTGGTGGTTGTGGGCAACGACGGAAGTATCCTGATGGCCAATCCCGCCGCCGAAAAACTGCTGGGCAAAAAGGGGCAGGCCGTTGTCGGCCAAACGCTGAAAGACAGTCTGCAGAAGGAACATTCACTGGTGCTTTCCAGCGGGAGCCCGGACTCCATCAAAGAAATCGAGGTGGCCGGCAAAGATGAGGAAACCAGCCAGATTCTCCGCACGTCCAACGCCGTCGTCGAAGACCGGGACGGGCAGACCATCGGCATGGTATCGGTGCTCTCGGACATCACCAAGATGAAGGAAGTGGAGCAGTTAAAATCCAATTTTGTAGCCAATGTATCGCATGAGCTCCGCTCTCCGCTGGCCGCCATCCAGAAAAATATGGCGGTCATCCTGGACCAAACGGCCGGAACGATCAACGACAACCAGAAAGAATTTCTTTCACTGGCAACGGAGAACGTCGAGCGCCTGACCCGGCTGATCAACGATCTGCTGGACCTGTCAAAAATCGAAGCCGGTAAAATGGAATTGAAAAAGACCCGTACAGATCTGGTCTCGCTGATCCGCAAAACGGTCACGGCCTTTACCGGGTGGTTCCGTGAAAAGGACGTTACCTCCCGCATGGATCTGCCTGACACCCCGCTGAAACTGGAGCTGGACCCCGATAAGATCATACAAGTGATCAACAACCTGCTCAGTAATGCCCTGAAATTCACGCCGCCGAAAGGCGAAATTCTGATTGCCCTGAAGACGACAAACGATGCAGTTGAAGTGTCCGTCACCGACACCGGTGTCGGTATTGCCTCCAAAGACATAGAGCGGATTTTCAACAAGTTTGAGCAGGTCAGCAGCAAAAGCCCGGGCGGCGGCAACGGCACGGGCGGCGTCAACGGCACGGGTACAGGCTTGGGTCTGCCGCTGACCAAGGAAATTGTGGAAAAGCATGGCGGCCAAATCCGGGTGCAAAGCAAAAACGGCCAAGGCAGTACGTTCACGTTTAGCCTGCCCCGATAACGCACTGCGGATTACTGATTGCCCCTTGGCCCCGATGATTATCGGGGCCAAGGGGCCACTTATCCCGATCGCTAATGATGATCGGGATGACGTGGCGGAATGCGGATTGGCTGACAAAGCAAATTACAATGATTTCTGCATTTTGCGGAAATCATCACTACGCGCAATAAGGAGATGCAACATGGTGGAACCCAAGGATATTCGGATTTTACTGGTGGATGACGAGGACGGATTTCGACGTCCGATGGAATTCTGGCTGAAAGCCAAGGGCTACCAGGTGACCGGCGTAGGGGGCGGCGCAGAAGCCCTGGCACTGATTGAGCGGGAGCGGCCGACCCTGATTTACCTGGACATGAAGATGCCCGGGATGAACGGCATTGAGACTCTGAAGAAAATCCGCGAAAAGGACAAGACGCTTCCAGTGATCATGATCACGGCACACGGCACGCCGCAAGACATGAAGGAAGCCGAGCAACTGGGCGTTTCCGGATTTTTCAAAAAGGATGACGATTTTACCACGGCCGCCAAGCTTATTGTCATCGCGCTGGAATCCAGCAACATCACTTAACAGCCGGCGTTATTCCGACCGGACGTTCCCATCCGGTAAATGCAATAGAACGCGGCGGCCAGAGCAAGGATTTGACTCGCAATGGCCACGCGTGGTCCGCAGCATTCCATCAGCACACCGCAGATCGCCGATCCCAGCACGGAGACTTTCTGGGTCACACCGTACAGACCAAAATAGCGGGCCACGTGCTCCGGCGGCACCAGTTCGATCAGCAATTTGCGGCCGGCCGTCCATATCCCGGCCAGCCCCAGGCCGCCGAAACAGCACAGGGCGATAAGAAATAACAGCGGCGCCCATCCCCCAAATACAATGGCCCCCACCAATCCACTGAGCAGGCATAGCAAGGAAATAACATATACGCGCCGGGCGCCGAGCCGGTCGGCCAAATACCCCAAGGCGAGGCCAAACCCAAGCGCCGGTATATTCACGGCCAATCCACCGATTATGATATAATCACGGATACTTTGGATCGTGTATCCGCACAAGGTCAGTTGCCCGGCCAGTATCATCGGGGCGAAGTAGACTTGGATAAATTTGGCAAAAAAGAGGATGGCCGTATTCAGAACGTCCACGGCAAAAAAGTTGCCGATCAGGAACCACATCAATGCCCGCTGTTTCGGCAGGCATCGCAGGGTATCCAACAATTCCCGCCACTGCCGGCCAAGCAGTTCCCGTGAAAACGGTTCGCGGACAATGGGGCGCCGGTCATGGACAAACAGCATACAGGGCAAAGCACAGAGCAGGAATGCCGCGGCAGTCAAAAAGAAGGCGGGCCGCGGACCGAAAACTTTCTGAACCGGCAAGGCAATAATCAGAGTGAACACCGTGCCGATATAGCCCACGCCGACTCCCCACCCTGACACCAGACCCACGTGCCGCGGCGCCGCCACCGACGGCAACAGGGCATCATAGAACACCAGGGCCGCCTGGTATCCCAGCGTAGCCACAAAAAAAGCGACCAGCAAGACTGGCATGGAGCAAAACACGCCCCAGAAGCTCATGGCTCCAATACATATCAGCGTGGCCATCGCGCAATACCGCCCGGCGCGTCCCGTGCGATCGGCCAAACAGGCCAAGACCGGCACGCTCACTCCGGCCAGGATCATGGCCGCGGAATTGGTGATGCCTACCGCCGCGGCGCCTACCAGGGGCACGAACAGAAACGTCACCGTAGCCGCATAAACGGTGTTGGCCAGGTCGTACAGTATCCAACTGGCGGTCATCAGACGGGGTGGAGATGAAGGCATGGAAGATTGAGCCACTTGTTACTCTCCTTCTGAATTCGTAACGGGAAATCCCGTCACGGATTCAGGACACACACAGGGATTGATTTCACTCCGTGCCCACGCGGGGACTCCGTCCGGCTGTCAAACTGCCGGATCTGTCATCTTCATCACGCAACCGCGAGATGGCCTCCTGCCAGGCCGTCAGCACCGCCAGATAATCAGCATTGCCATGAACAGACTTTTTCGGCGGCGCCCAGGGGGTTCCAAATGTCAAGCCAACCGGGTGGACGTGGAATCCGGGATGAGCATAGGAAAACATATCGAACGTGCCGCGCGCCAGCACGGGCACGACCGGAACGGAACATTCGCAGGCCAGGATACCGACGCCGGGATGCGGCTTCTGGAGCCGGCCATCGCGGGTCACAGCGCCCTCGGGAAATATACATACTGAATAGCCCATCGAAAGAGCTTCCGCGGCCCGGCGCAGTGACACCAGGATAGTGTCGGTCGTGGCCGTGGGAATCACCCGCCCTACCCGCGCGACCCGGCGCATTAAGGGCGAAGCGAATATGTCCTCGGCGCCAAGAAAAAAAAGCCGGTCCACCTGGGAACGGGGAAGACTGAGGAAGATCAGCACGGCGTCAATCCGGCTGGCATGAGTCGGGCACAGCAGATAGGGACCGCGAGACGGCAATCGCTCCAAGCCGTGGACATCCAGTGAAAGAACCCACCGGGCCACTCCCCTTACCAGGCAGCGTACGATGTGAAAAACCCAACGCCCCAGGGAAGACTCCGAAAGATCGAACAGTTCCGACAATGGCGGGGACACCCGTTCATGAAGAATATCTCCCCATCGCATCGCCGCCGAGGTTTTCCGCTCTGTTCCCGACAACCGCCGGAGCAGGTGCGCCACGGTGCTGATGTCCGCCGATTCACCCGGCGGAATCACCAATCCGAAGTCCTGCTCCAGTTTTACTTCCAGCTCCACACGGGCCAGGGAGTCAAGTCCAAGGTCCAGTTCCAGATGATCGCCCGGCAGAATCCGCTCTTGCCGTCCGCTGATGGACTGGAGCAATTCCATCAACCGGTCAGCCCCGGGCGTTTTCATGAGGACCAGATCTTCCGGAGTGAGTTGCGACGCCTTGGATACCTGGACCTCTTCAAAAACCATGCGTCGGATTTCAACCCGGCGCAGTTTTCCCAGACGCGTGCGCGGAAGCTCGTTGGTTACCAGCTTCAATTCCGTCAAATGCATATAGCTGGGAAGGTCCTGAGCCAGCCGGGTGATTTCCCGGCGGATGGCCTCATGGATGCTGGGAATCTTCCGCCGCTGAAGTTCTTCAAAATCTGGAACGATCACGGCCCGCAGACGCTCGACGCGCCCATCCGGCCGCTCCACCGGCATGATACAAAGCTCGCGGACCAAGGGCAACGCGCCATAACAGCGTTCCACGTCCTCCGGATAGATATTTTTGCCCGAGGCCATGACGATGACTTCCTTCAGCCGGCCGGTTAAAAAGAGATAGCCGTCGCGATCCAGGAATCCCAGGTCGCCCGTATGCAACCAGCCGTCTTGGAGAACCTGGGCCGTATCCTCAGGCCGGCGATCATATCCCCGCATGACGTTGGGCCCTTGCACCAGGACTTCGCCCATACCGTCGGCATCCGGATTGGCAATCTTCACGCGAACGCCGGCCAGGGGCAATCCCACACTGCCGGCGCGCAGGCAATGAACGGGATTAAAGCTGACCACCGGCGAGGTTTCAGTCAGTCCATACCCCTCGACAACGCGGATGCCCAGATCCAGCAGGCGCTCGATGATGTCACGATCCAGCTTGGCGCCGCCGCTGGCAAAAAAACGAAACCTTTGACCGAGCATACGACGAATAGCGGGAAACATAGTCCGTCCGGGATTCCATCCGGTCAACCGCCGCATACGCCGGGAAAGCCTTGTTAAGAAAGGGAAAAACCGCCGTTGCCTTGGCGGCATCCGGCGGACCTTGTCGGCAATCGCGCGGTCGAACCCCTCCAGCACCTTGGGCACGCAAGGCGCCACGCTGACGCCGGTCTCGACCATAGCGGCCAGGATAGCGGGTCCACGCAATGAAGCGCATAACGTGATGTCGGCGCCAATGACCAGCGGGGTCAGCACTGTTGTGGTCAGGGCATAGCAATGATGCAGAGGCAGAATACCAAGCGCGGTATCCCGGGAACCGACAATACCCGCCTGGATAATACCCTGAACATTTGACATGATATTGCCGACAGATAAACAGACTCCCTTAGGATTCCCGGTGGTGCCTGAGGTATAAATTACAGTCATCAGGTCATCGGAAGCCAACGGGACGCAAGACGTCAACAGCTCCGCCGCGAACAGGGACGAATCCCCGTCAATCAACACGAGTTCCTTCAGAGATGTTTTAGGCAGAACAGTCTGCGCGGCGGCTTGGGTAGTCTGTGAGCATAACATCAGGCGGCATTCGGCAAATCCCAGAATCGTCTGCAGTTCCATTGACGCATATTGGGCATCCAGCGGCACGACGATCCCGCCGGCCAGATGGATGCCCAGGTAGGCCAAGATCCATTCGGGGGAGTTGTCGGCAAATAGAACCACGCGATCTCCCCGGACCATATCCTTGGCCCTGAGCCAGGAAGCTGCGGAACGCGCCTGCTGCCACACTTCCGCATACGTCCACGTTCGATATCCATCGCCGTGCCTGACGCGCAGGGCGATTTTGTCCGGTATCTTTTGGGCATGTAAGGTCAGTGTATCGGCCAACATTCCAGATTTCCTTCCCATAGTAATTAGACCCCATCCGAAAAGAATATCCAATATCCAACACTCAATTTCCAATAT
>CAYQNY010000164.1:0-7519 GCA_964418925.1 uncultured Verrucomicrobiota bacterium
TACTGCTATGATTGATAAGCATGCGACAACATATTTATTCATTTATTCCATCTCCCTTACAAGTTAGGGCGGTTACTTTGCGTCCTTCTTCCCTTCTCTGCGAAATAACCAGGGCTGGATCGGCGGCGTGGAGGCGGCTGTTTTTTTATAGCCGTCTGCTGAAGTCCGACCATAAAACGAAAAGGGCGCGAACTCCTGCCCGTGCCTCACTTGAGGGACCAGCAAGCCCCTATGTTGAAACACAAGACAAAAGCCGCGCCCCATATGAGGCGCGTCCCTGTCAGTGTCATTTCAACACATTGGAAAATTGCTGGTTTTCAAGTGAAACGACGACTGCGTGAACGCAGATTATTTTATCAGGTATTTATATTTGAGCTTATCACCTCCGCTTTGTTTGTTGGCGGCACATGCCGACTGATTCAGAGAATAGAGCCTTCCCCGCCGAAAGACAATCAAAAATTATGCGGTAATGGCTGAACGCCGGATGGGGCAGTTATACAAAGCGGGGAAAAAGGCGAAGGGCGGAGAACAACATCATAAAAAACCCACTGGTAACGTCACGGCATCAGTGGTTGCCACACTCGCCGAGCTTGGCATCAGCAAGAAAGAGTCGTCAGAGGCGCAAACTCTGGCCGCCATGCCAAAGGCGAAGGTTCAAGAGATTGCCGAAGGCAAGACAACAGTGGCGAAGGTCCGGCGCGAGAAACGTCACGCTGAAGCAAAAGCAGCAGCAGCCGCGCAAGTCCGCCGATGAGCATCAAAAGCGCGTTCACATCATCATGCTGAACCTGGCGCGACGGCACCTGGAGCCGTGGCAATGGGGGCAGGCGTTTAAGATGCTGTTAGAGGAGAGTGGGATACGGCGGGGTAAAGGCGGGGACAGAAAATCAAAGACAATAATTGGCGTTGATTCCGTCGAGTCAGTTGCCGCCGAATTAGGCATACCGGAGAGAGCGGCCCGTCATCGTCTTGCCCTTACCGACGCCTTCGACGCCCTGTCGCCAAAAGAACAGGAGGCCGTGCGAGAGCGCAAGACCACGGTGGCAAAGGTTGCACGCGAGCAACGCAAAGAAAAGAACACCGCGGCAATCCGCAACGCCGTAATACCCAAAAATAAAACATGGACAGTAACCAGCCAACAAGGCGTAGTGATCCCGTCTGATAAAATCCTCAAAAGCGTTTCCGAATAGCCTGCCGATCCGCTTCATGCCTGGGGCAAATATCGTAAGCAAACCCGAAAAATCTAAAATCCGCGCAGAGACCGTATATAGGGGGGTGGCCGATTTCCAATGTTGGCCCCTCCCATACCCACGGGGGGTGGGTGTCTGCCAGTCCGTCTGTCTGCCCCCTCCCTGGCCCTGCCTATCCGCCTGCCTTGCCCGTCCGTCCAGGGTGGCCCCCGTTGCCTGCCTTCGGATACCCTATCCGCAGGTTGCAGGCTCGGCTTATGTCAATAAACATCAATGCTTGCAAGGGTTCCAGCTTGTTTCCCGTTTCATGGATAGCCTTATTCAATGCTGTTTGCTACATGATTTGCTATAATTCAGGCGGGGATTCAGTGATTTCCGGCGCGGTGGCGTCCGGCGGCGCGAGGACGGCAGCCCTATCCATCCCCAGGGCGGAAGCGGCCACGCCCGTATCAGCGGCGCGGCCTTCAGCTCTGCGATATGGTTCAAGTTCGTCATTTCAGCCCCAGCTATGCAAGCATGACCAGCTACATAACCTTGCCCCCGGGGACGCTCTGACGCTTCTGTGGGGGTGTTTTTCTTGACGCAATTCATTGATATATGCCATTGATTATGCACTCTTTCAAGAGGGCTTTTAGAAAACGATTCAATAACGGCATTATGGTTTGACGAGTTAATAAATGTTACCATAGCTATCCCTTTTTCACCGCTTTAATGGGCAAGCGTTTTTGTCTTAGAAAAAGCGTCACTTCCGTCATGGCCCGGCCTTTCCATTGATTTTGGCGGCAGCGTTGGCGCTGTGAACGGCTCGCATTTGGCGGCAGTGCAGTTCAACCTTGAGTTGTCGTTTTAATTTCAACTGCCATTGCAGGGCTCGTTTCAGGCGTCTATCAACTGCTGAAGTAGCTGGCGCTTGCCGGATGTAATCCAGATAAGCCAGTGGACGCGCTCTATTAAATTTTCTTGCGTGGCAGGCGTTCCAGCAATGGGAAGCGTAAGTAGCCTTCCCGCGCTCTGACCGGCGGTTGCGGATCAGACGGAGTTTTTTTTGCGTGTATGGCTGGCGTTTCTTGGCGACTTTACCCATTTCAGGCAGACAGCAACGATCCGAAGGGCCAGGGTCTGCTTGGACGCTTTTAAGTTCGGGTTGTGTGTTCACGCTGTTCATTCTGTTCATTTCATGTTCATTGAACGCCATTGAATGGGGTGGCTTTTGGCGTCTGTTCACTGTTCACCCCCCTTAAGGGGTGAACTGAACAAAACGCCCCCCTTCATGGCCGGGTTTTATCCTTCCTCGGATACCACTTAGAAACGGCACCAAGTGAACACTCAACCTGCCTTGCAATCTCCCTTTGACTCATGGACGGATGCTCTATTGCCAACGAAACAATCTTGTCCCGGAGTTTGCTGTTTGTGGGTTCGTCCTGCTGATCGCTAACCCTCCAATATGGTTCGTGCATACTCCCTGAATGTTCGATAAACAGGTCGCGGACAATGCCGCCGTGCTCGTTGGTCATGCCGTTCCGCTCGGCGTTCTTGCCAAAGCGTAGCCGATAGCGGCCGGCGTCTTCATCTGCGACGGTTAGTTCAACAGAAGTGCGCGCCCAATTTGAAATGGCGGAAGTTCCGGCGGCCATGTAAACGGATTCCCGCTTTGCCCAGCTTTCCCGGTCGCGGGGTTTTGGTGTATGTGCTACCAGGAGCAAGGCGCAATCGCCTTCCCGGATTAAACGGTCGATCGGTTGAATCCATGAAAGAAATGATGCGGTGCTGTTGATGTCCGTTTCGCCGTCCAAGTATCCTTGGTAAGGGTCAATTACAATCAGGTCGGGATGGTGCTTTTTAACCTGATCCCGGAGCCATGCCGCAAATTTATCGCCGCCGATCCCGTAGGCGTGGAACATCCGCAAGTTCGCCTGGAGTAGTACTGGACAGGGATTTCCGTCGTCATGCTTGACGATGGCGCAATAATCGCGTTTCATCGTTTCCTCGTCTTGTTCGGCGCCGACATACATGACTTGGTGGGCGCCGTGTACTTTGAGACAGCCCAGGATATTCACCTCGGATGCCACGGAAGCGGCAATCTGTTCCGCCAGGACGGTTTTGCCGATACCTGTTCCGCCAGTCAGAAGACACCCAGCCCCGCGCCGTAGCCAGCCTTCCCCCGCTATGGAATAATTCGGCGGCGGTTCATAATTCTGTAAATCCAGAAAACGAAGGCACGGAAAAAGGTCGGCGTTACCGAAAGGCGTTACGAGCATGTCCATCTGCATTTGGATCACTTCGCGGATTTCCGAAACGCTCTTGCCGTCCTGGGCATAGGTTTGGACGGCGTCCGCCAGTTCCACGATGCGTTGCTTGCGTGATGCCTCAATAACCTGCTCTGCGTAGTGCTGCCCATGTGTCCAGGTGGGACAGGTCTGCATGATCAAATCAAGTTCCGTGATCGTCAGCCCGGTTTCCCTCGACACGGTTACGCAATCAATCGGCGTCCCGGCGCTGTGCATCGCCAGCACTGCCGCGTAAATCTTACGGTGCTGGGCTTCGTAGAAGTCAGCCGGGTGCAGGTGGATGTCCATGAGCATCGGCATAACCCGGTCGGCCTCGGCCAAGACTGCGCCCAACGCGGCGGATTCGGCTTCCGGGTCGTGGGGTAGGGCGGCGGCGCTCAATGCGCGCCTTTCCCGCCGGCCAGGCGCTCAAGATCAGCCCGACGATATCGTGGCCGGCCCATGCCTGGGAGCGTGACGGCTTGGATTGCCCCGGATTTTTTTATTCTCCAAAATGTTTGGAAACTCACGCTCAAAAGCCTGGCCGCTTCGACACCAGAACACAAAAGCACGTCCGCTGGTTTTTCGTTAAGCAACGCCAACGCGGATTGAATCATTTCGGCCTGCTTGACCTTTGGCGCGGTGAAATAGCGGCGACAGAATTTATCAAAGGGCTGATTTTCTTGGCTCATATTTTTTTCCTCCTCTTAAAGGCCGTGCGCGTGCGACAAAACATTGCGCCGGGAATGAATTTGGACCAAAGACGTGCCTCTGCTTTAGTCGGGGGCAAAAGACCTTGTTCAATCTTCAAAACTCGGCTCCAAGTCATTCGGTCGGCTCCCGCCTGCCGCATCAACACACTGAAACGTTCTGCATTAAACCCTTGCGAGTGTCTCAATCGGCCGTTTGAATTAAGTGGTATCATTTGTTTAGACTCCTTTCTTTCTTTTATAATAGATTTAGCAAATAACGGGCCGAATGTCAATCATAAGTAGTTACTATGCAACTATTTATGGTGTCATATATCACCGTCAAATGTGCCACCAAACGGCTGGATTCAGGGAAACAAAAAGGGCGCTATCGCAATGACAGCGCCCTGGCAGGATAGATTATTGACGCTCTATGGGGTGACGTTGGGGGATGTTTCCGCCGGTTTTTTATTGAATTCTTCCAATAGCTTCCTGGCGGCCTCGCGGGCATCCTTTTCCAGTTTCGGTATAGGATTGCATTTCATCATTCGGAACTGACGTTTAAGGGCTTTGCGAATTGACTCCGGCTTGTGCCCCTGAAGCCCGGACTCTGGGATGCTGGCTACGATCTCGCACGCTGTAACTATCGAGCGTGGACTCGTAACGATCAGGTTAAACCATTCCTGCTTTCGCTCTTTAAGGTGAGATAATTTCGGCACACGGCGCAGTAATTCGTTGACTGCTCCTTCATGGGCCGTAGCGCGTTGTGTTTGTTTCGTTCTTAATTCCTTATACAAGGTTCTCAATGTTACAATGTTCATGTATAGTTCCGGAATAATCCAAAAGTGCATTTGGAATAGATTGATTTCCGCCGATCTTCCAGGCTTTTCTTTTGATTTTACTTTGCTTCTTCGCGGTCGTTTTCTCTGTGGGGGCGGAACAGCAGACACTGTCCGAAGCCAATCATTTGCCGCCTTGCGTATCGCTGGCGTGTCACCGCAGGAGGCTTGAACCTTTCGGCATCGTATCGCGTCGTGAAACTTCGGCTCGGTGTAGATTACGCCAGGGTAAGCAGCGTTTACATCGGCAAGAGCCTGTGGAACCAGATACCATGCGGCAAGCCATTTTTCCGGTTTCAGGAATGGTGGAAAAACAACGTCGGGTAATTTTCCTCTGCTGGCTAACTCGAAATTACTTACCCCTTCGCTTGCCGCTAATGCCGCCGCCTTTTTAATCCACTCTGACAGGGTGTTCGATAGATTCGGGACCATACAGCCATGCTTCGACAGGTAGGACTCAATATTGAATTTAGAATGAGGGTCTGACGGATTTGCCAGGCATAACAGATTGAGTTGAGAAGGATCAAAAGGTCTCACTGATGTCTGCCTATCCGTTGTTCCACTCTCTGCCGGAGGCACGGGTTTCGTTTGTGGTGGGCAAGGTTGCCCGGCGATATTTTCCCTTGTCTGTTTTCGATTCTTCGTTTTCATGTTCACTCCTTATTAGTGTGCCCACAGGGCCGGGGCTTGATCTGTTCATTCTGGTTTCTGTTTCTCAAACACCATCGCCGGCAGTCCGTTTATCGCGCTCTGTTTCTGCTCAAAGTCGGCATGGGAATATAACGCGGTCATGGCCGGGCTACCATGCCCGACAAGCTCCTGGATCGCAACTTGGGGCACGCGGTTGGCGGCGCATAGGCTGACAAAGGAATGACGCAAGCTGTGAAAGCCTTTCCGGACTATCACTCGCCGCCGGTGGCCGTTGCCTTCCTCGGTGGTCTTGATTCCGCATTGTTCCAGGAATGTTTGGAAGCGCTTGGAAACGGATGAATCTTCCTTATGACAAGCATCGTGTTCGGCTGGAAATAGGTATTCGCCGGCGGCTTGCTTCCGCAATTCATTCAACAGTTTTCTTAATACGGGATGAATGGGCAACGTGATTTGCTTTCCCTTGCGCTTGGTCTTGGATGGAATAATCTTGATGCTGTCTTTGCCGATGTTCGTCCATTTCAGATTAACGACATCGCCCAGCCTCATGCCGGTGTAAAGGCCAATGCCGATCATATACCTGGTCGCGCCCTTCGCCTTGGAACATATCGCCGCCAATTCCTCGGGCGTGAAGTTCTCCCGGCCCTGGGTTTCCTTTTCCATTTTCTTCATGTTGGCCCATACGTTGGCCAGCAGTCCGGCCTTAACTCGGAGAACGGCAAACATGCTTTTCAAAAACATCATGTGTCCGTTGAATGTGCGCGGGGCAACCTTGGATTTCCACAAGTCGGCAACATAATCCTGTGCGTGGGTCTCGGTGATTTCGTGGACGTAGTCAACCTTGTAGTCGGCAATCCATCTTTCAAAACGTCGCCAGATTGCATCATAGCCGCGGATTGTGATTGCGCCCGGATTGCCTTTGAGCGGCGAATCCAGCCAGGCTTGCCAGGCGTCAAGGATCTTCAGGGTAGAGGATTGCCCCTGCATCAGCCGGCTGGCGTAGTCGTTGCGCTTGGCGTCCTGGTCATCCTTTGGAAGGCGAGCGAGTAGGGCAATCAAGCCGGTGAAATAATCTTCCATGTTGACGTTGCCCCGGGTGGCCTGGGCCTTGGCATCGGCAACGGCCTGGGCTTCCTTGCGGTCGGTACACTTGGTAGAAAACCATTTTTGTTTGCCGTTAACCGTGAACCGGCCATAATAAAATTCGAGTCCGGGTCTCTTGAATACTTTTGACATAATGCCTCCGTTGATTTATGGTTCCTTTGCCTCTTTGTATGTAATCTAACATAACAAATAGGGCTGTCAATAAAAAAGTGTAGCAAAGCGCGTTGCAAAATGGAATACAAGCTAAAAACGGATTTGATTAAATAGCATTTAAGTGCCGTCAGTATTGATTAAACCCCCGTAGCTCAGTCGGATAGAGCATCGGATTTCTAATCCGAATGTCGCAGGTTCAAGTCCTGCCGGGGGTGCCCGCTTTTTAACGTGATTTTAGTGATTCAATAGGTGTTGAACGTATCATCGCGGTTAACAGGTTAAAACAGTAACGGGCTTTAAGGTTGAGAATACGCCGGGGACAGCCGCCTTGGTTGCGTTCACCGTTTTCGCCGGGTATTTCCAGATTTAAAAGCCCCTTATATTTTATCTTGCGCAAACTGTTTATGATGGGTTGCCAGTCTATAGTGCCGGCGTACGGCAGAAGATGATCGTCATTGGTGCCCAGGTTGTCAGAAATATGCGTGGCGGCCAGTTGATCCTGCGCCGCTTCTATAAAACCGGCGATATTGAAGTTTCGGATTAGGTTGGCATGACTGGTATCAAGGCATATTTTTAGAAAGGGCGAATCAATACTCCGGATGAAATCCAGCAATTCATGGCCGTGGGAG
>CAYQNY010000165.1:0-7516 GCA_964418925.1 uncultured Verrucomicrobiota bacterium
TCTCAGAGTATTCTGAATTCTGACTCCTGAATTCTGAATACCTGAGTAATTACAATAAGTCCTTGAAGATCTCATTGACGGTTTTTTCAAATATCTGTTCCCATTCCGGAGCCAGCAGACATTCGGTAACCTCATAACCGTCACGGCCGTAATAAGCGGCCGGGGGCGCATAGTGAAGATAGCCGTTGGAATTGGAGATGATATAGGTGGATTTGAATGGCGACATCTTTTTGACGTTGAACCCGACTTCCGCCAGCACCTCCATGGGGGCGGCAATGAAGACACATTCGCCGATCCGGATGCCCTTGATTTCCGCCGGCACGCTGGCGCCGCCGATTTCATTGATGATCTCCTGATGCTTTTCCAGGGTGGCGATTTTAAGTTCGTTGCTGGACATCAGCTCCATCGCGCGGATGCTCACAAGGTATTTCTTGATAGCACCCCGGTTCTGCTCATCCAGCGTGCGGAACATGTCGTCCCCGCAATTGTCGGCCGCCATATACCGGGGCGGCACGTGGTTTGGATAGTCGGGATGCAAGGAATACTTGAGGTAAAGCGGCAGGAAGGTCTTGAAACTCAGGCCCGTGTACCTCATGGATGCCGTCATTTCCGCCTGTTCCCGTTTGACCGCAGCCACTGCATCCGGGATGTCCTTTCGCAAAGGGAACTCAACCTGCCGGGTCGCGACCTTGATCGTGGCGGGCCCGGTCCCGATCGTTCGGTAAGCCTTCATCACGCTCCGCCCCAGCCGATACCCGAAGTCGTACTTGGTGCGGGGATTTTCAAGATCATAGTTAGAGGCTTCCATGATGTCCCCGTTCGCGCCCTGCAGGAAAATGGCCGTCACGCCGCCCCCGAGCTGCTCTTCAAGATAGCGCGAGGTGACCCCGGGAAAATCGGCCGTGACCGCGCCCTTCCGGCAGCCGACCAGCAGGTGGCTGGCAAAATCGTAGAGCACGGCCAGCGGACTGCCGTCCAGGCGATCAATCCGAACGATGCCGATTTCCGGATCAATCGGCCGCAGTTTCTCGATCTCATCCCCGGGCGGCTCCGGCCGCCACGAATAGTCCGTCCCATTCTTCATGACCATGGTCCGGTTGATCGTCAGGGTGTCCTCATGCCCGGCGCCGATCCCGATGGTGACGGATGTCAGGTTGTCCAGCGCCTGCTTGATCGCCGCAACAGTCCGGGAGATCTGCTCCTCGTCGTCGCACAACAGGCGGCCCGGTGGATGGGTGTGCGAGGCGCTGGCGCTGATCCGGCAGCCGGGAATACCCAGTTCATCCTCGACTCGTTTTCGCAGCCGGGGCATGAAATCGTCGGCGCTGTCATTCAGGATGTACTGGCTAATCGTTCTGGCGCCGATGCCACAAACGTCCAGCGTGACCAGCACGACCTTTTCCGCGCCGTCATCCAGCACCAGGGCCCGGGCAAACAACGGATCGTCGATTTTCACCTTCATGTCGCGGTATTGCGGGGGAATATGCGCCATGGTTTTTTCGGGGTAGAGCCCGTAGGCAAGCTCGCCCTCGGAACAGGTGATGTCCGCCTTGCCGACACCTGCTTTCAACCCGGCGTTGCTTTTGGACTGTAACAATTCCTTGTGGTTGGTATTCATTGTTCTCCTCGGTTGGTCTTTGCAGAATAACCCAATATCCGTTGGATTATTTGCCTTCGCATGCCGCACACCTGAATTATTCGCCACAAATTCTTTCGGCCTAAAACCCTGAACCCGTGCACGATTACGGAAGATTAATTCGCGGTTGGCTGAAAAACAAGTCATCATTACCTTTTTCTTTGATTTTTTCTTATGGCTGATTATTATTCAGTTTGAATTCAGGTTTTGTCTCTGGGAAACCAGGTTCAAACCAAAGTTTATAGTTGAGTATTTTAAAGTGACGGTTTAGAAAGGAATTCATGCGAAACGCACCAACACGTTTTCAGCCGGATGAGCGGATGGCCTTTGAAGTTGCCGGGCTTCATTTCGCCAATAATTTTATCGTCGGATCGGGGCCCACCGTTAAATGGAAGGAACAACTGGTCCTGGCCGAGGAATCAGGCTGGGCCGGCGCCAGCCTGAAATTGGCCTTTGACCCTGAACCGTACATCAGTCTCCCACCGCGTTACCGCTATTTCAAGGACCAGAAATATCATGCGTTTACGGCTGAAGAGCGCCTGACATTTCCGGAATGCCTGCGCCTGCTGGAAGACGGCCGCAAAATCACGCAACGGCTGATTTTGTTTGCCAATATCACCTATGTCGGCGATAAGCCGGGCCTGACCGGCTGGCTCAATATGGCCCGGCAGGCGGAATCGGCCGGCGCCCATGCCATTGAACTCAATATGTGCTGTCCCAATATGTCGTTCAACGTCGGTCTGACCGAAAAGGACCGGACGGCTCAGACCGGCGCCAGTATGGGCCAGAATCCCGAGGCCGTCAGCATGATCGCGGAAGCGGTCAAGCAGGCGGTGCGTATTCCGGTATTTGTCAAGCTGACGCCGGAAGGCGGACGGATTGGCGATGTGGCCCGGGCCTGCGTGGATAAAGGAATTGCGGGGGTCGGTACTGCGGCCAACCGCCTGGCGATTGCCGATTTCGACGTTGATCATGTGGATCAGGGTCCCTATCACCTGCAGAATGAGCCCACGCTGGCCTGTTTTTCCGGACCCTGGATCAAACCATTGGCCTTGCGGGATGTTTACGAAATGCGTAAAAAATGCGGCCCGCATACCTGTATCCTGGGCACGGGCGGGATAGCCGGGCCTGGCGACGCGATTCAGATGATCCAGTGCGGCGCCGATTTAATCGGCGTCTGCACGGAAACCATGCTGAAAGGTTTTGCTTTCCTCCCCCGCTGGCTCAAGGCAATGGAAGCCTTTATGACGGCGCACGGTTATACCAGCTACCGGGAGTTCCGCGACCTGGCGGTCAAGCAGATTACCTCAGCCGATAAACTGACTCTGCACCGGGGCTATGCCGTGGTGGATCCGGAACAATGCAATGGTTGCGGATTATGCGCAAAGATCGGACACTGTAATGCCATCAGCCTGGTGAATAAAAAAAGCCTGGTGGATCGCCAACAATGCCTGGCCTGTTCCACCTGTATGGATATCTGTCCCCGGCAGGCCATACACATGGCCGCCACGGGCATAATAGAGAAAAAACCATGAAACTATTAATCAACAACCCCAATCTTGAAAACCTGTCGAAAATCGTTCTGGGGCAGGATGCTGACACGGATTTGCTATACGGATGTTTCCGCGTTCACAACCCGCAAGGCAACGCTTTCACAACCGAGCGGGATGTCGAAATCGTCGCCCGCAGCGGCAAACGCATCCAGGTTAAAGTTCCTGAATCTATGAAGATCATGTTGCCGACCGACACCAAGGTGGTCAATACCGATATGTTTCAGATTGAAAATATCGGTAAATACAGGGATTCCATGTATCTATTGACCTTGCGGGCGGGCTGGAATCAGACTGATCGGGACATCAACCGCATGATAGACCTGGAGCCGGAAGGCACGTTGGTGGGCAAGTTATATGGGAAAGAGTTTAATATACCAACAGCCACAGCATCGGTCCTGCCGCTGGGCCGGAATAACAGCTGGATCGGCATGATTCTTGTGCATCCGGAAATACGGCGGCAGGGCATTGCGAACGCCATGATGCAGGCGTGCGTCAAATACGCCATTGACTCGGGTAAAATCATCAACGGGCTGGACGCCACGCCCATGGGCAACACTGTCTATGGCGCCGTGGGTTATGTGAATTCCTACCGGCTATGGCGGTCTGTCTTTCAACTGAATGAATTCGCGCAACAGTCTTTCGATACCCGCCATGTCGGTGTTATCCAGGCTAACGAGTTGGACGATGTCATTTGTTATGATGCCGACGCCTTCCTGGAACGCGATGCTATTCTGCGAGCTCTCTTTACTGACAGTCAGGGCGGCTGTTTTATGTATCGGGACGACACCGGCGCTGTGCGCGGGTATTGCTTCACGCGGGCCGGTCGCCTGCGGCCGTTCGTCGGTCCGTTTATCGCGGATACGGAAGCCATCGCCCGCGACCTGCTGATCGCCGCCAGTCGTCACTTGCACGCAGGACTTCCCGGCGGAACCGCGTTTATGGATACGCCGGAAATCCAATTTGCCGATCCCGGCGTTTACGTGGAGCGCGCGTTTGACCAGGAAAACAAGCCGTCCGGCCACCGACTGAGCGCCACGCTGACACCGGTCCGCGATTTCACGCGCATGTATCAGCTGGTCCGGTATGCCGATGTTGAAACACTGGTCGAGCGGTTTATTCAAGCCGAGGCGCTGGACAAGGAGGCCCCGCGGGTTCAGGAATTCCGGAACACCATGGCCAAATCGGTCAATAATTACACTATCACCCGGGGATTCATGAAACTGGAGCGAGAGGAACTGCAGAAAAAGTTCTGGGGCATCACGGGACCGGAAAAAGGATAACCCGGCTGATTGGATCACTGCTTACTGCTTACTGCTTACCGCTCACTCGCCCTCGCTCCGGCTTTTCAATTCGATGGAGACCGGCCCGTCGTTGACAATCTCCACCACCATCATGGCCTGAAACCGGCCGGTGGCCACACGCTCGGATCCCAGGATGTGTCGCAAACAATCCACGTAATGCTCATAAAGCCGGTTGGCCTCCGCTGGCGGCGCCGCCAGGATGAAACTGGGCCGGTTACCCTTGCGGGTATCCGCGTGCAGGGTGAACTGGGACACGGCCAGCACGCTTCCGCCGACTTCGATGATGGAACGGTTCATGCGCCCCTGCTCATCCGGAAAAATACGGAGGGCCGCGGTTTTCTCCGCCAGATAACGCGCATCGGATTCCGCATCCCCCTTTTTCACCCCCACCAGGACCACATAGCCCGGTCCTGTTTCAGCAATCACGCTGTCATCCACGGACACTTTACCGCGACGCACCCGCTGAATCCACGCTTTCATCCTGTTTTTCCCTCGGCCGTTATCGCCCATGGCGGGGCAAAACCCCTGTTTTTATCGCCCGCTTATCATTTCCATGATCTGAAGCTCCCGCGGAAAAAGAACTTTTACCCGATAGCTTCATAGACAGCATTTCTATTTTCTTGAGGGATATTCACCTCGTTAAAAAAGCTCATTCCTGATAGACGAGGCTGCTTTTCAGCATAAGCCTTAGCCCACTTAATTATATTCTTGATATATCTCGGATCCTTAGGCGGAACAGGGTAACCACGAGGCGGATTTTTTCGGATAGTCGTATGGAGATACACTGTAAGAGGATCCAGATAGGTTATTACCCGCTCTATCTCCTGCGGCTCTTTCTCTTTATGCCTGCCTTCGCAATAAGGCATGACAAAGTCCAATCCAATTTCCCGCAAGGTCTCTATGCTGTGGCCTCGACGATACTGATAGCCCCCAATATCACCATCTTCCGGACTAAAACCGGTATACATGCCAAATTTGACCTTTTTTTGCATTGATCTTGCAAGCTTCATTAAATCTGAAACTGCCCAGGCAATGCGTGTGTTTTGCCAATCCAGGATTTCTTCTTCATGCGCCTTTGATATTTCTTGGCCTTTATCCAATAAGAATTTTACCTGGGTACTTTGACAAAAACATGGGCCCGGATATGAAGGATGTTCCAGCGCGACTCCGTCAATTTCAGGATATTTCTTAAGCACATCCTCAATTTTATCTCGCATATATTGATGGGCCTGGTCATTATCGCAACAGATATGGAAAGAACTCATATCTTTACGTCCATTGGCATCAGGGTTCTCAAAAATACCCGGATAACTCTGTTGCACCCCTTGCGTTCCAGTATATTTGATCTCAATAAAAACTTCTATTCCCAAGTTCCCGGCCTTTTCAACAATCTTTGAAAAAAATTCAGAAGACTCATGAGCATTAATCGCCTTTGTATCTACCAAACTTTTTAATCTGGGGTTTTTTGCCGGCCAGTCGAGGCCATGGTTATAAGGATCACATGCTGAATTATGGGGGTTTTCCACCATTACGAGAATGCGTTCCATTCCATTTTTCTTCATTTCATCAAGCAGGCGGCTGAAATAATCGTGTCCCAGCCTTCTCTGCCCGGTCTCGTATGTTAAACACGTTGTCCAGCCATATTTCATCTTTGTGCTCCTGCATACTCATTTGCTGTTTCAATAAATACTATGATGTTTTCCCATGGCACCTCTGGTTCTATGACATGAGTGGGCGCTATCCACAAACCGCCTCCTTTGCCTACCTGCTCACAATACAACCTTACTTTGGCGCGGACTTCATCAGGTGAACTAAAGGGCATTGTGGTCTGAGTCCCCATACACCCTGAGAACGAGAGTCTGTCTCCATATTCTCTTTTGATTTCAAGAGGGTCCATGCACTCTGGTTGCACAGGATTCAATATATCCACTCCAATCTCCATTAAGTCCGGGATAAAGTCCTGCACAGCGCCGTCAGAATGAAAATGGACGAGTATATCGGGATTCACTTGCTTTGCGGCAGCAATAACACCGGCTAATCGCGGTTTGAACCACTTCCTGAAGTCAGCCGGACTAATATAAGTGGATATTTGTGTTCCGAAATCATCTGCCATAAGTATTACATCCGCTCCTATTGAAGCCGCAAGACGGGCATGCTCAATGCACAGTTCACAGACCTTATCCAACAGCACAGCGACCATCTCAGGTTCAGTATGCAAGTCACAGAGGAGATTTTCCATGCCGCGGAGTTTGTATGCCGGCCAGAAGATTGTACCGCCCACCGGACAAGTGGATGTCTGGACAGGAAATCCCTGCCTATGGAAGTCTTTACACTGACCGGCAGCAATCTCTACTGCATCCTTGCCGGGAATCTGGGGAAAAGGGTATTCTAGAATCTCCTGCACTCTTTTAACTTTTTGCAATGGATGAATATACTGGCCAAGGGCCGCACCGTGGTCAGCCACCTTTAATCCAATACCCCATTCATTTATTTCCACTTCGTCCGGCAGCGGTCCTGTCCAGGGCGAGAAATCATTGGTACTCGCACAGAACTCGAGTCCAACTCCGCGTATAGGTAACCCCCATTCCCCGGCAACATCGGCATGTCCATACTCCTTCCTGAATCTTTCCAATTGAGATGGACACAGCGATATGTTTTTAGGAACATAACCGCCGCTTTCCCGGCGCATTGCCTTAAGAAAAGCCCCGCGTAATGTCATAATCAGCACCTGTTGATATTGCTATATTTCCTCATATCTTGCCAGAACACAAACCTCATCTACAATCGAGCTTTAATCCATTAAATCCCGCCCCACCGCGGGGCGGGCAAACTTGCTTTCTTGAATCATTGGGGCAATTGCAGAAGTCCCCAATGCATACGCTCATTTCTTCACCCGCAGTACTACCATCGTATGATACCGGAACGGCGGCACTTCTACTGTGGCCTTGCCGCCGGATACTTCGGCTTTCAGCGCCTGTTGCACCACCTGCTGTTCCTCCTCAAAATGATAAGGCCGGCAGGCAGAT
>CAYQNY010000166.1:0-7462 GCA_964418925.1 uncultured Verrucomicrobiota bacterium
TAAAGCCGGCCAGGGAATGCTGCCCCTGCTGGGCCATTCACGGCGGGGTTTTATTGCTGTCAAGGCGGTGAACGTTGCCATCGGCTTGATCGCCGGGCTGACCGGTTATGCCATGGGCTGGTAGCTCCGGATATAAAACAGGCAACACAAAGTGCGGTTGAATGAAGAATTATAAATATCTATTTGGCCCGGTCCCCTCGCGTCGTTTCGGGCGCTCACTGGGTATTGATCTTACTCCCTATAAAACATGCAGTTTTGACTGCATTTTCTGCCAGTTGGGACGCACCACGCGCAAAACACTGACTCGCCGGGAATATGTTCCCGTGCCCGCAGTGATTAAGGAAATAAAGCATTGGCTCAAGACGGATGGCAACGCGGATTACATTACCCTGGCCGGCTCGGGCGAGCCGACATTGCATTCCCGTTTCGGCGAAGTGCTTGCATTCATACGCCGGGAATCCACCATCCCGGCCCTGTTATTAACCAACGGCACCCTGTTATACCGGCCTGAAGTGCGCGCCGCCGCAGCGCAGGCCGGCGTGATAAAGATTTCGCTCAGCGCCTGGGACCAGCGTTCATACGAACACATCAACCGCCCGCACCCCCAATTGAAGTTCAAGCAGTTGCTCACAGGCCAACGGGCCTTGCGTCAACAGTTCCAAGGCCGGATATGGATGGAGGTTTTTATCCTGCAGGGAGTAAATTCCGCGCCCCATGATGTCGAAAAAATTGCCGCGCTGGCCAGGACGATCGGGCCGGACCAGATCCAGTTGAATACCGCCGTTCGTCCGGCCGCCGAAGAATTTGCCGTGGCCCTGCCTGAAAAACGCCTTGAAAAACTGGCCCAGCTCTTCGATCCGCCGGCCAAGGTCATCGCGCAATTCAGCGCCAAGCGCACGGCCAATATTCAAGCCAACGAAAATACAATTTTTGCCATGCTGCAGCGCCGGCCGTGCACTGCCGGGCAAATCGCCGAATCGCTCGGCATGCACCGGAACGAAGTATCGAAATATATCGGAAAACTGATACGCACGGATCAACTGCGTGCAGAGCGTCAAGGCGACAATGTATATTACCTGGGCGCAAGTGGGCGCAAGGGTCAAACCATAAAATAGAAATTAATATTGCACTGGTCACCCAAACCCGAGACATCCCCTTATGGTCACGTGATAAATCATGCCGATAAATTCAACTTTTCAATGTCCTGGCATAGCCCTCTGTTGCTATATCCTGCAACAGAATACAACCGCTATGTTTTAATTTATGGTTTGACCCTGATTTCCCCGAAAACCGGCCTTGACAGTCGAGCGAAGAGCGCAGGCTTTCACAAGCTCAAGAAGCTGGGTAAGGGCGAATACGAGGAAAGGTACTGATCTGTCCGTAATAATAGTTTGCTTGCCGATTAGCCGGCGCGCCGCGAAAGGAAACACGGATGTTGGGACTCTTCACTCATGGCAAAGTTGCATTGATCTCTGACATTCACGCTAATCTCGAAGCGCTGGAGGCGGTGCTTGCGCACATCCGTGCGCAGGGGGACGTGGAAAGAATCTACTGCCTTGGTGATGTAGTTGGGTACGGCCCTGACCCCGGTGCCGTGATTGATCTCGTTGAGCAGCAATGTGCGTGGGCATTGATGGGTAATCATGACTATGCCATGTTCCATTCGGTGGAAGGATTCAACGCGATGGCCACTGCCGCAATCCAGTGTCAACGGAAACAGCTTGATCCGAATGCCGAGGAATCTCAACCAGGAATTTTCGTATTTCCTGAAAGGAAACGGCGTTGGGAGTTTCTGCAAACAATGCCAGAAAAAGTAGAGGATGGTGAGGATATTTTCGTTCACGCATCACCACGGGATCCGATCTACGAATATCTCTTTCCAGAAGATGCCACATGCGAACCGGACAAACTCAAGCAGGTATTTGATGCGGTCAAACGACACTGCTACGTCGGTCATACTCATCAACCAGGGGTCTTCACGGAGGAGCCGCGTTTCCGCACACCACAAGATGTTGGAATGGCATATGCATTCCGGACCCAGGAAAAACTCATAGTCAATGTAGGTAGTGTCGGCCAGCCCCGGGATGGTGACCCAAGGGCATGCTATGCCACCGTCTCGGCGGACGGCATCCGTTGGTACCGTGTGGCGTATGACGTCGAAAAAACCATTAGAAAAGTGAAGGCCAATCCATGCTTGAATGATCGGTGCGGGTTACGCTTGCGGGAGGGTCGATAGAATCTGGGCAAGGGGGAATACGAGAAGAAGTACTGATCGATCGGCAACAAGGAGACGTCTTTTGGCGTCGCAGAACGAGTACAGCATAGAAAACAGGGTGTAGGAGGCAACGCGTCATGACTGATCTCATATTTGGTCCGGTACCGTCGAGAAGGCTGGGACAAAGCCTTGGGATAAACAACATCCCGCCAAAGATTTGCACATATTCCTGCGTCTATTGCCAGGTCGGACGCACGATTAACATGCGGCTAGATCGGCAGCCATTCTACAAGCCGGAAGATATCCTGTGCGCCGTACAGGATAGGATCGAGGACAGAAGGTCAGCCGCAGAAGCGGTTGATTACTTGACCTTTGTGCCCGACGGGGAACCTACGCTGGACATCAATCTGAAACGGGAAATTGCTTTGCTAAAGCCCTTAGGCATTCCCATTGCTGTAATCACAAATAGCTCGCTTATCTGGCAGGAAAAGGTGAGGGAAGATCTGATGGAAGCAGACTGGGTCTCGCTGAAAATGGACGCCGTAGAAGAATCAGTGTGGCGCCGGGTTAATCGTCCTCACAGGAACTTGAACCTGAATGCCATTCTTGAAGGGGCGCTGGACTTTTCCCAATCCTTCCGAGGCGAAATAGCGACAGAGACAATGCTTGTGGCCAACATCAACGATGGTGAGCAAAGTCTTCGGCAAGTCGCAGACTTTCTGAACCGCCTCCGCCCGGCCGTAGCCTACTTGGCCATTCCTACCCGTCCTCCCGCGGAGGAACGGGTGCAGCCCCCCGACGAAAGTGTCGTCAATCGAGCCTATCAGGTCTTAAGCGAGAAGGTGGAGCATGTAGAGTATCTTACCGGCTACGAAGGCGATGCCTTCGCCTCCACCGGAAACGTGGAAAAGGATATACTGAGTATCACCGCAGTGCATCCAATGCGGAAGGATGCGGTAGGTAGCCTGCTGAAGAAAGCTAGGGCCGATTGGGCGGTTGTTCATCAACTTGTTGAGCGGGAGCAGCTCATTGAATCGCAGTACGGAGGACACGCGTTTTACTTGAGGAGGTTTAAGAAGAGATCATGACCAGGGGAACTCAGATCCACGCACCCAAGGAGGCCATACTCTACGACAAGTTGCCGGACCACAAAGTCCGTTGTGGCTTGTGCGCGCATGGCTGTATTATCGCCGACGGGAAGAAGGGCATTTGCCAGGTCCGGGAAAACCGAGGCGGAACGCTTTACACACTGGTCTACGGCCGAACCGTCACCCAGCACGTGGATCCAGTGGAGAAGAAGCCCCTATTCCATTTCTACCCGGGCTCAATGGCCTACTCTTTTGCCACACCCGGGTGCAACTTCCATTGCCGCTGGTGCCAGAACTGGGAAATTTCCCAGATGCCTCGTGAACAACACTTCATCTCGGGAGAGGAGGCTAGCCCTGACCAGATCGTTGATGCCGCGCTGAAGGCCGGCTGCCGCTCGATCGCCTATACCTACACCGAACCGACTATATTCTTCGAGTACGCTTATGACACTGCGCGCGTAGCCCATAATGCCGGTCTCAGCAATATCTTCATCACCAACGGCTACATGACGGAAAAAGCCCTCAAGCTGTTGCGCCCCTACCTCGATGCTGCTAACGTGGATTTGAAGGCATTCCGTGACGAGACTTACAGGAAGTATGTCGGCGCTCGCCTTCAACCGGTCCTCGACACCCTCAAGATGATCAAGCGGCTTGGAATCTGGCTGGAAGTGACCACCCTGCTCATACCCGGCATTAACGATAATCAGGAGGAACTGAGGGATGCGGCGCAATTCGTGGTCCGAGAGCTTGGGCCAGAGACGCCGTGGCATATCAGTCGCTTCTCGCCGAACTACAAAATGACGGATGTGCCGCCAACACCCGTTGAGACCCTCCGCGGGGCTCGTGAGATCGGGTTGACCGAAGGACTCAAATACGTCTACGTCGGCAATTCTTCGGACGAGACCAGTCAGGATACCGCTTGCCCGGATTGCGGCGGCATCTTGATCCGGCGCCGTGGTTTTGGCGTCCTTGATAATCACATTCAGAATGGACACTGCTCGCACTGCGGAGCGCATATCGCGGGTGTCAAGATGGAAGGGAACGGGCTGGACGACGATGGTGGACCAGAGAGAGCAAGGCCATAAATGTTGTGGTCGGTTTTTTGGTCGGACTGCTCGGCCTTTTTATGGGGTGGTAGAAACAAGGAGAAGAACACATGACTGTCAAACGAAAGAGGAGAACCCATAGTACACAGAACCAGATTATCTTGAAGGGTGAAACTATATGCCCCGGCATCGGCATTGGTCCTGCCCATCTTGTGGATCACAAGATAGTGGTCCCTAAGCGTACCATCAAAACCAGCATGATTCAGGCTGAACAGAAACGCTACACGTGTGCTCTGGAAATTGTGCGGGGTGACCTTCACAAGCATATTGAACTGGCCCACAGTAATTCCCACCAAGATGCAATACTCATTTTCGAAATGCACAGGACTATGCTTGCCGACGAGCGCTTCCACGAAAACGTCCGAAAACAGATAGCGGACGAGCACAAGAATGCTGAATGGGCCACCCAGGATGTCGCAGAACAACTCATGGCACAATTCGAATCAATGAAGAACCCCTATCTTCAAACTCGCGTCGAGGACGTACGGGATATGGCCGGCAATGTCCTTGCAGCGCTGATTCAGACTCGAGGAGCCAGGCCCAAGACCGTAACGCAGATCGGTAAGTCTCCGGTGTTGGTCTCTGAATTCCTGCATCCATCGGCCGCTATGGAAGCCCAACGTCTCAGCGCCACGGGCCTTGCCACGGAAAGCCGTGCCTTCTCTTCGCATGCGGCTGTTCTTCTCAAGGGGCACGGAATTCCTACGGTTGGGGGAGTTGACAGTATTGAGAAAAGCATGAAGGAGGGCGATGAACTTATTGTTGATGGATTGAACAGTCTCGTAGTTGTCAGGCCGCGGGCGGCGATCGTCAAGAAATACCGTTCCATCCAGAAGGAGCTGTCAGCGCCTCCAATGTCTAAGCCTGCGATTCGATGCACAACTCGCGAGGGGACCCCAATCCGCCTGATGGCAAATATCGAGAATCCGGATCAGGTACGTTTTATGATTCAGAATGGCCTTGATGGAATTGGGTTGTTTCGCACCGAATTCTTCGTCCTCTCTACCGGTCGTTTCCCCGACGAAGAAGAACAGTACAGCATCTACCGCCAGGCAGTTGATAGTTCAGCCGGCAGGCGCGTGGTAATACGCACTTTCGATTTTGGTGCCGACAAATGCGGGGACATGCTTGACACATGCGGAGGCCAGAACCCGGCCCTTGGCATCAGAGGCATAAGACGCCATTTGTCAGGGCACACGGAGGAATTGCGCACACAGATCCGGGCAATACTCCGAGCCGCGCAGAATGGAGACGTCGGTATATTGATACCAATGGTCAGTACGCCTGAAGATATCATTGCGGTAAAGCAACATATCGAGGAAGCTAAGAAAGACCTCCGCCGGGAAAGCGTGCCATTCTCAGAAGATACTATGCTTGGAGCTATGGTCGAGATTCCCGCAGCGGCTATTGCTATGAACGACATCTTGTCGGAAGTAGATTTCGTCAGCATTGGAACGAACGACCTGCTCCAGTACTTTATGGCTGCCGACCGTGATAACGAGAGAGTTCTGAAGTACAATGATATCGAGAACAGAGCTTTCCTATGGCTGCTGCAATTTATGATAGAACGCGCTACAGAGATTGGACGACAGGATGATATAACGGTTTGCGGCGAGGTCGCATCACGTCCGGACTTCATTCCACGCCTGCTGGCCTTTGGATACAGGTCTTTCAGCATCTCACCTGTCGCAGCGGCATCTGTTCGGAAAGCCTGCGCCGGCACAGATCTGGCCGGGGCCTGACAACTCTTCGTGCATCTCAATTCGGCGCTCACGGAGGTGAAGACATATGGATGCTGGCGCCGGGATCATTCTTACGTAGGGAACGTGGGAACGTGGGGTCATGGGAACGTGAGGTCAGCCCTTAGAATAGAAATTAACGATTTATTCATCAGCTCCTCTGCAACGTCTTTTCGATATTCTCAACTTAGGAGTAAAGCTAAGTTCGCAACATTCACACGCAAGCCTTATTCTTTATTCTAAGGGCTGACCCCACGTTCCTCCAGGGCTGACCCCACGTTCCTCCACGTTCCTCCTGCGGCCGGGATCGACCCTGCAGTGGCTGTGATATGTCCTAGCCTGACCAATAGAACGCAACCGCTATGTTTTAATTTATGGTTTGGCCATCATTCCTAGAGTTCTGCGAAATGAGAGATCAGGGATCAAACGGCAGGGTCATGAAGAAAGAATAAGATTTTTTTGACAGGATTAACAAGATTTCCCGCCAGAGGCGGGTCTGCCTAAGGTACGATCTGCCGGAGGCGGATTTGCTCGCCTGGGCGTAGCCTTCGGCGAAGCCTCGGCCTGTGTCATGAACAGGATAAAAAGACACG
Organism: uncultured Verrucomicrobiota bacterium; assembly: GCA_964418925.1. Classification (GTDB taxonomy): domain Bacteria; phylum Verrucomicrobiota; class Kiritimatiellia; order JAAZAB01; family JAAZAB01; genus CAYQNY01. Next base: position 6,742 of record CAYQNY010000166.1, read on the forward strand.
CGTTTCACGCGGGAAAATGCGGACCAAACATTTGTTTTCCTCTCTCAATCCTGTTCATCCTGTCAATCCTGTCAAAATGATCCGTTCCGGGGACCCTGCCAGTGGCGGGGCAAGCTGTGAACACCTTGAGTTGGCAAGGTTGCCATGCTATAAAAATCAGCCCTGTCTTGATCACTTATCCGACTTGATTTGCTTGCCAGACCGCTTTAGAATAGCATAGTATATTTTAGATTTCGCGGAGCGATAGAGATAATTGCCGGCTCTGGCAAGCTGGTAACACCCGGGCCCGTAGCTCAGTTGGTCAGAGCAGGGGACTCATAATCCTCTGGTCGTAGGTTCAAATCCTACCGGGCCCACCATCTTTTCATTGCCTTAAACAAGCATTTCTCCCTTTATTCATAAGGGTTAACCATGCCGGTCCTCCTGAAAAATATCACCGCGGACGAGGTATATACGGGACTGGCGCACGTGGGGTTGACCCCGCGCATGGCGCGGCAGATCCAGGCATCGGTCATTCGGCACGGCACATTGCCTGAAGCACAGCCGGGACTGTCCGCCCGGATGCTGACGCAGGTCCGCCAAGCAACAGTCATTCCCCGTTTGATACGAGTCAGCAAAATAGTCTCGCCGCAGGATGGATTTGCCAAGTACCTGTTTCGCGGGGATGGCCCGGACCCGTTCGAGGCCGTCTGTATTCCGCTCCTGCACCGGCCGGACGATA
>CAYQNY010000167.1:0-7442 GCA_964418925.1 uncultured Verrucomicrobiota bacterium
ATGCCGTTGCTCGGGGATGCGTTTCCTGAGTTAAAAGTTCAGACAACACACGGACCCATGAATATCCCCGGCGATATGAAGGGCAAATGGTTTGTGCTGTTCAGTCATCCCGCAGACTTCACACCCGTTTGCACAACGGAATTTGTGGCGTTTCAAAAACGATACGAGGAATTCGAGAAACTTGACTGCAAGTTGATCGGCATGTCCATTGATCAAGTGTTCTCTCACATTAAATGGGTACAGTGGATCAAGGCTGAGCTCGATGTGGAGATCAAATTTCCTATTGTTGCAGCCAATGATTCAGTTGCTCTGAAACTTGGCATGCTGCATCCGGGTAAAGGAACCAACACTGTGCGGGCAGTATTCATTGTTGATCCGAAAAGCAAGGTACGCTTGATTATGTATTATCCACAAGAGGTGGGTAGAAATATGGATGAAGTTGTCCGTGCGGTCAAAGCCCTTCAAATATCCGACCAACAAGGAGCTGTTGCTGCAGGTTGGCCCAATAATGAGTTGATAGGCGATAGAATCATCATGCCACCAGCAACGAATCAAGCAGATGCAGAAAAACGACTTCAGAAGTCAGATGCATTTGAATGTTTTGACTGGTGGTTCTGTCATAAGCCGCTAGAACAATAAGCCTAACCAAAGCGTGCAAGCTACAAAATGACCCGCGTTCACGCGGGTCATTTTGAGCCTGACGCTAATCGTTCTGTGCGAAAGGAAATGATATGCAGCTTTCGATAACCACCGATTATGCGAGAGATACTGGCGATCCAGAGCCCTATCTCCGGCGCATTGCAGAGGCAGGCTTCTCTCACATCCACTGGTGTCACCAGTGGTGTACGGACTTTCTCTACTCTCAATCGGAGATAACTCAGATCGACAGCTGGCTAAAGAGCTACCAGCTTCAGTTGCTGGATTTGCATGGCTCAGTCGGTCAGGAGAAGAATTGGAGCTCCCCCCGCGAATATGAACGGTTGGCCGGTGTAGAACTGATTCAAAATAGAATTGAGATGACGGCGCAACTCGGCGGTGACGTTGTCATTCTTCATATCCCCGGTGATACGCCCGGCGACCCACTGCGGAAGTCGCTTTCCGATCTGGAGCCATTTGCCCGCACGCGCGGTGTCCGTATCGCTATCGAGAATACGGGGAACTTCGACGCCGTCCAGCAGGTGCTCCAGGAATATGATCCCAACTACGTGGGCCTTTGCTATGACTCTGGACACGGTAACGTGAACGGAACTGGGCTTCTGTGCCTTGATGCGCTCAAGGATCGCCTGATTTCTGTGCATTTTCATGACAATGACGGCAGTGGTGACCAACATAACCTGCTCTTCTCTGGGACAATAGACTGGGAGCGACTTGCACAAATCATCTCTGAATCCTCATACGCAAAATGCATATCTATGGAAGTCGTAATGTGCAATTCGGGAATTGAAGACGAAGCAGACTTCCTTAAACGTGCCTTCCAAACCGGGACGCAGTGTTCCAATATGATCGAGGCATACAGAAAAGGCACAGAACAACCGGATGGAGCAGTTACTCAGGAATCCGCGCGGAGCGCGGCTCCCTGAGAAGCTCATCCGAGGAACGGCCGGCTGAGCTTCGCTCCACGGTTGGGCTCTTCGGCGCTGCGCGCCTCAGAACCCACCGATGGAGCTGCGTACTCGCCTGACAACCGGCGCAACGCCGTTGTCAGGCTGCGCCGCGCTCATCCGGCCGTTCGACAAGAAGAGACAAGAATGACACAGCCACTCTGGGAAACAACCTACGCCGATCTCGAAGCCAAGAGCTTTGGTGGCGCGAGTCCGGAGATACTGGACCTGATTCCCCAACTTCCACGCGGGGTCAAGGTGCTTGACCTTGGCTGTGGTGACGGTCGAAACGCCATCCCGTTGGCGCGGGCTGGCTGCAACGTCACGGCGCTCGACATTTCTGAAGCTGGCATTCTCAAACTGAACACCCTCGCGAAACGCGAGGGCCTCGTGATCGATACCGGAGTTACGGACATGACCACCTACGACTTCCCGGAAGAGTACGACCTAATCATCTCCCATGGTTGTCTTCACTTCGTCGAACGCAACCAGTGGGAGAGAATAATTGCTCAATTCAAAGCTCACACAGCTCCGTCAGGTTTCAATGTGCTGACCGTCTTCACTGACACTATCCCGATTCCCCGTGATCTGGCTCCGCTCTGCATCGGATTGTTTCACGAAGGGGAACTGTACGAGAGATACTCAGGATGGGAGACCATTCTGAGGAAGAGCTACACTTTTCAGGATGAACATGCCGGAGGAATCCAGCATACCCATGCAGCAAACAAACTTGTGGTGAAGAATTGTCGAACAACCGCATCGACCGCTACAAATGAATCCGCCGCTGGCGGCTCCATTTGAGGGTCATGCGAAGCGTTCGGGAGTGAAAATACAGGGATCGACACGACAATGGAAGTATCAAGACAAGACAAGGATATTCTTCGGCGGCTGGCGGAGCATAAGATGGAGATGGCCGGTCATCCGATAAACAAAGAACGACGCGACGCTTGGCTGGCACTTGACTCCGGCAAGGATGACCGCGTCATGGTGCTTGCGGAGCACGGCGGCATCATGGACGAACGGAAACCGTTCTCTGCCGATAGTTTGGAGTGTGTGGGCAAGTGGGCACGTAGTGTGGAGGCGGGCCTTCGGAGGGAGATCTTTATTTTCGAGGAACTCAAAGACGATCATGTCATCAAACCCGTTTTGAACGTGCAATGGCGGGTGACCGCGAGTGACTACGGAGTGAATGTTGTAGTGCACCAAGGTGGAGACGACACCCATATGGGGTCGCGCTCATGGGATCCGCCCATCAAGGATTTGGATGCGGATTTTGCCAAGTTGCATCCTCGCACCTTCACAGTGGACCGCGCCGCGACGTTGGCTGATCAACACCGTCTAGAAAGCGTGTTCGTCGGCATTCTTCCCGTACGAATACGAGGAGGACACTACTGGACGATGGGTCTGACATGGCGCGCAATCGATCTGATCGGGTTGGAGAGCCTGATGTTCTCCATGTACGACAATCCGGAGGTATTGCACCGGCTGATGTCGTTTCTTCGGGATGACCATCTCGCCTTCTCCGGGTGGCTTGAAGAGAATGGCCTCTACTCGCTCAACAACGAAAATGACTACATTGGTTCCGGGTCAATGGGTTACACTACAGATCTTCCCCAAGGCGGGGCACAGTCCTGCACAAAGGTCTGTGAACGGGATCTCTGGGTGCTTCTTGAATCGCAGGAAACCGTTGGTGTCGGTCCTGAGCTGTTTGAAGAGTTCATCTTTCCGTACCAATTAAGCATAGCGGAGCGATTCGGAAAGACGTACTATGGTTGCTGTGAACCGGTCAACAACCGATGGCATATCCTCAAACGGATTCCGAATCTGGCCCGTGTGTCGATATCACCGTGGACAGACCAAGCTTTTATGGCTGAAGCGCTCAAACGAGACTACGTGTTCTCTCGCAAGCCTAATCCCACGATGATAAGCACAGGTATTCTTGACGAGTCAGCAATCCGAGCCGATATTCGTCAGACGCTTGATATTGCCCGGGATTGTCGGATCGAGATCATCATGAAAGACGTCCACACTCTAAACAACGAGCCAGAACGACTCGCACGTTGGGTTCAGATTGCCCGAGAAGAGATCGACAAGTATGCAAGATGATCCCGAACAAGCTGAATCCACACGACTGCTTATGGCCGCGCGTGATCCGTGACGTTCGATCGAAAGGCAAACAATGCACCTTGGTGAACTGCGCGTTGGTTTTATATCTCACACGACATTCCTGTTTGGCTCCGCCGATGGGACTGTTCTCCTAACGGACCCGTATTTCGCCGGTGCGTTCGAGTGGCAAGGGGGAATAGAGACGCATCTTCAGCGCACTGACATACGCCCAGAATCGATTGATCGATGTGGCGCAATCTTTGTGTCGCACGAGCACGGCGACCACTGCGACATAAACGCCATCAACACAATCGCAAAAAACACCGGGGCGAAGGTATTGGCTCCCGCCGATGTGATTGAGCAAACCGTTCGTTGCGGTATGGACGAGAATCGTCTGGTGCGAGTTCAGGACGGACAATCCATCGAGTTGGGCGAGCTCAAACTGGAAGTATTGGGCGGCTATGACAACTCTTTCGATGCCAAAGGGCGCATGAACAAGTTCTCACTGCTTATCAGACACGGCAAGACTTGTATCTGGTATTCGGGAGACTGTCATGCTCTCCCCCCTCGGCTCTCCGGAAGATTACTGGACGCGGTGTTTTGCTGGACAAGCCCGGACATTCTACAGGCCATCGCCGGGATAAATCCAGCGCCAAAGCGATTTGTGATCATGCACCACGACCGACACACCCCAGGGAATTTCTGGTGTAACCGAGATCCGAAAAAGGATGCACTGATCGTGTCAGCACTGCTGCCCGGGATCGACGTGATCATCCCTGATCGGCTGGGTGCTTTAAATTCATTTTGCAGAAGAGGATGATGATCGAACCAGCGCATCGAACACTACGGCGCGTTCCGCGCCGAGGTTCATGCGCCCCGTTCGACGAAGGGAAAGAATGACTAAAGAACCGAACATTGTCTATATCTTGGCGGATGATATGGGATATGGCGATGTATCCTGCCTGAATGCATCTTCGAAGATACGCACCCGTTACTTAGACCGAATGGCTGCCGCTGGCATGATCTTTGAAGACGCCCACGCGAGCTCGGCTGTTTGCACCCCTTCACGATATAGTATTCTCACAGGCCGTTACAACTGGCGTTCCTCTTTGAAAAGCGGCGTACTTGGGGGCTACTCTACACACTTAATTGAGCCCGGTCGCATGACCGTTGCTTCTTTTCTTCGGTCGCACGGTTATCATACCGCAATGATAGGGAAGTGGCATCTTGGATGGGATTGGGCCACCACGAATGGCAAACCAGCCCAAAATGATGGCAGCAATGTCGACTTTGCCGGCCCTGTCGCTAATGGCCCTGACACTTGCGGGTTTGACTACTACTACGGCCACTGCGGATCGTTGGATATGGCTCCCTATGTCTATGTCGAGAACGGCAAAGTGACTGCCCAACCAGATCGAACCACCGAGAACAAAGAGAAGTTCAGCTGGTGGCGCAAAGGACCAACTGCATCTGATTTTCAGCACGAAGACGTCTTGCCTAATTTTACTCGCCGTGGTGTAAAATACATTGAGGAGCGCGCAGTAACAGGTGAACCGTTCTTTCTCTACTTCCCAATTCCCGCCCCACACACACCCATCCTGCCTACCCCTGAGTTCAGAGGGAAGAGCGGCACAAATGCCTATGGTGACTTCTGCCTCCAGGTGGATAACACCGTAGGGAAGATCATCGACGCCCTGGAAGGTGCCGGCATAGCGGACAACACGATTCTGATCTTCACATCCGACAACGGGTGTTCACCAGAAGCAGATTTCGACCAGCTTGCCGATCTCGACCACCATCCGAGCTACATTTTCCGGGGACACAAGGCCGACATCTACGAAGGCGGGCACCGCATCCCGCTGATTATGCGCTGGCCCAAAGAGATTTCTGCCTGGTCGGTTTCCGCCGAGACGGTCTGCCTCTGCGACCTTATGGCTACCTGCGCGGACATCGTCGGCACCAGCCTTCCTGATAATGCCGGGGAAGACAGTGTAAGCAACCTGCCGGTCTGGCGGGACAGGCAACTGGACAGATCCCTGCGTGAAGCCACCATCCATCACTCCATCGACGGCTCGTTTTCTATCCGAAAGGGCAAGTGGAAACTTGAAATGTGTGCCGGTTCTGGAGGGTGGAGCAAGCCTCGTCCCGGAGAGGAGTGCGAAGGATTGCCACCCATTCAGCTTTACAACCTTGATACAGATATTGGCGAACGGCAGAATGTGTATGACCAGTATCCCGATATGGTTGAACAACTTAAGACGCTGCTAACGCAATATGTCGAAAACGGCCGGAGCACTCCCGGCACAAAACAAGGCAACACCGGTGGCATGAGGTGGGAGCAGCTGTGGTGGATGCTAACACGAACACCGAGGACGGTCGAACAAGGCGCTGAAGGCGACGCGGCAAACCGCGCGCCTTAGCTCAGCGTTATGCCTAAAAATAAAATAATTATATTGAGGTGCAAACTATGAACAAATGGTTTTCTTTGTTATCCGTAAAGCAACGGTTATGGTTAATTTTGTCAGTACTAATAATGGCATTTATATTTAGTCTCGTAATCATCACGAATTCTTCAAAGACAAATAAAGAGATGCTCTTGGAAACATTCACTACGGATATGTCTATTCAGGATATTGCTCCCAAGCTTGGAGTTACTGGGAAAGCATTGGCTCGAGAGCTTAATCTGGAGCTCGATGCGCCAAAAACAAAACAGCTTAAACAATTAGGGATAAAAAATGAAACTATCGAACATGCTGTGGAGCATTTATTATCCCACAAAGATAGCGCTCTAAAATATTATATTTTCGCTGCGTTAGTTTTATGGGGGATCATTTTTCTAGTTAAGCTGGGACGACCAGAAAAATCTGATATAAAGAATAGACGCGATTGGTATCCACGAACTCCGTATATTCTTTCTCTTTTCCTTTCAGTAATCATAGCTGGTTTCTTTTTAGGCAAATCACCTAATCCCATGGAAGGATCAGTCAAAGTATTCAAATCCATGATTGGGCTTTACTCTGACCCAATGGTTAAAGTAGTTGCTTTCGGTTTTTTTATCGTGCTCGCTGTTATTGGAAATAAAATGATTTGCGGCTGGGCATGTCCTTTTGGAGCTTTGCAGGAATTATTCTACAGTTTACCTATTTTGCGAAGGATTAAACAAAAAAAGCTCCCATTTATTTTGACAAATACAATCCGAGCAGGTCTTTTCTTTACCATGTTACTTCTCATGTTCGGTATCCTTGGAGGATGCAAAGGATTTATTATCTATCACTATATTAATCCCTTTAATCTGTTTAATCTGGATTTTGAAAGCGTTAGCGTTTTGTTGACGGTTATTCTTGCTTTAGGCGGAGCATTTGTCATCTACCGTCCTTTTTGTCAGATTATTTGCCCCTTTGGATTTATCTCATGGATAATTGAACGATTCAGCATTATTCGTGTTCGAATTGACCATAAAATATGTACCCAATGTGGTGCCTGTGTAAAAGAATGTCCTTCGGAGGCGGCAAAAGGCATAGTTGAAAGTAAAAAAATGCCGGCAGATTGCTTTAGTTGCGCTCGTTGTTTAAATGTCTGTCCAGTTGATGCTATCAAGTATTCCTCTAAATTTTAAAAGGCATAACAAAGCAATCCAGCGTATTTTGCCTGCGGCAAAACCGCTGATTTTTTCGTTGTGCGTCAAAGATATGAATACAATAAGAGGCAAACTGGATTCCGGTAAAACAGCCCCGT
>CAYQNY010000168.1:0-7432 GCA_964418925.1 uncultured Verrucomicrobiota bacterium
AAGTCATTCCTGGGGTTTTTCCGGAACGAAGATTTATCACCACTGAGTTCACGGAAACACGGAGAAGATCGAAAACGATGTTTCAAGGTCAAAGGTCCCGTTCGTAGCGAGATCAAGAACGCCTTTGGCGTGATAAACTTGCTTGCCACGCGATTCGCGTGGCCCCGCCACAGGCGGGGTCAAAAGTCTGGAGAGACCTTCAACTTGCGACCTGTGACTTGTGACCTTTATCTATTTAGGAGCAATACAAGCCATGCTGGATGTGCTGAAGCCGGAACGCGTCATGGAAGACATTATTTCCTCCTACGAACAGCGAATTGAAGGCATTCAATCCATTTTCAATGCCACCCGGCTGGTCCTTACCGATTTCCAGGAGGGCGCTGATCAAGCCCGCGAGGAACAGGAAACTATCCACCGTCAACTCCGCGACGCCCTCGCCAATAATGAACATTTACGCAATAAAGATTACGATCTCATGATGCGGCCGATCATCGAACCCCGCCGCGCGCAGGAAAAGGAAACCCGCGCACTGCTTAACGAATTCCTGGCCGAACAACAACGCATCGCCGCGTCTCTGAAAGAGCGCTATGGCCAGATCCGCGATCAATTGGCTAAAGGCAACACCCGGAAAATCCTCGACCTCTTGAAGTCCATTAAAGAATTACTCGTCGAACAGGATCAGTGCAAGGAAGAGTTGACGTCCAACCTCCGCGAGACGCAGGCAAACCAACAGGCTACAGTCATGCTGGTGAAATCCCTGTTAAAGAAAGGCAACACCCTGCGAATCCGGGATTTCAAAGGCATGCTGGCACGCATTCAGCGGCAAGGCCAGGAGCGCATCGCGCGCAAGCTGAAACGGCGCGAGGAAGTCCGCCAATTGATCGCCAATTTCAAGCAACAACGAGTCAAGGCCCAGGCTCTGCCAAGGCAAGACCTGAAAAAACAGCGGGGCTTGCCGCCTGACGGCGACGTGAGGATGAAAGAAGCGCTGGAGGCTATTCAAATTCACAAGGAGGTGAACAAACGAAAAACATGACGCGGGAACAGGCGGGATGATGTAGAGGCCGTTCGTCAGAACGGTAAATAGCAGGTAACTTGCGGTTCTATCCGCCGTTGTCCCACAACAACGGGGATTATGGCGGACAAGTTGAACCGCCGCTACACCCCGATCCATTGTAGAGGCCGTCGGCCCGTCCGCCGTGGCGGACTACGACATAGATGTTGCCGGCGGGTCAGAACGGCAAATAACAGGCAACATCATGCCCTAGGCAGATCCGCCTAAGGCAGAAAACACAACAACCAAGGAGGATCAACAATGAAAATCGCAGAGAATATGAAAGACACGACTCGGGAAATCATGGCTTCCTATAACCAGCGTGTCCAAGCCGTAGGCGACATCGTGGATGACACTCATTCGACTTTGAAAGGGTTCACGCGCGATCGCCGCAAGATGGGCGCGGAACAGGCCCAAGCCCTGGCGGAGTTCACGAGCGAGCTTTCCAGCACAATTGAGGCACTGCTGAAAAAGCTTCACCACGAACATGCAAACATGAGCAAGGAACAGAAGGCCGAGTTGGTGAAATTCGTCAAAGAAGTCCAGACCTCTATTGGTAAAATGATCCAGGACTTTACAACCCAGCGCGGCGAAATGAGCGATGCCCTTAAAAAGGAACTGGCGAAATCGGTGAAGGACACGACCGCCGCCGTCAAGACGATCCTCGGCGATGCGAGCGCCTTGATTGGAGGATATCGGACGGACATTAAAAAAGCCGGCGCGGCCTGGAGTTCCATGGCAGCATCCCTGGCCCAAGCTAAGAAAAAGGGCGTACTACCCATGATCGAAGCTGGCGACGACGCGTCGTCCGTCAAGGAAGCCGTTGAAAAAGGGTCTAAGAAAAAGACAAGAAAGACCAGGAAGACGCGGAATAAATAAAATTAGGCAACAAATCACAAGGTGAATGGGCTGTAGGCCGCGTGACCTCACGCGGCGGGGATGCGACGCCGGGTCAGGTGACCCGGCCTACAGCACGAATAACCTGATCATCTGCAATTTTGCATTTAGCGCATAAGGAAACACATGAGGAATGACGTTTCGACAGGCATGCAGGCTCTATGTGAGGATATTATTGCCGGCTATAGCGCGCGAAAAATCACCTTGGCATTTGTGAAGGATGAAAGCCATGCCATCCGGGGTGATGCCAGGCTGTTCATCGGCCAATGCCAAATCCTTCGTCATCAGAGGGCGAATGCGTTGCGTAAAGAACTGGCGGCATATCGGAAGGTCCTGGCGCCAGCGGTTCATGCGTTCCTGGAAGAATGCCGAAACCGGCAACAGGAGCTTCATTCCGATCTTCTGGACGCCGGCCGGGCTTGGCGAGCCATGGCAGCCGAGTTGAAACAACGGCGCGGTCAAAGCACCGAAGGTTAAAATCTTTCCCGCGAAACACACGCAAGGCCGCGAAAAGGGAAGGGTAAGTTAATGAAAAAGATATCCTGCGCTTTTTGCAAGGGAATCGGTAAAGACCCCTTTGGTCTGCTGTCTGAATATTCCATCTGCCAGGTCTGTGGCGGCACGGGCAAGGTTAAAGTTAAAGAGCCGGCAATCAAGTGTGTTTTTTGCAAATCTACCGGCGTCTATCCCGGCGGCGCCCGGGTTACCTGCACGGTCTGTAACGGCAAGGGTATGGTTACAGTCCCAGGCGCAACTAAAGAGTGCCCAAAGTGCAAAGGAACTGGCACAACCAAGGATAGCGGCCTTCCCTGCGTCAAATGCGGAGGCAAAGGGGTGGTTGCCAAGAAATGAGGCAGTTTCAAAACCATTTTTTGCCACAAAAAGGCACAAGGGACACAAAATAGGAAATAAAAAACTGAATCTTAACCGCAGATTACGCAGATGGACGCCGATATTTTTTTCTCTTATCCGTGTTTATCAGCGCCATCAGCGGTCAATCTGTTCCTGTTTGTGAATTTTGTGCATCTTTGTGGCTACTTTTGGAATTAGATCAAATGACCGAATTAAATTCCTTCCGGGAAAATAAGACCCAAAAGCTGAAACCGGCGTTGGCGAAATTCCTTGCGCTCAAAGCGGGCTTTGAAGAGAAAGAAAAGGAAGCGCGGGCGGATTTTGAGGAAGCCAACCGAATCTGGAATGAAACGGCCAAAAAATTCAAGTGGTGGGGGAGGTTGCCGTAATTAAGGAGTCAATTGCAAAACTCATCGCGCCAACGGTGTGGCGCTCCTGCAACCGTGATTTTTCTAAGAAATGCAGGAGGCTCGCCCTGACGAGCCGATTCTTTTTAGAGTTTTGCAACTGACTCAAGAAATAAAATGTTTTTACCAATGGCGGCAAAACAAAAGGAGAAAAACTATGATTGATGAAATCACAACCGTATTGGAACCCAGCCCGTTGCCGGGTTTTGTGGAAACCCCGTACGTCAAGGGCCTGACCAAGCGGGCGCTGTCTTACTTGAAGGCCGGATTCCCCGTTCATTTCCGGGGCGCCTCGGGCACGGGCAAAACCACGCTGGCCATGCACGTGTCCCGTAAAATCGGCCGGCCGGTCGTCGTCATGCACGGCGACGAGCAGTTCACCACCGCGGACCTGGTCGGCGGCGAGCACGGCTACCACTTCAGGAAGTTGGTGGATAATTTTATTTCCCGGGTGAAGAAAACCGAGGAAGACATGACCAAGCGCTGGATGGATAATCGCCTGACAGTGGCATGCCGGTACGGATTCACCCTGATCTACGACGAGTTCACCCGCTCCCGGCCGGAGGCGAACAACATCCTGCTTTCCATCCTCCAGGAGGGGATGATGGATCTGCCTGTAGGACGCGGCGGGGATGAACCCTATCTGAAGGTGCATCCCAAGTTCTGCGCCGTCTTCACCTCCAACCCCGAGGAATATGCCGGCGTGCACAAGAGCCAGGATGCCCTGCGCGACCGCATGGTGACCATTGACGTGGACTTTTTCGACTACGACACCGAGGTGGCCATCACCCAGGCCAAGTCACGCGTGCCCCGTGACACTGCCGTAACTATTGTCAATATCGTGCGGGACCTGCGGGAGTCCGGCAATTGCGAGTTTCCGCCCACCGTGCGCGGCTGTATCATAATTGCCAAGACGCTGAAAGTTCAGGGCTTTACGCCTACCGGCTCTAATGGTCAGTTTCTTCAGATATGCCAGGATATCCTGGCTTCGGAAACCAGCCGGGGAGGGGCGCTCTTGAACCATAATGCCATCAAGGCCACCGTTAAAAAACTGGTGAAAAAACACGTGCATGCCGATAACCACAGATCAAAAAGTCGAAGATCCCGCTCTAAGCGGGATAAATTAAAGGCTGGCCCCGCCACAGGCGGGGTCGAAAGTCAAAATGGCTTGTGACTGGGCAAGGGGGGAGAGAAAGATATGCTGATGCGCGTTTATGTCACTCTGGATCAAGAACACCGGGTTGTTCTCCCCACCGGCATTCGCAAGGCGCTCGGCATTCGGCCAGGCGACAAGCTGGCGTTTACCCTGATCGGCATGAATGCGGCGAGAAAAGCGCTTTTGTCCAAACCAATAGAAAGGAAGATTCATGAAAAAACACGTTCTCATCCCCGGCGCTAGGGACATGAAAACCATTCATTCGGCGGGTATCCGTTCGATCCCCAAGTCTCAGCGGTCCATGTATCTGGACTTGTTCATTCTGTCCCAGGAGAGGGATCGGATGGATAAAGAGCATATGGTGGTGAGCAAACGCCATCGCCTGCTGGGCAAGCAGTTGGCTAGTGTCAACCAGCGCCTTGACAAACTGCAGGAAGAGCTTGCCCGGACACAGGAGACCAAGGATGGTAAAATGAAAAAAACATCCGGTAAAGCGCGTAAAAAAATGAAGGTGCAGTATTAAGAATTTTTCGACTTGCAACATGTGACTTGCGACCGGGCAAAGCGCAAGAGTTCATGAGTGCGGAATGTGGAGGACCTGCCCTGAGCCTGTTGACGGGTGCAGTGTGGAATTGGAGGCGTTATGAACTGGGTCAGTTATGATTTCAAGCGGCAGAAGGCCGGCGCCCCGGGGGAAGTGCTCGACCGCATTACTTATCCCTGCGGTTTTTGCAAGGGCACGGGTATTCCGCCTTCCAGGAAACAAGACGCCTGCCCGGTCTGCGCGGGCCGGGGAACGGTTGACGTGGGACCGAACGCCGTTGTCTGCGCTTACTGCCGTGGCGCCGGCACGTCCATTTTGAATCGCAGTCTGACCTGCCCGGTCTGCCGGGGCAAGGGGGTCATGCAGGTGACCGGCCGAACGATTCACACATGCGCGACCTGCCGGGGCAGTGGCCGGGCGGGCGCGACCCGTTTGCCCTGCGCGGCGTGCAAGGGTATTGGTGTGCAGATGCATTGAACCTGTGCTGTTACGAGAAAATTAAGAAAGGAGTCGGCATATGCAAAAGAAAGATAAGCAAAAGAAAGGCGAACAGGAAGACAACCTCGATATTGATCTCGGCGTCGGCAAAATCAGCCTGGGCGGACTGTTCAAAGGCATCGAGCACCTGGTGGAACTGGCCTCGGATTTGAAGACCGCCGGCGGTGAGATGAATAAAGAGGGTGAAGTGGACCTTAGTCATCTGAAAAAGGGCATGAAGGCGGTTTATGGATTCACCGTCAAGTCGGCTGTCGGCGGTAAACCGGTCGTGGAACCATTCGGCAACGTCAAGCAAACGCCGAAGGGGCCGACCGTGGATGAGGAGCGCGAGCCCATGACGGACGTGTTTGACGAGAAGGAAGAAGTGAAAATTTATGCCGAAATGCCGGGCGTGAACGAGGCGGACATCAAGGTGGAGGTCAAGGGCGACATCCTTGATATTGCCGTCCGCACCGGCGACCGGAAATATCACAAGGAAGTCCTGCTGCCCGCGCCCGTCAAGGCCGAGACGCTCGCCTCCAGCTATAAAAACGGCATCCTGGAAATCAGGATTGCAAAGTAGGAACTTTGAAGAATTGCGGATTGCAGATTGCGAATTGCGGATTCTTAGAACCACGGAGTTGCTGTTCTTTCGAACGGACCAATGCCTCCGGACGTGGGTGTAGCAGCGGTTCAACTTGTCCGCCATAGCCCCCGCTGTTGTGGGACGACGGCGGATAGAACCGCATCCGGATGATGGCGTAGCAGTGGGGAAAAGGGCGGAATAATGAGCACAGATTTGAAATCCTTCATGCGTTACTCCGTACTTCGCATTTATCATTCCGCAATCCGTATTTCGCAATTATTTTATGTCTTTAACTGGATTACGTGAGCCGGGGTTGAAGCTGATCCTGTTCGGCGGCAAGGGCGGCGTCGGCAAGACTACCTGTGCGGCGAGCACGGCCCTCTATTGCGCACAGGGGACGAAGACGCTGTTGATTTCAACGGACCCGGCCCACTCGCTGGCGGATAGTCTGGGCCAGGCGATTGGCAATACGATCCGGCCGGTCAAGGGCGTTGAGAATCTAAGCGCCCTGGAAATCAACGCCGAAAAGGCGATGACCGGGTTTAAGACAAGATATGAAAAGGAAATTAAGCTCATATTCGATAACTCCAGTTACCTGGATGCGGACGATATCAACGCGTTGTTCAGCCTGCCGATTCCCGGCATGGATGAGGTCATGAGCTTTAAGACGATCGTGGATCTGATCGAGGCCAATCAGTTCGACAAATATATCGTGGATACGGCGCCGACCGGTCATGCCTTGCGCCTGCTGAACATGCCGGGACTGCTGGATGAATGGATCAAGGTGCTGGCGACAATGCGTTGGAAATACCATCGCATTGTGAATGCCTTTGGCGGGCAATATCGGGCGGACACCACGGATGACTTTCTGTTGGAAATGAAAAAAACGGTGAAGCGCATTAAAAATCTACTCAAGGACGCGCAGCGATGTGAATTTGTGGTGGTCACGATCCCGGAGTACATGGCCATGGCTGAAACGGAACGGCTGATCAACTCGCTGAAATCGTACGGCATTACCATGCGTCAGCTGGTGATTAATAATGTGCTGGAACCGGGAAAGTGCGGGTTCTGCCGCACGCGCAGGAAAGTCCAGCAGAAATGGATTGATGCCATGGCAGACCGGTTCCGCGACCTGCGGGCAACCTTGATGGACGCCAGCGCCGGAGAAGTGCAGGGGCTGGCGGCGCTGATGGAGTTCAAAAACAAATTATTTGAAACACCATGAATTACTTTCAGAAATACGAAGATTTGTAACCACGAAATACACGAAAATGATGAAAGAAAAATACAATGGCCTGATCTTCCTTTCGTGTGTTTCGTGGTTAATGCTTTGCTTCTCCGTGCCTCCGTGCGCTCCGTGGTTCAGCCCGTGCTGATCCGCCCAGGCGGAAAATATTAGAAAGGTCCTATGAAAAAAGACAAAATCACCCTGAAAGTCAAGGAAGCCCTGGCCAAGGAT
>CAYQNY010000169.1:0-7400 GCA_964418925.1 uncultured Verrucomicrobiota bacterium
ATTGGTGCTGATATCGCCGAAATTCGTGCAGGCAAAGTTCGTTTGAACAATGATGGCGTTGGAGGAGCCGTACCACCCATTGGTGCCGTTCACAAGCGGGGTGGTATTGGTATACGATTGAAAATCATCGCTCCATGATGAATAAGGAAGGTTGGTGTTATCACCCGCCGACGCCGATATAGCGAATCCGCCAAGGCACACTGCCAGAACGCATAAAAATGTTATATTTTGTTGCATATAGTCCCCTGAATGTTATTTCTAAAACATAACATTAAATTTATCCTATTGGCCTCGAAAAAGCAATAGTTTTGATGGTTTTTTTTAATTCCCGGTAGCGGCGGCTAAACCATGGCTTCATCTGCGACTCACGATGGTCGCATCCGCAAGACTGCTGTTTCACAGCCAGGATCGGCGGAGCTTGAATCCGCTTGGCCACGCCCAGCCCCTGATACTGCCCCCACCATCGTTCCAGGTCGGCGACAAAGGCCCGCGCATCCGGAAACAGATCGGCCACTTTCCCCTCATAACCCAGCCGTTTCTCCAGACTTCCGTCCTGATACCATGCCAGGATTTCTTCCGGAGTCGCCCGTTGCCACCCCTCCACCCAGGACGCGAAGAGTCGGTCATGATAGGGATAAAGCAGTGGATCCCCCTTGTTTTCATCAACGTTCTGCGCCGGGTTGAGTTCAGCCGACGGCGTCAGGTCAAAACATTCCGCTGGAATCACATCCCGCTGAAACACATGTTCGTTGAGATGGCGAGCCAGTTGATACACCTCCCCTTTCCACAAATCGGCAATAGGCGCCAGGAACCCGGTTAGATCGCCATAGAGCGTTGAATAACCCACCGTGGTTTCCGTCTTATTGGCGTTGCAGGTAAACACGCCGCCGAACGCGGCGGCCAGGGCGGCAAGCAGGCGCGACGACCGATCCCGAGCCTGGACATTTTCCGCCATGAAATCCGTAAGATGCAGTCGTGTTTTCCGCTTGCCATCCCGGAAAGCAATCTCCCGGCCGTCAATCTGCGCTTTGGTCAAGTTCACGCTGTCGGCAATGGGCACTTCGACATAATAACAACCCAGAGATTCGGCCAGCCGGCGGGCCAACGCAATGGTCGTCGGAGAAGTGAACGGGCCAGGCAGGTTCGCCAACAGAAGTTGATCACGGTCCAGCACATGACTGAACAGCGCCGCCACGACGGCGGAATCAATTCCCCCGGAAATTCCGACAACCACCCGGCTGATTCCGCACTGGCCCATGAATTCCCGGATGCCGTACAGCAGGGCCTGGCAGACCTCGCTGGTCCCCTCCGCCTTTCCGCCTGAGGCGGATCCGCCTTTGGCGGACAATTCGACGGGTGTTCCGAACGCAGTTCCATCCATGGGAATCTCCACTGTCAAAGCGTCTTCCTCAAAAACCGGCATACTCACCCGGCGCCCCGCGCCGGCATACACGCCTGACGCTCCGTTAAACGTAAACACTGTCTGGCCGTCATTCTGTATACCAACATTACTGACATAAACCAGCGGCTTATGGAGCGCGGCAGCATGCGCCGACAAGACTTTTGTCCGTTGTCGGTTATTATTAAGAATGAACGGTGAGTAACTGATATTGATAAACAAGTCCACGGGATGTCGGGCAAGCAGGCGCAAGGGCGATACGCCGGAATCCTCATCCCAGGCATCTGCGTCCAGCGCGCAGCCCAGCGTCCAGCGGTCCGTCACGACCGGCGCGATCAATTGTTCCAGCGGCCGGCCGGATTCCAAGGCCAGCCGGCGAAGATCGTAAAAACAGCGGCTGGTGTCAAAAGTCCGGTAGTTCGGCTGAAGCATTTTGATGACAAACGGATACGGACCATTCCGCGGACCGACGAAACGGCGATCCCGGGCCACGAACAGGGCGTTGTATTTCCGGACCCGTCCATCATCGTTGCGTAGGGCCCAATCCATGGCCACATTGCCGAAAACAATAATGATCCCGTCCGATGCCTCCCGGACCAATTCGCCGCAAGCTTCACATTCGCGGAGAAATGCATCCCGCTCCCAGCTGTCGCCAAGCAGACAGCCGGGAATGGCCATTTCCGGAAAAACCACCAGGTCAGCCGAGTCCTTGCGGGCCGCTGCAATGGCGGAGAGCATGGCGTCCGTATTGGCCTCCGGCTGGCCAGGGCGGATACTCATCTGAACAAGATGCGCACGGACCGGCGAATTTCCGATTTTGGATTTTGGAATTTGGATTTTGGAATATACCCTTTTCACTTTTGCTCCTGGAATAGCCGTAATCGCTTTGGCGTGATCAAGCCGACGTTGCTTCGGCCGGCACGATCAGGCCGCGGTGGTTCAAGGCGTCCATAAAGATCGTCACCGGCCGTTCCAGCCGGATATGCCTGACCCACTCATCCCCGTTAACGGCCGGAAACCGTTCCAACGCGTCCCAACGCACAAAGTTATGCGCATCATTTTCAAGGACTGAAAAATAACCGATACCGGATGACGCCAGATTATGGAAAAAATGCGCGCCTTGCGAGGCATCCACCGGCCGGCCCGGGGCCGTCGTTTCCACAATCACGACCGCCCCGGCCACCTGCTGCCAGTTTACCGGAACCCCCAGCGAAGGAACACGCGTCCCCCAGCGGCCCGGCCCAATCAGCACATACCGGCGCTGCTGGTCCAGCAGAGACTGGTTCAACCGGCCGACTACTTCGGCAATTTTCCGCGACCGGCTGAATTCAAACCGGTCGGGATGACAATAAATAATATCATAAATATTTTCAACCATGCCGTTACCCATGACTTTCCTGGAGGCGCACAGCGCCTGATCATGGTCAATGCCCTCGAGTTTAAACGCCACCCGTTCCCGCGAGGACGCCATCGGCCGGATTTGAAGCAGAAAGAATTCCGGCTGAGTGTTCGGATGATAATCCACATTGGCCGCAAATTCAATTTCCACGTCGGCGGCCATACTTTCCTTTCCGACCTTGAGCAATTCATTGAGGATATCACAGAGAGGAAACAGACGCTGTTTCAGCACCGGCGCAAAGGTCACCACACGCAGGCCTGCTTCCACCAGGTCATCCACAATACGGTCATCCTGGGCGGAAACGACGCTGGCCACGGAATGGAGGGTCATATCCTGTTCGGCCCGGTCCAACTCGAAAAGATTGAGATTGGAGCCCTTACCAAAGCTCAACTCCACATCCGGACGGGCCAGGTCCAGCGCGTAAAACTGTTTCTGCGAAATCCGAATCATCTCCTGGGGGGTGCCGACCTGAGGCAGGATACCCGGATAGCGCGGACAAAACCGGAACGCCTCACCGCCTTCGACCACCATTTTTCCGAATCCAAGGGCCACTGAAGCCACGCCATCCTCCGACTCCATACGGGCAAACGGATAATAATTGAATGACTGAGCAACTCCTGAAATGGCCGGATAAAACAGGTCGCCGTAGCGTCGGCCAACAAGTTCCTGCACGATGACCGCCATTTTCTCCTCTTCCATATTCAGCTTAAGTGTCTGGAAATACCGTTTGATGGACATCGTGTAGGCGGACGCATAGACCATCTTAACGGCCTGGCACAACTCGTTGAAACGCCGCTCGACGCTATCCGCGATATTGGGAAGCATGCAGGTTTCATAAAGGCCGGCAAACGGCTGGCTCGATGAATCCTCCATATAGCTGGACGATCGGATTGCCAGAGGCATACGTACCCGCTCGATATACACGCGCAGTTTTCGAGATAACCCTTCCGGAAGCCGCGCCGCGAGAAACCGCTCCCGCAACAGGACATCATCCCGGCATTCAACGGCCAAGGCCTCCAGATCGTTATCATTCATGAACTCGTCAAACGCATCGGTAGTAATAACCAGCGTATGCGGGAACCGGACCTCAAATCCACCCACCTTGTTACCGGAAAACTGCCGCGTCAGCAGTTGGGACATGAAGGCCAGACCGCGGGCCTTCCCGCCCATACTGCCCCGGCCGGTCATCAAGAACAGATAGTCCGGCTCGAAATCGTCAGGACGGAAATCCGCGACAATGCCCCGGTGTTTTTCACGGCGGACCGTCTGAATGGCCATGCAGAGAAAGTCCCGCATCTCCGCAAACGATTTAAAATCCGATGATTGCAGAGGACGGATCAACTCAGCCAGGCCGGTTTCGCCCTGCGCCAACAGCCAGTGAGAAAACTGGTTCCGACGACTATGGAATTCGATGGATTCCTCCGGCACCGAGCGCAGGGCATCCTCGAACTCCCACAGGCTTCGGGCACGGCGTATTTCCAATCCTTGCCGGTCATGGAACACAAAATCGCCGAAGCCCAGTCCATCCACGCAGAATTTTTCCAGTTCCCGGACAAATTGCGGCGATTTTTTATCAACGCATTCGACTCCCAGCGACCGGGCGACTTCCGGGGCTGACTCATCCACCGACATCAGCAAAATCGGCAGGCCGGGAACGGTTGCCTTCAGACGGCGAAGGAACTCGCGGCCGACCTGCCGATCCTTGCGCTCCTCGGCGGCAATCCGCAAGTCGGAAATCACGCCATGCAGGAACGGCTGATAGCGGGCCACCAGGCGCTCCGCTTCGGAAAACGTCCTGGCCAGGACGACTTTCGGCCGCGTGCGCGTGCGGAGCTGGCGTTCATTTTCATCCACACCGTACAGCACGCGCGAAAACGCCTGCTTCATGAGAATGGCATACAGATAGGGCAGAAAAAAAGAGTATTGCCTGATCGAATCCTCAATAACCATGATCACGCCGATACGCACGATCGCGATATCCCGGTCAATGTTAAGCGCGTCCTCGACCAGCTTAATGATCGAAAGCAGGACCTTGGCGCTGCCCTGCCAGGAAAAGACATAATCCACGTCCGGATACGCGGCAGCATGCCGGGCGTCCGGTACGCCGCCGACCGCAAAGATCAGCATGACCACCGGAATCCCGGGATGCTCGGCTTTCACGGCCTGCCCGAACTCCGGGATCGTCATGTCCGTCAGGTTGGAGGACACGAGCACCAGGTCATATTTTTCACGGCGCAGCGCTTCCAGAGCCTCACGCGCGGACATCACCGTGGCAAGTTGAGGCGCGTTCTGCAAGTGCAACAGCGAATAGGTTCCGTAAATATCCTCCGTCAGACTGCCGTCCCACTCGAGGCTAAACGCTTCATACCGGCTTGACACCATCAGAATAGTCTTGATCCGACGCGCCATGAGCGCGTGGAAACGGTGAACCGACGGCTGACTTGCCTGCTGGATCTGCTTCTGTAATTCCTCAAGATTCATTTTTGCTTGAACCATCCTTGATAGAATGATATCAAATATCACAAACAACAAAAGGAGGAAATCATGGGCACGGTATTTGAGAACGCCATTAGCCTGGTCCGGAAAACCGCCGACCTGCTCACCCTGGACAAGCGCTATCCGGATATGCAGATCATTGAGCGGCTGGAAAT
This sequence comes from uncultured Verrucomicrobiota bacterium, assembly GCA_964418925.1. Taxonomy (GTDB): domain Bacteria; phylum Verrucomicrobiota; class Kiritimatiellia; order JAAZAB01; family JAAZAB01; genus CAYQNY01. Next base: position 5,450 of record CAYQNY010000169.1, read on the forward strand.
TCCCGACAAGATGATTATGTTTCGCGCCACTGTCCAGCTGGATACTGGCCCGCTGAAAGTCTTCAACTGCTACCGCATTCAACACAGCGATGTGCTGGGCCCCTACAAAGGCGGCATTCGCTTTCACCCCGAAGTGAATCTGGACGAGGTCAAGGCCCTGGCCCTGTGGATGACGCTGAAAACCGCACTGGTGGACATTCCCTACGGCGGCGCCAAAGGCGGGATCACTGTGGACCCCAAGACGCTGACGCCCACCGAATTGGAACGGCTGGTCCGCAAGTACGTATTCCGTCTCGTCAACGACATTGGTCCCAATATTGACATCCCCGCCCCCGACATGGGCACCAGCGCCCGCGAGATGGCCTGGATCTTCGACGAGTATCGCAAGCACCGCGATTCCGCCTATGGCGTGGTCACCGGCAAGCCGATCGCGCTCGGCGGATCGCTGGGACGCAAAGAGGCCACGGGACGCGGCGTAGTCTGCACCATGCTGGAGGCGGTTAAGGAACTCGGTTTAAAAAACTACACCGTCGGCGTCCAGGGCTTCGGCAATGTCGGCTCGCATGCCGCCCTGGATATCCACGCCCGCGGCATCAAGGTCGTGGCGATCAACGATATCACCGGCAGTGTTCAAAACCCGGACGGGCTGGACATTCCGGCGATGATCAAGCATCGCGACCGCACCGGCGGCATTGACGGATTCCCCGGCGGTAAGCCACTGGATGATTTCATCTCCTATCCCTGCGACATATTGCTTCCATGCGCCAAGGAAAACATGATCACGGCGGACAACGCCGGCAGCGTCAAGGCCAAGCTTATTGTGGAAGGCGCTAATGGTCCCACGACGCCGGAAGCGGACCAGATTCTGGAATCCAAGAAGGTGCTGATCATCCCCGACATCCTGGCCAATGCCGGCGGCGTGATTGTCTCCTATTTCGAGTGGGTCCAGAACCGCGAGGGATTCTACTGGGAAGAAGGAGACGTCAACAATCGCCTGTTCACCCGCCTGCGCAAGGCGTATGCGCGCGTCAGGGCTACCGCGACCCAAAAGAAGGTGTCGCTCCGACAGGGCGCTTATTGCCTGGCGCTGGAAAAAATCATTCGCGCCATGGTTGACCGCGGCGTGCAATAGGAAATGCAGAATTTCCGCCAAAGCGGATCCGCTTCAGGTGGAAAGAATGCAGAATTTATTGTGACTTTGTTCCAGGAATGATTTCTGCATTTTGCAGAAATCATACGAGGTATATAGACTTCTGCGAAATGACCTGAAATCGCGCCCACTCGGTGAGTGGGCCTACAAAAAACAATGAATTTGTAGGCCGCGTGACCACGCCGGATGCGTGGCAAGCCTCACGCGGCACATTTCGCAGAAGTCTACAATGCCTCCCGCACAATGGGGGGCGCGGCAACGCCGACGGCCTGAATAACGCTGTGAGCACATCCCTTGAGTTGGCTGCGCAAGATAAATGACTTGCCACTTGATCTTCTCCTTGCCCTTTCAGATACTTGCGGTAGCCCTTGTTACCCACGAGCGTTTTCTCGCCGCGCTTCAACTGAGCACGGAGATGATCAAGGATTGCTTCCCGGTCAAACGCATCCTTGGTCCTCTGCGCTTCATTCAAACACACCACGTAACGATTCCCGTTCTGCCGGACATCTTTTATTTTCAGCGGCGAGGGATCCTTGCTGTTGCCGTACTCCCCCAGTTGTCCGCCGTCCCCTTCGAAATAGATCGAGGTGGTGTCAAAGAACACCATTTGCAAATCCGTAAAAAGATCGCGCCGCCTGGCAAACAATCGTTCTTCAAGCACATCCTTGATGCACCGCGGCGCGAACGGCGTTCTCCCGTCCTGTTCGGCCTTCGGCAATGCATCTCCCAGGAATGCCATCGCTAGGTAGGCCCCATCCGAAAAGAATACCCAATATCCAACACTCAATTTCCAATATCCAA
>CAYQNY010000170.1:0-7364 GCA_964418925.1 uncultured Verrucomicrobiota bacterium
TGCCCATAATTACTCATCCGCACCTTGCCAAAAGCCCCCTCTTCCTTGTTAACCAGCAGTCCCAAAGACCCGCTGGTACACAGTTTGTCCGCGTAAAATATCCACTCCGCGCCTTTTTCAAACGGCGCCTCCGGAAATGGTTTTTCCGGGCTAGGTTTGAAATCCGGCGGGACTTCCCACTTGCCTTTAGCGGTTACTACCCGGCGGTGGGAAGGCTGTTTGTATTTAGGACCAAACCCTCCCGGATAGCAGTTGAGTCTTACCTGGATGTCTTTTATGGATAACTCTCCGGGAACTATATCCACGCGGGCATAAATTGCATGGCCGTCTTCCGGCACGGTAAAGTTCAAAATCAGTTCCCCGCCTTTATCCAGTTCCCAGACCATGCGCAGGTAACCGTTACTTCCTTCCTTTGTCTCCAACTGCCTGGCCGGTTTCTGCGCGAAGATATCCGCGCCGTTTATCAGCACGCGAATCGCATTACCGCGATACCAGTTGGCAAAAGCACCGGTGTCAAACCCGACCCCCATATCGTAATTCGCCAGGGCCGGATGCTGTCCCGTAAAATGCGGCGGCTGGTTCAGATAGCGGTTATACCCGATCATAATTCCGCTTGGTCCCCCAAAATGCCACCGGTCGCTCTGCCGGGGCGGCGCTTTATCCTGGCCCTCGGTCGTGTTCGCTTCGTGCTCTATATGCACCTTGCGAAACTCTCCGGCGGCGCTCCCCGCGGCAACAACCCCGGCAAGGTCAGGCGGCAGTTCGCTCTTTAATGTTTTTAATGCCGCATGCGGGTTGCCGGTCTCAACGGCCGTTATGAAGAACGTGCGCGTGATTGTCTCACCGCGGTCTATAGGCTCCTGCATGCGCAACTCATAGGCCGCATATTCAGGGCTGGCATAACTGTATATCGCGCATACACCCGCCGGCGCCGTCCAGAAAAACAGGGATTGCCCCAGTCCGGTATCCACTCCACCCCAGCCGCTGCCGGCCGACTCCCAGATATTCCATTTACGGGCATCCGCGGGATTGTTTTCCGCCCACATCTTCTCTGTGCGCGCGGCGGTATCTTCACGCTCCTGAAAGACAGTGGCCTGGCCTTCCGATGCAACGGAGATATCGTTATACATCCTCCACCCGATAATTCCACCGGCGCTGTGATTGGTCAACTCCACCTGCACCTGCACCACCGGCGTGTCTTCGCGGAATATGTATTTCTTCCGGTATGAAAGATTCCCCTGCACTTCCAAGCTCCCGGGCAATGTGGAAAGTATTACCTCGGTCTGTCCGCCGGAACGGATTACCTCGGCGGAGAGCGGCAGGTCAAAACCGATGGCCTGCGCCATATCCGTTCGGGTAACAGCGCCTATCCCCAACCCGGTATGGGCCAGGTTGGTTGCACTGCCGGCCGGCTTCCACTCGGTGATACGCCCGCCCCTGGCCGGGTCTATCACGATGCGATACCACCGCGTTTTCACCTCCACGGGCAGGTTGGCGGATGCAGCGCCGGCAGACGGCGGAGACAGAAGAGACAGGCAAGAAAAAACAACTCCCACCACCACTCGGAAAGAAAGACTCAATCTAATTTCAATATCGTCTTCATGGATTGTATGTTTATTCATTCTTAATTGGTCCTCCTCGTAAGTGATCTTGCCCCATTTTTTCGGACACACGGAGCGAAGTGTTTTACACGGATAGTTCAGGATATATCCTTAGCTGAGCTTTCTTGGACCACATGATTACTATCTTCAAGTAATAAGTACAACTTTTTGATTAGTACCTCATCCACGCGAAACCGTTATAAAAAACCAGAAAAAGAGAAGAATTTCTGACAGAATTAACAGAATGGACAGAATAGCGTAACACAAAAGCGAAGAAAATTTTGTTTATTTTGTTCATTCTGTCAAAAAAATCAAAAATTTTTGATTGGGCTGCCACGCCACTTGCCACGTCTGCGGCAAAGTGGTGACGCGGCGGGCGCGGCTATGAAAACGCATTCCCATCGCCGCACCCTTCACTGACCCATTACGCCCGCAGTCAGGGAGCAATTTTTCTCCGGTAGGGCTCACGCTTGCCACGGATTGAGGCGCCATTTCATGGTTTCCTGGGATCTGATGCCATGGCGCATTTGCCGCCCTTCCCTCATTTGGCGACCTTAATGGCGGCTTGGGCCTTGATCCCGCCCCACGGCGCAACGGCTGTGATTTTCCAGGTCCCGGTTGGATCGTTAGTCCCCAGCCGGATCTTCTTCTCGTAAATCCCGTCCTCGGTCACATGGTAGCCGCCGCATTCTGTCCGCGGCCGGCCACTGCCGTCCACCACTGTGATCTCCAGCGGTACCCGCCCCGAGATCATCTTCCCCTTGCCATCCAGGACACGCACCCGGTAGGTGAACTCTTCGCCCGGCTGCACCTTCTTCGGGACCTCGATCACCACCTTCTCCGGTTGGCCCGGTAACAGGACAACCGCCCGGCCCCAGAAAGGTTCCAAGGCCAACTTCAGCTTCACCCGGCCGTTCGCTTCCCGCGTAGCCTCAACTTTCTTTCCGGTCAGCATGTCCAGCGCCACCGGGACACCGATCCCTTCCACCCGCAGGCTCAGTTCGACGTCCTTCGCTTTCTCCTCGCTGTTCACCGCCACGCAGTAGTAGCTTTCGCCGCTCTTCAGCAGGAACGCCGAGGCATCCGGATCATCGCTCCGTGCGATCGCCGAGTCCAGCTTCAGGTCCCCGAAGATCTTTTCCAGCGCCTTCGCGTTTTCCGGCGCAAAGCCGAACACCACCACCCGCCCGCTCCCTTGCGCAAACCGGTACGCCGCCGGTTTCCCGTCGGCGTACGAATACATCGCCTCCCCGGAAGCGCTTTCTAATTTGTACGCCATCGAAATCGCGTCATCAAACCCCTTCACTTTCACGCTGTCCAACCGGTCCCCGTATTTCACCGGACAGGTCTCGGTGAAGAACCGCGTGGGTTTCAGTTCCTCGCTGAGATTGCCCGACTTGGGCATCACCAGCAGTGTCCCGCCCGCGGCGACCCACTTGCTGACGATCCCCAGTATTTCCTCGTCAATCCAGTCGTTTCCAGCTAAGAGCATGATTTTATAATCGTTGAGTTTCCCTTCCCGGAGATGCTGGTAATAGAGGAAATCCACATTCCCGCACGCCACCTGCGCGGCCTTGTAGGACAGCATCAGGGCCTTCTCGTTCTGTTGCCAGGCCTCGCCCGCCCCAAGCACAAAAGCCGCGGTAGGCACGAGCATGGCCACCTGTCCCTTTACCCGCTTCATGCCGGCCAGGACGGGGCCCAACTTGTGGGCCTCCCGGGTCGCGCGCTTTACACACTCATAATGCTGTACCTTGATGCCGGCATCGTATTTCAAACGGCAATGATCCCAGTCCCACCACTGCAGAACCCGGCAACCTCTCGCCAGGCAACTGTACGCGCTTTGACCCCGCTGCGACGCGACCGGTGTGCCGCCATAGAATGATTCCGCTTCGACCTGGAACGCCAAGCCGGCCGGATCAAAGTCGCTCGCCGCCAACGCCATGTCGAAGGCGTATTGCGCCCTCCAATTCCCGGGACTGTAACTGAAAAAGTCCATACCATATCCGCCAAAGGCCCGCGCCATGAAAACCGCAGGTTCCATCAAGCCGCCTCCCTCGTTGGTCAGGCCCCAGAGCTTCATTTTTGAATTCGTTTCCTTCCACAATTTGCCCTTGCGAACCAACGCGTCAATCATGGCATCCTCCATGATCTTCGCCAGACGGTAATATCCGGGGTCGTTCTTCTCCGTGGGAATCGGTTCGCCATATCGCTTGGTATATTCCGCTTTGCATGGGGGGCAGTCCTTGACGGCCTCAAAGTGATTAGGTTCATCGTAGATGTAGGTTTGGATCCCCTCCGGCGCCATGCCCCAGGCGTAGTCAAAGAATTCCTGCGATCTCCGGATATCCTCCCGCATCTGTTCATCCGTCTGGTGAGCCGACGCGCTTGACTGGCCAATGAAGATGTCATAATGCAGGGGAACCATTCCCGCCAGCATCAGCCGGTCCCCCCATGCCCGCCGGTGCCTGGCCGGCCAACGCAGAGAATCTACATGCCATATTGCCGCGGCGCCACGCACAAGATTCAGCCCTTCTGCTGAAAACGCCGATGCCAATTTGGCCTGCTCCTCCGGGTCATCCGTGCTGCGCCCCCCCATGCCAAGAGTCGTAACGTAAAACCCATCCGGGCTGTTCAAATCCGCGAGAATATCAAACTCCCTTGTTTCAATCTCTGCGCCCAGTTGCGCTTTCAACACGTAATGCCCGACGGCCAACCCCTTTGTCGGCACGACCCCAGTCTTCTTGCCCTTGGCCTCCACTTCTCCCTTCCAGACCTCCTTGCCCCACGGATCCACCAACCGAAGCACCAGGTTCCCCTTGGCCTCGTTCCCGAAACTCACCTCGTAGGGCACTTCGTAATCCCGCCGGTAGACCCGCGTCAGCCCCTTGTAATTTCCAACCACGATCTCAAAAACACCGGCCCGGCTTTTCTTGATCACCCCATCCAACCTCGCCAGGACATCCTTGCCTTTGACCACATCCAGGACATACCCGATATCCTTAGTCGCGTGCAGATCCTCGATCTCCACGGCGCCCTTTCCGTCCTTCATCCGAATCCCTTTAACCTTGCGGTCATCCTCGCCCGGTACCTTCAACGACAACACTGCCCTGGCATCCGCGTGAACATTTACCGCCGCAAATTCGATCCCCAGTTTCTTTCTTCCTTCCAGCCACCCGGCCTTGAACGTGGTGATCGCCGGCGCTTTTTCGCCCTCCAACGCCAGCCCGGCAATGCGCCGCCACAGGTCATCGTAATTCGACCACAGGAAAATGCTTTTTTTCCGTTCCCCGAGCAGTTCCGTGCTCATGTTCTTTTTTTTAAATGTTCGAATAGTTGCCGTCTGGTATTCCGGCTCATCAACGTCATAGGGAATGTGGTACTTGTCCGTCAGGCAGATCGGAAACGAATAAACCATTCCGTTCCCCACCTTCCATGACGTCAGCACCGGCCACCGCCCGGCATTCAACCGCACCACGGCATCCTTCTTCGCGACACTCTTGTGCACGCAGGCCTGCGGCTTCGACCCAAAATCCAGCCCGGCCACCAGCGGATCGGCCGACGCGACCGGCGCCAGTTCGGCGTACTCGCTCCGATCATCCATGACTTTCAGTTTGTTCGGACCGCCCTCCACGCTCTTCGTGGAATCAAAACGGGCCGGCATGATTTCAGTGATTTTCTTACCCTCGTAGTCCGCCGCATGGTCTCCCACGAACACCACGGTTCCGCCGGCGCGCACAAACTGCTCGACAAGGTTCCAACTCGCATCCGGAAGTATAAAGTATGGCACATCAATGAAAACGATCATCCGGTATTGGGCAAAGCCCTGCGCCGATACCGGAAATCCATAAACCTGTTTTGTCGCGGAATACACCAACGGGGACTGGTCCACTCGTCCGTCCAGCCCCGGCGATCTCGCCAGGGACTCTTCTACCCGGTAGAAATCGGACCGGCCCGACCGGCCGACCACCAGGATTCGCCGCAAATCCTTGTTGAGTATCACCTCCGCCTTTCGGTCCACCGGCTTGGCTTCCGCGATCTCCCGCACTTCTCCCGTATAGAGTTCGGGGGATCCCGCTTGTTTAAGAGCATCCTCCGCCGAGTTGGCCTTCACCGCCGCCAGAAACACGTCCCCCACCACCACGGTCTCCCCACGATCCATCGCGCAAGGCTTGAACCGAACCTCGTAGGCGGCGTATTCGCTATCCGCGTATGACACCACCTCGCTGATCGTCTCCGGGCACGTTTTCGCAATCACACTCAACCCGCTCCCCACGCTGACACCTCCCCAGCCCGCCCCGGCATCCTTCCAGACTTCCCATTTTTTCGCCTGAGCGGGATTATTCAATAACGCGGATGCTCCCCGGTGAAAAGACGCTGCCGTCCCTTGCGCGCTGACCTGGAAATCATTGTAGATCCGAAACGGCATACTCTTCGCACCACCGTGGTTTATAGCCTCCAAGTGGACCTGGACGTACGGCGTGTTGCTCCGGAAGACCAGCGTCTTGCGGAACTCCAGCCCGTCCAGCTTCTCCCGGTTCGCGGCCCCGCTCTTCAGGATCACCTCCACCTTTTCGGGCGCGGCTTCGCCGACCTGGGCATGCTTCTTGATCTCGTACTCGCAAGGCAATTCGAAGTCCATTGAGGTGCTCTGCCGCGTCAGGTTGGCGATCCCCAGCCCACAGTGCGCCAGTTCTTCCTGCATCCCGGCCGGCACCCAGCTCGCAATGCGGCCGGCCTTCTGCGGCTCGATCGCGATCTTGTACGACGGCGTCGTCACCTCAATGCGCGTCCCTTTCTCGGTCTTCTTCTCCTCGCACACCACGCCGCTCCAGGCCGTGCATGCCCATGCCCCCAGCAAAGTTCCCGTTAAAACGAATTGCTGCCAGCGCTTGCTTCGGTTCATTATAAAAAAACCTCCTGTAACTATTTTTTAATCTGAACTTTCCTGCAGTCTTCCGTCACAGGCGGATCCGCTTCCAGCGGATCATGCCATAAGACAGACCTGCCCGCAGTCGCTGCGCTCCAGTCGCTGCAGGCGGGTCCGCCTCTGGCGGGAAACGCCGGCCGCCTTACCAGGTCCCTTAAACGTCCCGATAGACTTATTATTACCGGAATTCCGTTTTAATAACCCCAAGACGAAGACGTGAGAGAAACTCTTCGTACGCGGCAACAACCTTATCCCCTGTTGCCAATAATTCCCTTTGCCTGCCCGCCACTTCCGGGATGGAAACGGAAAGTTGTTTTAAAAAATCCGTCCATAAACCGTCCAGTTTACTGATCTCAGGCATTAACGGTTTGCCCGCACCGGGATAGCGCATCATCAAATCCGTTATTTCATCCATCAGATTCCTTGTAAGGACGGCATAATGGCACCTGAGCCAGAGAGTGTAATCCGTAAAAACCAGCCGGCCGAAACGGTTGGGTGTGGCGAAGGCGCCTTTTGTATCCGACCAGCAGGTCCAGCCGGTCCATCCATATCCTGCACCCTCCAGATTTACTCCCCGCGAGCCGTTGAGGTTCAAACCCCAGACATTATCAGGACGCGGAGGGTTACCGCCAAGCAACCGGAATGGAACTGCCATCTCGACCGTCCATCTGTCATCATACCTCTTTATACCAGCGGACCATCCGGCCTGTATCTCCGGGGAAATAGCCGCTCCTTCCCTGCTGTCACGCATTCCTGTTATTCCGACCCTTAACTGTATATCTCGACAGTTAAAAGTTCTCGGTAACCATTAAACTATCCGAAGACGATTTTTT
>CAYQNY010000171.1:0-7347 GCA_964418925.1 uncultured Verrucomicrobiota bacterium
GACCGAACAGATCAACCCGCACACAGAACACCTCGCCAGCCCGTTCTTGCGTGGATCTCCACCGTGAGATGTCCGCAATCCCAACGTGAAAAACATCCCCCTGAAAAACCCTTTCAAAAAACTTGACAGCATCCCATTATCTAGTAATTTTACCCACAGATTCTGCGGAAGACCCAAAATTCTTTCAATGATAAAAAAAGTGGAATAAAAATTATGAAAAGTAATAACAGACGGGTAATTTTGATAGGTTTTGATGCTGCTATTTTAAGGACGGTTGACCATTTCATTGATCATCTGCCGAACTTTAAGCGATTGGTTCAGGAAGGCGTTTCGTGTGAGGCGCGTCCGTCAATGCCGGCTGACACCCCGACAAATTGGACTACTATCGCCACCGGAGCTTATTCGTCAACACACGGTATATTTGGCTTTAATAATGATATCGGCAGAATAAAGGGTAATGAACCTGCCGTGGAATTGGCGGAAACATTTGGCTCAACTCAGAATAGGGCTGAATATATCTGGCAGGCGGCGGAACGCTCCGGTAAAAAAGTGATTCTTATTCATTATCCGACGGCGTGGCCATGGACCATCAAGAATTCAATAGCGATTGGCGGGTGTGGAGTTTCATCCCCAGTGTGGCTGTTAGCTGGACCAGCTATGTATTCAACCGACGACCGTGGAAGCGAAAAAATTGAATTAACATCGGCGGAAGGATGGAACAGCAGTCCAATCAACTCATTTTCACCATTACTGGAGGCAGTTTTACCGATTGTTTCCGGGAAGAAATTCGGTTGGTCGGCTTTTGGTCAGGAGGAATTGGCTGATGAGAAGTCGGATGTGCCGGGGATTAATGATTTTATACTTCATCGGGCATTTGAGCCTTCGTTGGAAGTGACTCTTGATTATAAGCGCGCCGGCAGGTTTATGTATCATTTATTGCTGCTGGACGCAAACGGTCATGGTTATGATAAGGCACTGGTGTTTAGGAATAAATCTGACAGTTCTCCGATAGCGGAGTTGGTTCCGGGGAAATGGATCGGCCCTATCTACAGTTCTTTCCCGACAGAAGCTGGTGAAACCGAAGGCTTTTTTTATCTTAAGTTACATGAACTTTCAGCGGACGGTAAAATAGTAAGAGTCTGCCGCACCAATATCACAGAGTCGGACAATTATTCATATCCGTCCAGGATTGCCGGGGAATTAAAAGCGCAGGGGTGCCCCCTGCAGGGAAATATCGAGAACGCACTGACGGTAATGAAAACTAAATACTATTTTGATGATAACTGGAAAGATCTTTATCTTATACCTGAAGTGTGTGAACTCCAAGCTGATAAATTGGCAGACACCACCCAATATTTGTTGAACAGATATAATTGGGATTTAACTTGCCTGCAGGTTCATATTCCTGACGGGTTGAACCACACTCTGGGTGCCTATCTGGATCCTGATGCGGAAAAACATACCGACAGAGAAAATATTGACCGGGCCTATGATATTTTCAAAAAAACTTACCAGGCGATGGACAAAATGCTTGGCAGAGTCTGGAATGAATGTAAAAAAGATGCGGATATTATTGCGGTGGTGAGTGACCATGGCTCTGTCGGAGCCTGGCGTTATGCCTGTATTCAAGCCCGTCTTGTTGAAGGCGGTTTTATGAAACTTAAGGCTATTCCGTCTCCACAGTTTGGCCGGCGATATGTTGTTGATATGGAAAATTCAAAAGTGTTTATGAGTGAACACCTGCACATAAATACAAAAGGAAAATATCCGCATGGAATTGTTGAACCTGAAGATTATGAAAATGTCCGCAGTGAACTCATTGAGCACTTGAAGAATTTTATTGACCCCGCAACTGGCGAAGCTGTGCTGAGTCACGTTATGAAAAGAGAGAATGCCGAATATCTCGGGCTATACGGAGATTATCCCGGGGATGTGCTGGCGTTCCTAAAACCGGGGTACTATCCGGCCGTAACCAATATCAACTATTTTACTCCAGCTCACTATGAAATAATTAATGCGCAAGAGAAGATAACGACTAAACCTGGCGCCACCCATCCATATCATCCGGATATTTCCCGTGGTATAATGAGTACTAATGCCATGTTTTTAATGGCGGGGCCGGGAATAAAGCAAGGTTATCGAAAAAAAGAATCCATACATCTTGCAGATGTTGCGCCTACACTCGCTTTCCTCATTGGTATGGATAAACCTGCTCAAGCTGATGGTAAAGTTGTTAAGGATTTATTATGTGCCGGGGATAGACCATAACCCACAAGAGTCACCGTCAGCCATGGTCCCCACGGGGCAGCAATTCAACCAAGCCATTTCCCCGTCCATCTGGCTAATTCGAATAAAGTAATTATCCTTTTCCCTATATTCAGAATCCTTCCAGAAAAATTTTGCCAGATAGTTTGCAGTAAGTGTTTTTTCCAAGAGCATCTTCCCGTTCTTGTAGACACGTATCCTGTCCAGTTCACAAGTTCCGGCTATATCAAGCTTAATGCTCAAGCAGGTCTCTGTTCTATTACTTCCGTCAGAAGTTTTTTTCTGTTTTTTAACCAGTTTAATATCCGGAATTATCAATATCCTGGCTCCGGTTGTCGCATAACAACGCTTGTTTTTCAAGTTTTGGTAAATTTCATCTCGCTGCAGTTTTTCAGCAAAAACGGCAGTCATTCCTGATGGGTATCTGATGGGGCCATCCTTCCTGCCGCATTTTATATTTCCGGCTTTAGTGGTGTGGTCATCGCTGCCTCCGCACAAGCCAGGAGAAAATCCTTCTTTAAAAAGATTTTCTATGATAATGTTGGAATGATTCTGCTTGGGGAGTTCATCTGCTACACCCCATTCAGAGCAGACTTCAAAGAGGTCGATAATATCTTTTTCGCGTTCATCCAGTTTTCCGCAATGATGCGCGGACCATAAAAAATCAATGCCTTTTAAGAATTCAAGGAATTCGGAAAGATATCCGATTTTTGGCACTTCCGGATCCCAGATATCTTTATAAGCTATGATATTTTCACCTTTGAAAGAACCTCCCGAGCCGGGCTGATAATCGGCCATCGCAAGTTTGCCTTCCGCATCGGGGAAATAGATATTACGATGTCCCAGGCCTCCTTCTTCGGGTGAGACCATTATCTCATATCCCAAAAGGGTAACAAAAGATCCGTTTTTATTATACTTTTTAATGGATCTTTTGAGTTGTTGCCAGTGATCTTTAACGGCCAGCCCGAAAGAATGATCAGCCAGTGCAGCAAAATCCAGGGCGCGTATGTCACGGGCATATTCATAAAAGAAATCCGGGCCTCTGGAATCACCGTCTGATAATCTGGAATGTCCGTGTTTATCGCCCCAGAAAATATAATTATTTATTTCAGTGCTTACGAGAACTGGGTTAGCCGTGAATATTCCGAGATTGCCTATAAAAAACTTCAAACCCGCAAAAATCTCTTCTTTCAAGAATTTAACCGGCAGTGTTGCAAAACCTTTTTTCCCCGTATCGAAACTGCATTTCTTGAAGACAATGCCCTCCGGCGGCCGGCCGGATATTTCAATTTTGCTTATGAAATTGTAAATATGATTTCCCAAATCATCATAAACGGTTATGTGCAGCATTGCCTCGCCATCAGGTCTGACAACGGAAGGCAGTGAAATATCGGCAAAAAACGGCTGTCTCGGTGAGATCTCAAGTTTTACACCAGTGCTTTTCCATTCAGGGAAACTTTTACCGTCATCACTTATAAACTGCAGATATTTCTTTGCGCCGGGATGCAGCAGTTTGGGGCTGAAATGGTTGTCGGTATCTATGTGGTAGAAGAATTCCAGGGGATCATCGGCATAATTACCGGCAATAAAACCGCCTTTTTCCTGTTCAGGATTTCCCAGAAAAATATCAATATAATCTCCTTGTTTAAGGATTCCTGAACATATTTTAATGGAAAAAATCGCCATGTCGCTTATGCCTGTACCAGGAAAAAAAGTTATGGAACGGTAGCGCCAGATTTTGTCACAGAATTTCAATTCAATTCCGGTCACGGGACATGACATCGACAAGTAATTGGCGGACGACGGGTCATCAACCTGCAATATCCCCGCTCCGTCTTTTACTCTGTAGCCAATGCGCAGAGTTGAATTTTCGGGCAGAACTTCGCCTGTATGCCTGTAACGTAATGTGAGAGTAACCGGGTTGCCGGCCATGATCTTCTCCGGACATTCAATAATTTTAAACATATTTCAATCAACCTCCATAAATCATATTTAACCTTCAACTTTAGATTTAAATAATATTTATTAAGTCCGGACCGGAAAAAAACTCCACCCTTATATCGGGGAACCGCTTTTGCAGCATGCCGGAAAACTTTCTCAAGCCGGGGGTTTCGCTCACGGCATGTCCGCATTCCATAACCGGCAAACCGCATTCATAAGCGTTATAGATTGTGAATTCGTCCATTTCTCCGGCGATTAAAACATCCGCTCCGTTTTCCACCATAAAAGGAATTCTCACTTTGGAATTAATGTTTAATCCTGTTCCCCCAAACAATAGTCCCGCTCTTTTAACCTTTTTATCTTTATTTCCGGCAAATCTCACAAAATCCAATTTAAAAATTCTTTTAATTTTGAGCGCCAGTTCTTCAACAGTTAAAGTTTTCATCGTATATACGCGGTTGTATCCCTTGCCTGTTACAGGCTCTTCAAGCTCCAGCGCTTGAGCCATTTCATCAAAGATGATAAGTTTATCAAGACCGTAATGGCACATGAACAGCGTAATTCCATTATTTTCAATAATGTTTTTCCGCTGCAGGTCAGCGGCCGGAGTTTTAGGCACATTATCATCTCCCCACGGGCCTGCATACGATTCTCCGGGTCCTATCCATGGGCCTTCATGGCAAATGATCATATCAAAGTTCTCTGCCGCGATTGCCTCCAAAACCGGACTCAAAGTCATCCAGGTCACGGCAACAGACCCGACAGTGTCATCAGGACCTCCGGAGATAAAACCTCCGTCCCAGCCGGAGTATGGTCCCTCGTTAACTCCTGCCTCTATGAACTTAACTATATTTGACGCAGGTATTTTCATCTTTTTCCATAAATTATCTTCAACCTCATTTTTTACAACCTGCGAGCCATAGCATTATACGGTTTTTAAACTTATTGACTAGATCGACCGATTCTGGAGAATGATAAAGATTGCATGCCTGTCCAGGGTCTTTATTGAGATCATATAACTCTCCTTCATCTGTGTGGTCTTTTGTTTTCAGATAACATGAAAAAAGATAATCATGAGTCCTGCATCCGACCAGATATTCATCAGTTGCCGCTTTGTTGATTTCCGCAAAAATTTCATCACGTCCGGCTGATTCATCCCCTTCCAGCAGGCTCTTCATGCTTTGTCCTTCCGACCATTCCGGGATTTCGATACCCGCCATGTCAAGCAGGGTAGGCATAATGTCAACCTGCGAAACCATAGCTTCGCTGACTCGGCCCTGTTTCTGTCCGGCGCCGGATATAAGCAGCGGAATGCGAAGTGACTCCTCGTACATAACTCCTTTATAGAATAATCCGTGCGCGCCGAGAAGTTCGCCGTGATCCGCCGAAAAGGCAATAATCGTATCATCGGCGATACCAAGTTTTTCCAAATGCTCCAGTACCCGGCCAATATGTTCATCAATAAGAGTGATATGCCCGTAATAAAGGGCAGTGATTTCCCGCAACTGCTGTTCCGTCATGTTCCGGGTACCGTAGAGGCTGTGATGCCAGTAGCATGTGGACGGATTTCCTTCGTGCTGCTCTTTCCAGTTGGGCGGAATTTCGATATCAGCGGGGGTATACATGCTCCGGTACGGTTCCGGCAGGAAAAACGGGCTGTGCGGACCGCAAAAGGAAACGAAAAGAAAAAAAGGGTCCTTTCTTTGTTCACCAAGATATTTCAAAGCTGTATCTGAAATCCATTGAGTGTAAAAATGTTCTGCATCAATTTGTGAAGTCCCAAAACAAAAGCTGAGTTTTTTTTTGTTGTCATTGTATATGTCTGTTCCGTAAATATAGCCGTCTTCACCTTCCAACGGATCGGCATGCTTTTTCCAGTCCGCCAGTTGAGGATTCACCGATTCAAGCCAAGCCGTATAATCGGAAGAAACTCCAACACTATCGTGGAGTTGTACCCAGTCGAAGCGTTTTTTGTTTTCTAGCGGTATAAAATGCAGTTTGCCCACGGCAGCGGTATGATAGCCTGCCTGCTGGAATGTTTCCAGGAACATTTTTGTCCCCGGGCGTATGGGGAAGTCATTCGCGGGTTGCCCGTGTGTATGTGCATATTGCCCGGTGAAAAGCGATATCCGTGCCGGCACACAAACCGGGCTGACACTGTATGTCTGATGCAAGTTAACACTCCTGGACGCCAGTTTGTCCAAATTGGGGGTTTTAACAATAGGATGTCCGGCGTAACCTGAAGCATTCCAAAGCAACTGATCGCAAAAGAAGAAAAGGATATTTTTTTTCATTTTTTTTTAAACCGCTTTGTTTTTCGAACAATGACACTCGCCTGGGCGTAGCGCTTCGGCGTAGCCTGGCTGGTTTAGAAACAATTACACGACACGTACTGAGACAGTATTATTCCTGATTGTTAATTACGAAATTGCGAATTTATTGATTTTCGGCTCCGGTCCGGGTTTCGGATTTAACACCCATCTGACTCCACCGACAAAAAGTTTTTTGAAAAACTGATTTTCACACGAAGAGGGTTTGTGCCCCAGGGCAATATAAAAGACTTTCCCGTCTTCCCACGGTTTGGTCCACACCACCGGCCACTGCCGGCCACGGAAAATCGTCGATGCCAAAACCGTTACCCGGGAATCATAATCCAGCAGGTACTGTTCGTCCTCCACTTCGAATTCAAATACCGGCCACTTTTCCGGCATTTTCTGCAACCACATCGTAGAACCCGATAACCTGGTAACGGTCACCGCGACTTTCGAGCGACGGTAAATGATTTCCTCTGACAATTCTTCCCGCTCCACAAAATCCGACCTTAAATATTTTTGACATCTTTATTCCTTGGTCTTTTTCCTGAATCCGTGACGGGATTTCCTGTCACCGTTTTTTATCCGGAGTTCGATTTTTTCGTGACCATCGCCGGATCCCGCCGGACGCGGGACCACGCGAACCGCGTGGCAAGCAAGTTTTTCAATGGCCATTTTCCATTCTTTGCCTCCAATCCACATTATTTCCGAATTTCTCTATTTTTACAGATTATCCATCCCTTCCGATAGGTCAACTTGTTTTTACACCTTTTTCGAGAAGTGTAACTTAAAATGCCGTAGATATAGAAGAAAGCGTTCCATGCCCGGA
>CAYQNY010000172.1:0-7343 GCA_964418925.1 uncultured Verrucomicrobiota bacterium
CCAGTCTGCAATTGTCGCTCAGAGGACGAAACCAAAATGATATCAATAGAAAGGGTCATGTAAGCAAAAAAACATTTGTTTGATGGTTGTTGGAATCGCCGCAATGCTGACGGCAAGGGCGGAGAATATGAAAGAGAGTAATAGTTTTGAAAAACGGAGCAGGGTCAGCCCTTGAATCAGCAATTAACCTGCCAGTTGCCTTTCGATCCGAACGATACGAATCACCTTCGGGTTATACACAGCAAAGCCTGGTTGGGCCTTCACTTGCCCTGCTCGGCAACAGGAACATTCTTCCGACCGGCGTGCGGGAACTCAAACCGCACGTTGTCCGCGCCAAATGCCCGCGCCAGTGACCGCAGGGTTTGCTTGGCCGACTGCTCAACCTCGGAGCCGATGTTGACGATCAGTCCCTCGGCTTGTGATTCGGCCGCCCGTCTGGCCGCGTCCTTCAACCGGTTCTTGTCCTGCTCGCTGAAACCGTCCCCGAACAACGAGTTCACAAGGTCAGGGAGAAGCCACGGAACCAGTTTGCTCTTCTGCTCATCATAAAAATGAATGTCGCGAATGCTTGTCTCGTGCAGGCAAGGAGGCATCCGGAAAATATATATGCCTTCCGCTTCAATAATCTGGAAATCCGGACTGCGCAGGTCATAGCGGAAGTCGATGTCAAACTCAAAAATCAATGCCATTTTCTTGACCGATAGAATCCAAGTGAGATACTTCTTGCCGATCTCCCCCCAACTGTGATCAATCTCGGTCACAATCTCCTTGGTCAGCATCTTGAATACGGAGAGTTCCCCGATTGATCTGAGTTGTTGGATGCTGGACTGCACTGATGTGAGACGGCCGCTGTGTTTGCCGGCACGCCGTTTGCGGAACAGGGCAATACCACCGGCAAGGATCAGAGCCATAACAAATCCGGCGAGAAGAGCAATAAGTGTGTTCATTAAATCACTCCTTTGAAATGTTACCTCACGTTAATATGCGCATCCGCTCGTTCAGGCAAGGCGTATGCATATTATTTTCCTCGGGACCAACGGCGAGTTGACCGATTTGTGGAACGGATGGGGTCCCCCTTATTTGTGCCGGACCGCATACGCATCCAAGAGATTTCGGATCATCTTCTGATACGCAGTGTGATGCCGTCCAGCTTCATTTTTGAAAAAGTCGAGACTGGCTCTGCTCAGAGAGATCGTGACTTTCACCTTCTCTTCTTTGAACGCAAGTTCGTCCGGCGAGGGGAGAAAATCCCGAACCACGCGAAGTTCGCCCAGTGGTTCATCCGTGTATTTGATTTTGTTCTTCATAAATTTTCTTTCCTTTCCTCCAATATCCGGCGCCGAAGATGCGGATGATTTTGTCTCGATATGTGAAACGAACGGTTAATATTCCGTCGCCCACTTTGCCGATGCAATACAACCGTTTTTCTTGACCGCAATGAGTTATGTCATGCGCAATAACGCGGCACGGATCAGCAAAAACATATTGGGCCAGACTAAAGGAAATACCGTGTTTCTCCTGGTTCAATCGGTCTTTATCTTCATCCCATTCAAATCGCGGCATTGCCATATAAAAAATCTACATTAAAGGTGTTAATAATGCAATACAAAAGTATGGCTTTTTATACTTATTGCCCTCAACGGCGAGTTGAGCGATTAGCGGAGCGCATCGGAACAAAATCGGGCGAGAGTGATCGCGCAACTCGCCGTTGGGGCGCGTGCAGTGCGCTGGAACGTTAATTGACCGACCGGATGGAATTCAAAAGGATTTCTGCCGGATTATCAATTTATTGGATAGAAGGTATCTAATGTTGATGACAATAGCAACACGCAATATTTTTGATAGCAACTACAAGATGTTGTACAAGGCCCGTATGAGCATAATATACGATCGGCTTGACTTGGGGTTCAATGATCAACCCTCAAAAAACAAATATCGGGGTATGCATCAGTTCTGGGGTATTAAATCACTAGCGTCCCATAGGAACGCCGAGACTGTAGGGGTTGAGGCTGCAGGCTGTAGTGTAAAACGTAGAAAACGCATCTTGGAAAACCCGGATATGCAGTTTTACTCATCCAGCGGCAGATCCGCCTTTCGTCTTCGCTGAAGCTACACCGGACAAGCCGGCGGAAAATGTGTGCGGAAATTTATCGTTTTTCCCTGGTTTTCCTAATAGTCTACAGCCTGGGCATCTTATTGGATGCCATTGATTGCTTCTAATGAATATTGAACACCGGCCATGCTCACGGTTTTAAAAATCAGTAAATCATTCAGCGATCGCACCCTGTTCCGGTCAGTGTCGTTCCATGTGAACCCATCCGACCGGATTGGGCTGGTCGGTCCGAATGGCTCCGGAAAATCCACCCTGTTTCGCATCATCCTGGGCGAGCTGGAACAGGATACCGGCCAAATTACATTCCGGAAAGGCAGTATTATCGGCTACCTGCCCCAGGAAATTGCAGCCAGCGGCGATGGGACAGTGCTGGAACTGGCCACGAATATCTCTCCGGAAATCAGCGCGCTCCGGCATAGCATGCGCGCCCAGCCGCCCGAATCCGAATCATATCATCATGCCCAGGCCAGGCTGGACGAATTGCGGCTGTATGAACTGGAACCCCGGGCGCGCAGTATCCTGGCAGGACTGGCTTTCCGTCAATCCGACTTTCAGCGGCCGACACGCACGCTCAGCGGCGGCTGGATCATGCGCGCCCATCTCGCGCGACTGCTCGTGCAGGCGCCGGAACTGCTCCTGCTGGATGAACCGACCAACCACCTGGACATTGAATCCCTGCTCTGGCTCCAGGAATACCTGCGCACCTATCGGGGCGCCATCCTGATGATTTCCCATGATCGTGAATTCCTCAATCATCTGGCCGGCAATATTTTTGAAATCAACCGGGCCGATATCCTGCACTACCGCGGCAATTACGACGCCTACCTTGCCCAACGGGCCGCGCGCGAAGAACAACACCTGGCGGCATACAAGAACCAGCAAAAGAAAATCCAAGCGCTCCAGCGTTTTGCCGACCGGTTTCGCGCCAAAGCCACCAAGGCCGTCCAAGCGCAGAACAAACTCAAACAGATCGCGCGGATGGACGTCATTGCCGCGCCCGCCAAGACCGGCCGGACAATTGCATTTAAATGGCCGCAACCGCAACGCAGCGGACACAAAGTAATCACGCTGACTGATATTCACCAGTCGTACGGCGAGGTCGCCGTCTACCGCAACCTTAATTACACCCTGGAACGCGGACAACGCACCATCATCGTCGGCCCGAACGGATCCGGCAAATCCACCTTGTTGAAAATAATGGCCGGCGCCATTCCGTTCCAGGCGGGCACACGCGAGCTCGGTCTGCATGTCAAGCTCGGCTATTACAGCCAGCATCGCATTGACATGCTCCACAGCGACCGGACTGTGCTGGAGGAAGCGCTGGATATGCCCAAGCCCGTCACGGAACAGACCGCGCGCTCGGTATTGGGTTCATTTCTGTTCCCGCGCGATGATGTGTTCAAGCGCGTCAGCGTCCTGAGCGGCGGAGAAAAAAGCCGGCTCGCCCTGGTAAAATTACTACTCAATCCGCCCAACTGCCTGCTCATGGACGAGCCCACGACGCACCTGGATATGGACAGCATTGAAGCCTTAATTGACGCCCTTAAGCAATATCATGGCACCATGATATTCATCAGTCACGATGTCTATTTCATCCGCTCCATGGCCACAACGGTCCTGCATGTTCAGACCGGCCGGCTAACCCCCTATGCCGGCAACTATGATTATTATCTGGAAAAAACGCGCTTACTCAAGGCGAACACTGCGTTAACGGACAGTAACAAAATGACCAACAGTCGTCCGGAGCAAGCGCTCACGCCCGCGCGTAAAACCGAACGCCGCCTGGGCGCGCAAGCCCGGCAAGCCAGGCAGCATTCATTGCGGAAACACCAGCGGAAACTAGCCAAGCTGGAAATAGAGATTGCAACCCTGGAAGCGCGTCAGCAGGCTCTAACGGCGGAACTTGAAAATCCGGCCACCTATGACAGCACCGGCAACCCGGTGCTGATTAACCGGGAACTTACCCAAGTGGTTGGTTCCCTGGCCAGCCTGTATGCCGATTGGGAACAAATTGCGGCGCAGAATTCTTAGTGGTATTAGGGTGAGTTCCCGGATCAACTCTCAAAAAACAAATATTGTGGTATGAATCCGTCTGGGATTAACGGACAAGGTCTCAAATTTGATTTTTAAGGGTTGTATCCTGCTCCGGTATTTGCGAAGTACAAGGCTTGGTGTTTTTCATTCAGCGCCAGGGACCGCAGCACGATTCACGGCGTGCCGGTCCAATGCATCCCGGCCACACCAGGATTGATAATATTACGGTGAGACTTTAGGACCGGGCAGTATTTTCAGCACATCATACTTATGCAGGAGGCGGATCATTTCAACGTCAAGGGCATGGCCCGACTTGTAGGAAATAACCCGGCCGACGAACCGGCCCCGGTCAATCAGCGCGATCGCCGCCAAAAGATCCAGCAGGGCGCGGTGCCATACTACTTCCAGGGACTTGCCCGCATGCATCAGTAAGGGTGGATTAACATAGCGGCGCTGGCCGGCAATCAAAATATTGCGCTCGGTGTAACCCATATTGCGGATATCGGCAAACAGTTTACCCACCGTGTCAACATACCATTTCATGGCCGCCGTGCTGTTGGTGCGTGCCAGCGCACCGTACCGAAAATGTTTCCGATTCAGGTTAAACCGGATGCGCTGGCGGCCGATGGCATTGGGAAAATCAACCGCGCAATCAATTTCCAGGCATAGCCGGGCAGGATCACAGGGCAAAAAGGTCAAAAAACTTCCGCGCGGCCCGGCCACCGTGACCGGCTCCTTGACGGTCACGTAAATCACCGGCGCGGACTGGCGCTCCACGCCGGCTGACTCCAGCGTCTCGACCAGGTCAAGACTACCGCGATCGAACAAGGGCGGATCGCCAGAATCCACTTTGACCATGACATTATCCAGGCCCAGGCCCAAACGCAGCGCAATGACATGTTCCACCATGCGCATGTAATTATGGGGCGAGCCGCTGCGCAGTACCAGGTTGCGGACCGTCGTCCAGATATTGCGCACGGATACGGAAATCGGCAGTTCATCAGCCTGGTCGGTGCGATCAAACCACCAGCCATTCAAGGGCGTGGGTTCAAAGATCAATGTCCGGCGCTCCCGGCCGAAAAAGGTGCCCGGCCCGGTGATGGACACTGGTTGACCGATGGTGGTCTGCAACACGTCCGGCGCGTCGCCAGCATCCGACGTCAAATCCCAATCCACGGCCTGGCGGGTCCACAGGTCATAGGAATGGCGGACAACATCGGTCATGCCGGCCAGGATAATGCCATAGGGTTCATCGCTCATGAATATCCAAATGCAGAATGCAGAAGTAAGAATGCAAAATAAAAACCATATCCTTTTTCATCCATCCGGTCGAATTCCTGCAACATTCTACATTCTTCATTCTGCATTCTTAATTTCCACAATACTCGGATCGTAATCCTTGGGCGGAACAAATCCCAGCAGGGTCAGGCAGGTGGCCGCCAGACTGCTGATCCCCAGGCCTTTTTGCTGCGTCAGCGCCAGACCTCTTGCTTGCGATGAATCGCCCATGGCGCCTTCAGCGCCATAAATAGCGCTTCCAGCGCCATAAATATATACCGGCACGGGATTGAGCGAATGCGAGGTCTTCGCCTTGGGCTTACCCGTGACTGCATCCACCTTGACCTGGCCAGTCTTGCCGTCATGTTCCAGCATGTCGTCGGCATTGCCATGATCCGCTGAAACAACCAGCACCCCATGGGCGGCCTGCACCGCCCGGATCAGCCGGCCGATGCAAAGGTCCACGGTCTCCACGGCAATCTGCGTGGCCTGAAACACGCCGGTATGGCCGACCATGTCGCCATTGGGATAATTAAGACGGATAAAGGGAAAGCGATTTTGCTGAATCTCCTTAACCACCCGATCGGTAATTTCCGCCGCTTGCATCCAGGGCCGCTGTTCAAACGGCACGATATCGGAGGGGATTTCCACATAGTCTTCCAACCGCTGGTCAAATTTTTCAGAGCGGTTGCCGTTAAAGAAATAGGTCACATGCCCAAATTTCTGGGTTTCGCTGATGGCCAATTGCCGCACGCCGGCCCGGGCCAGGAACTCGCCCATTGTCCGGCTGATTGCCGGCGGAGTGACCAGAAACCGCTTGGGAATTTTCAAGTCACCGTCATATTGCATCATTCCCGCGTACAGAACGTTGGGCCGCGGATTCCGGTCGAACTCGGAAAAATTATCATCTTCAAACGCCCGGCTGATTTCAATGGCGCGATCCCCACGGAAATTAATATAAATAACACTAGCGTTGTCTGTAATAGGACCCACCGGCTTACCGTCAGCCGCAATTACAAACGGCGGCAGGTCCTGATCAATCACACCCGGATTAGCCTGACGGTGCGCCTCAATGGCCTGACGGGCCGACGCGAACTGCGGCCCCACCCCACGCACATGCGTATCCCATCCCAGTTTGACCATATTCCAGTTGGCGTTATAACGGTCCATGGTAATCACCATCCGGCCGCCGCCGGACGCAATCCGATAATCCACGGAACTACCCGCGTTCAGTTCGGCCAGAAACGCCTCAAAGGGATCCACGTAATCGAGCGCCGAGGTTTCGCCGACATCCCGGCCATCGAGCAGAATATGCACCCGTGCCTGGCGGACCCCCTCTTTAGCGGCCTGGACCAACATGGCTTTCAGATGATCTATATGGCTATGCACATTGCCGTCCGAAAACAGACCGATGAAATGCAGTGTACTGTTGTGTTCCCGGCAGTTTTGGATCAGGTCAGCCCAGGCGGCATCACGGAACATGGCGCCCGAGCGG
Source organism: uncultured Verrucomicrobiota bacterium (assembly GCA_964418925.1). Lineage (GTDB taxonomy): Bacteria > Verrucomicrobiota > Kiritimatiellia > JAAZAB01 > JAAZAB01 > CAYQNY01. The sequence goes on from CAYQNY010000172.1 coordinate 6,921, forward strand.
ATGGCGGCATTAACCAATTTGGCGCCCTGATCATAAACCCGGCCGCATCCGATGGCATTATGGCCGACTTCGCTATTACCCATATCCCCGTCACTCGGCAAGCCGACGGCCCGGCCATGCGCCTTGAGTTGCGAACTCAGGGCATTAGCTTTAAGCCAGTCCAAGTGAGGTTTCAGTGCCGATCGAACGGCATCCCCGTCCGGATATTTTCCGATCCCGATGCCGTCCATGATCGCCAGGACAACCGGGCCGTGGGGCGAAGGATAATCGGCGCGTTGCAATGTTTCCATGAATCTAGTCCTTTACGGTTTTATTCGATAAAGCTATGTGTTTTCAGCCATTCTCGTTATGACGTCCAACCCCCGCGCCCACGCCGCTGGCGTGGTAAACCATGCTTCCAGCGTGGTAAACCATGCTTCCAGC
>CAYQNY010000173.1:0-7265 GCA_964418925.1 uncultured Verrucomicrobiota bacterium
GAAGTTTCGGATTAGGTTGGCATGACTGGTATCAAGGCATATTTTTAGAAAGGGAGAATCAATACTCCGGATGAAAGCCAGCAATTCATGGCTGTGGGAGCAATACATCCGCCTGGTTTTGGATTCACCCATGTTTTCCAGGGCAATGGTAATGTGATGCCGTGCGGCTTGTTCTGCCAGCCGGCTGAAAGCATCGTAATTCAGGGCTTTAATTTTTGTGTATTCCGATTTACTCTTCCATCCTTTCACACCGCCCGGGTGCATGATGACCAGCGGTATTTCCAGTTCAGCGCAATAATCCAGGCTTTGCGACATGATCTTCAGTCCCCGTTCCCGTACCGCCTGACGAGCATCCGCCAGATCAATGGATGCGGAAAAGGGGGCGTGACACTGACGCATAACAATGCCGATAGTTCGGGCTGTCCGCTTGAATCCGGCCAATCGTTTGTTGGCGGCAATATCCTGTAAATGTTCGTGGGCGAGTTCGCAATGGCAGAAGCCAGCCTGCTTGATAGCGCGTAAAGATTCCTCAGGTTGATATGATCTAAAGAAAAAACCGGTCCAAAGCGATGGGTGCATAATGCTTTTCCCTTTTAAAAATAATGGTTTTTTGACAATCCGGATGACTGCTTTTATGACAAAATATGATTTATTCAACACGTAGGCAAGGTAAAAACAGACCCCATTCATCGGAGATGGACAAAGCCGTAATCATGCTCTATTATCCGCCATAAATTCAGATTCCGGCTAACTTGCGTGTCCGGGTTAAAAATAATCATTAAACCATAATAAATAATAGAGGATCATATGAAAACTCGTTGTTGCATTTGGATTTTAGGTTTGATGATGCTTGTTGCCTTGCGTGTCCAGGGGGTGGAGTCAGCGGCGCCGGAGGCTACGGTCTCGCCGTTGGCCGTTTCTATGCCGGTAACATCTTCGAATACCTTGTTCCTGGATCTGAAGCAAAACGTGCAGACTGCCGATCAATTGATTCAAACCACCCGGAAGCAGTTGCAAACATTAACTCGATTGCAGAAGGATTGGGAACAGGAAAAGAAGCAACAACGGAAAACTGACCGGCTGGTTGCCGGGGAAGCCCGGGAGTTAAAGGCTGTCCGGAAGGAAATTGAAACATACCAGGGCCGGTTAACGCAGTTGGAAAAGCAGATGGCCATTGACGTTGAGGAGATACAGCGCCTGGAAACGATCCAAGCTGAATATGAAACAATCAAATCCCAAAGACAGCAAGCGCAAGCCCGGCTGCAAACCCTTATCCATACCCGTGAAGATGGTGAAAAAACGGAGGCAGATCTGAAAAAGAAGGTAGCGGCGGTTACCAAGCGGTTAAAACGGCTTTCAAAGCCGGCGGGGTCTGTCAAATCCCTGCAGGCAGAACTGGAGCAACAGAAACAATTACGTGTGGAGTCGGATGCGGCCTGCCAGCGGCATACAGCGTCGTGCGTGGTGATTGAGCAGGCTATCGCCGACTTAACCGTGAAGCTGGCGGAGGCTCAAGCCAGGGAAAAGGAAATCCAACAACATGATCAGATCATAACGCAACTGAAGGCGGATGTGGCGCGGGAGGAGAAACAACAGGAGAAGTCCATGCTGGCGGCGGAACAGGCGACTATCGCCGCCGAGGAGGCGGAAAAGGAACTCCTGCAGCTCAAGATGAAATGGAATGATGTCGCGAAGCAAGTGGCCGCGGGTGCGCCTAAACTGCAGGTCGTACAACAGATTCAGGCAGAACTGGAGAATGTTAAGACACAGCGGCTGACATCCGAAGCCAGGGTACAACAGGCGGAGCAAGCCCGTGAAACCGCGGTGAAATCCATTGCCGATCTGAAACGTCAAATTGCGGATGCGGAAAAGCAGGTGTCATTAAAACGCCGCCGGCAAAATTCGGAAATGGAGCCGCTGCGCAAAAAACTGGAGCAGGAGAAAAAGCTCCAGGCGGAAGCAACAACCGCAATTAACCGCCAGTCCGCGGTTCAGGCGGCGCAGAAAAAGGAAATAGCCGGTTGGAATGTGAAACTGGCGGACCTTCGCCAACGTCAGGCGGATGCCGTGTCCGGGACGAATATGGTCATAACTCAGTTGCAGGCGGAGTTGGAACAGGCGCGTCAGTCCCGCGTGGCCATGGAAGCCCGCCTTGATAATGAGCGCCAGGCGCTCGAAACGGCCGGGAAAACGCTGGATAATATTCAGCGGGAATGGAAGGCAGAGGAGCAGCAGTTAGCCAGGACCGATAAGCAGGTCAAGATCGTCAGGGAAATTCAATCTGATCTGGATAAGGAGAAGCAACTCAATGCCAAAACGGAAGTTGAGGTCGAACAGTATGCCAGCCGGCGCGTGGCGCTGGAAAAAGAAATGGCCGAACTGAAGACCAGACTGGCCGAGGCTGAGCAACAGCAGGCGGGCGCCCGGCAACAAGTGGCGGTCTTGGACAAACTGCAGGCGGAACTGGATCGAGAGATCAAGATTCAGAAGGCGGCGCAGGTTAATGTGAAGCGCGCGGCGTCAGCGGGCGCTGACGCCGAGAAAAAATTAAAAAAAATCCGGGCGCAATACGTTAAAACTCAAAAACAATCGGGCGAACTCAGTCGGCAACTGGAGCGCCTCGATCAGTTGCGGGTGGAGTTGGAAAAGGCGGAACAGGCCCGCAGGAATGCCGAAGCGGCAGTCAATACCGCCGTTGAAACCCGCGCGGCCGCGGAAAAGGAAATGAAACAAATGAAGTCCCAGCTGACATTGCTGGAGAAACAACTGACGAAAAAGGAAGCACAAGTTCGCAAACTGGCGCCGCTTCAGGCGGAACTTGAAAAAGCCAAAATAAAAACTCAGGAAGCGCTGGCCGCGGCCAATTTGCCCCGGGACGAGATGCAGCAAAAGATTCAAGCTCTACAGGTACGGCTGACGGACGCGGAAAAACAGTACGCGGAAAAAACGGAACAAGTCAAGGCGGCGGAAGCCATCCAGGATCAGCTGGGCAGGGAAAAGCAACTGCAAGCATCAGCCGATAAACGCGCCCGTGGATTTAACCGGGAATGGAAACGGCTGGAGCACCGGGCAGCGGATCTGGCGGCGTCTCTGCGTAAGATGGAAGGCCGCATCGCGCAAGCGGAACAGATGCTTCAGCCGGCGGGCCAGCTTAAGCTGGAACTGGAGAAAGCCCGGCAGGCTCATCAGCAGACTGTCGCCAAGATTCAGGCGGATACGAACACGCAAGCATGCCTCGAAGTCAGGTTGACGTCGCTGGCCGGGAAAACGGAATCCCTATCGGATCTGCTTGATACTATGAATCAACAGATAAAATCCTCCCGTCAGGTACAGTCGGATCTGGCCCAGGAACGCGCGGCGCGGGAGGCCACGGAAGCCAAACTGAAGTCGGAAGCTGCCGGGCGCAAGGATTTGGAACGTCAGTTGAAAACGCTCGGGGACACAGTGGCGGACCTGAATAATAAACTGAGCCGGGAACTGGCGCGGAAGCCGGCGATGTTGTCCAAGGCCGAACAGGCGGCCCGGCCGCCGGCCGTTGAATCTGCGGCGGCGGTATCCGCTCCGCAGACAGCGGCTTCCGAGGACACCAATGTGCTGGCGGCGGAACAGCGGATTGTGGCTGCAGCCCGGGCGCGCGGTGCGCCGGTGGATGAACAGGCAACGGCGACCGAAGACCAATTAGCCGGTGATCTGCGGACCAAGAAACAGATGGATGCTGACCGGCATTATCAGTCCGGTATCCAAAAATGGGATCAAGGCGATATTGACGGGGCCATTGTTAAATTTAAAAAGACGGTGTTTCTGAATCCGGATGCAGCCGGCGCGTATTATAACCTGGGACTCGCGTATTTACGGAATGATAATACAGCCAAGGCCTGTAGTTATGCCTACCAGGCAGGACGCATATATTTGAAAGAGCAAAACATACGCCAAGCCTGGCGGATGTTGGTATTCCTGAAAAGCATGGATTCGTCGTCCCGCCTGATTAATAAGCTGAGAAAAGAAATTAATACCCAGTCAAAATGATGCCGTTGCCGCCACTTTATCCTTTGATTTTTACTCCCGTTTACAAGGATTACTTCTGGGGTGGCGACCGGATTATCCGCCGTTATCATCGCCCGGCGCCGCCCGGGATTTATGCCGAATCATGGGAAATATCCGATCGCCCCGGGGCTATGAGCATTGTAGCCAACGGCCCTTTGGCCGGTCAGTCGCTGCATGATCTGGTCCGGAATTATGGCCAGGAACTGGTGGGTGGTTTGAGTTCTGTGGATCGTTTCCCCCTGTTGATAAAACTTCTTGATGCCCGGGACCGTCTGAGTGTTCAGGTGCATCCCAATGATGCTTCCGCGAAAATCGTCGGCGGTGAACCCAAGACCGAAATGTGGTATGTGCTCGATGCCGATCCCGGGGCAATCGTTTTTGCCGGCGTCAAACCCGGTATCCGGGCCGCGCAATTCCGCCAGGCGATTGAGGACGGCACCGTGGCGGATCTGCTGACGCCGATACCCGTCTTTCCGGGCGATGTGATTTATATTCCCGGCGGGCGCGTGCACTCGGTGGGCGCCGGATGCCTGTTGCTCGAGGTCCAGCAGAATTCCGACACGACGTTGCGCGTGTTTGACTGGAATCGGGTCGGCGATGACGGCCAGTCCCGCGAACTGCATGTGGATCAGGCAATGCAAGTCATACGCTGGCAAGATGACGCCCCGGCGCGCCGGCCGGCGCCCTCAGGTTTGGGGACCGACGGGCCGCAGGACGGCGCGTTCTATGAACGGATGGTTGCCCCTTACTTCCGTGTCGATCAGATGGCGGGGGTACAAAAGCTCGTACGCGACACGTCCGGGCAGAGCTTTCACATCCTGTTCATTGAAGACGGCGCGGTCAAGGTGCAGGGCAACCATGCCGTTGTTGACGCCGAGTCGGGGATGACGCTCCTGGTCCCCGCCGCCGTCGGCGCTTATGATATCATCGCGCGGGGCGCCCCGGCGCGCGTGCTTCAAATCAGTCTGCCGGTCAGCGCAGATGAAACCAGGTGAGGCCCTTTCGGAAATCGGCGGGCAGGGGAGCGATGCAGCGAATAGGAGCGCCGGAGAGTGGCTGGGTGAAACTGAGCTGGAAGGCGTGGAGCATGGGACGCTGAAGACGTTGTTCCAGAGGACTGATTTCGCGCTTGGTCGCGTAATATGGATCTCCCAGGATCGGATGGCCAATGGCTGTTAAATGCTTGCGGATTTGATGCGTTCTGCCGGTTTGAATAGTAATCCGCAGATGACTGGCCTGGCGATTGGTGTCCACAACATGGATGTCCGTGATGGCCGATTGCCTTGCAATGGGTTTCGTGATGGTGAATCGCGGTTTCTGAATAGTGCCGACGACCATGGCCTGGTAAGTTTTTTTCAGTTTCCGTTCGGCAAACAGCGGGAGAATGCGTTGTTGCGCCGCCGCGTGTTTGGCAAACATGAGACATCCGGAAGTGCCGCGATCCAGCCGATGGACAGCCGCTAAGGCGGGTAGGTTCAGGGCCGTTTGCAGACGGGTCTCAAGACTGTGCGGCCCGTTGGTCACAATGCCGGCCGGTTTATCAGTGATTAGATAATCAGAATCCTGAAACAGAATGACTGCGGCGTCAGGGCAGGGTGGCGCGGGCGATGTTGGGATGATTTCGATGAGGTCACCCGTCCGCAGGAGGTGGCGCGCCATCCAGATTCGCCGGCCATTGATGAATACCAAGCGCCGGTCAAGCAGGTCCTTGGCCTTGCGCCGGGAACTGCCGCGATGGATAGCCAGAACATCTATCACCATGCGGCCTGATTCGTTCGGGGTAACGCGAATTTGTGTGCTAGGCATGGCATTAACTATGACGCCGGATGATCTATTTGTCAATTGGCAGCCCCGAGGAATGGTTCATGGTTGATGGGAAAGAGTGGTTAATGAGGAATGGCGTTCTTGGCTTCCGCCTTCGCTTGGATAGCTTCGGCGGACAAGTCGGAGGGTTCCGTAAAGACTCGACCTGCGTAGCCAAGGCTACTCCGGCGGAGCAGGTTGCCCCGCGCCTTGGCGCGGGGAGCTTCACTGTATTTCATTAACCATCCCCCATTAACCATTCCCCATTGACTATTCCCCATTAACCATTCCCAGCCTTGACGGACTTGAAACTAATCGGCATACTTAAATCCTGTGATTGAATATTTTTTGTTCTTGGGTTGTACTTTCATTTCGGGAGGTTTTTTCCTATGGCTGTGAAACATGGTCTTGGACGCGGACTCAACGCGCTGATCAATGACGTTCCGGCTGCTTCGCCATCCGCATCGGCTGTGCCAGCCGGTGCCGCCGCACTGGGAATCATGAATGTTCCGGTTGACCGGATTCGCGACAACCCTTTTCAGCCCCGCAAGCGCATGGTGCCTGAGGCATTGGAAGATATGGTTCAGTCCGTGCGCATCCATGGAGTTCTGGAGCCGATTCTTCTGCGGCGCGTGGGCGACCATTTTGAACTCATTGCCGGGGAGCGGCGCCTGCGCGCGGCGCGGCAAGCCGAGTTAACTGTCGTGCCGGCGGTTGTTAAAGAGGCGGTCACCGATCGGGATGTTCTGGAACTCGCGCTGATCGAGAACCTGCAGCGCGAGGATTTGAATGCGATTGAAGAGGCTGCGGGATATCATCAGTTGGCTGACAAATTTACGCTGAATCAGGATGATATAGCCCAGCGGGTTGGAAAAGCGCGGGCGACGGTGGCGAATGCCCTGCGCCTGCTATCCCTGCCGGGCGATGTCAAGCAGATGGTCGTGGAAGGCCAACTGTCCAGCGGCCATGCCAAGGTAATTCTGGGGGTGGAGATTGACGAGGAAAAGAGCATCATGGCCCGGCGCGCCGTTCTGGAAGGCTGGTCGGTGCGCATGCTGGAGAAGGCGGTCGCCCGCTTGAGCCGCGCGCCGCGCAAACCGCGGGCTGTGCGCGTTGATATCCCCGCCAGCCACCTCCAGTTTCTTTCCGACAAACTGCACCGGCATTTTGGCACCAGTGTGCGCATTGTCCCCCCGAAAACGCTGGCCAACGGCAAGAAAGTAAAAGGGGCGATCGAGATTGATTTTTTCTCCAGCGAGGATCTGACCCGGATTCTCGAAGTACTGGGCCTTTCCGACAATGGCTAGCCCTCAGCAATTCTCATTATGGACGCGCCACCTGCCGGCTTGTCCGGCAGGAGCGAAAGATTGTTGGGAAACGCGTGCGTTTCCCAACAATCTCTTCACCCGCGACCACGC
>CAYQNY010000174.1:0-7220 GCA_964418925.1 uncultured Verrucomicrobiota bacterium
ACTGCATACTGAGAAATAATTATTCAGGTTGGCAAGATACCACTCACGGCGGCGGCGCGCGCGGCGGCACTCTGTACAACTGCCTGCTTGTCGGCAATGGTACGTCGGGCAACGGCGGCGGAGTGAGCGGTAGCACGTTGTATAACTGCCTGATTGTCAGCAATAGAGTGGGCGCCACCGGCTACCCAGACAGACTCGGCGGCGGAGCATACAATTGCACCTTGTATAATGTCACGATTGTCAGCAATTGGATCGCCGGAGCCGGCACAGCCGGCGGCGGAGCGCACACCAGCACTTTGTATAACTGCATTTCATGGGACAATGAATTTGGAGACTCCGCCATAACTGCATATTATTCCTGCGGTGTCGATTACAGCGGCAACAATAATATCACCAATAACCCGCTATTTGTAAATTCGGCCGGCGGCAATTATCGGGTAGTCGCGTCATCGCCCTGTGTCAACACGGGATCCAACCAGAATTGGATGACGAACGCGCTGGACCTGGACGGCAATCGACGGATTGACCGGTTCAGCGGCTGCGTGGACATGGGCGCCTATGAATTCTTCCCAAAAGGCACTTTATTCGAGATGCATTAAATCGAAGCCCTGAAGAAAAAAGATAACGAGGCTGTCCGAACGTTGGATAAAAATACGGCAGCGAGGTTCCTGATGAATAGTAAGCAGCGAATCATGGCCAGCTTGGAAGGCAAGCCGGTGGACCGGATGCCGGTTACGGTACCCTACATCGAACTTTATCATCAAGATCACTTTTCCGAATTGACCGGGAAAGCATTCTGGGAGGTTTACCGCTGGCATTATGCGGAGCCCGCGGAATACCTGTCAATCTATCGCGATATGATAGACAAGGTGCCCTTTGATATTATGGAACCCTCCGGCGCTTCGTGCCGGCATATCGAGTTTGTCCGGAAAAACGGGCACATGTGCCTGTATGACCGGCGAACCGACACGTACCAGCCGATCGACCATAAGTTGTCCGGCGAACATCCGTTTGATTATACCGCCAACGAAACGCAGCGGGTTTTTTGCCGGGAGGACGTGAGAAAACAGGTCCCTATCGTCAAGGCGGAAACTAGGCCCGCAAATGTGGAAGGACGGGATCACACCAAGGCGGTTGTCCGCGAATTCGGCAAGGACAACTTTATCGCCGCCCATATGACCGGCATATTGTGGAATTGTCATTGGCATCTTGGTCAAACCAACATGTTGTGCATGTTGATCGATAATCCGGACTTGGTCCGATGCTTGAGCGATCGTCTCCTTGAAAACACGATCGAATCGATCCGGGCGGGCTGTGCGGTCGGTTATGACGGATTTTTCATAGATGATGCCATGGCGTATTCCGATATGATTTCCGTTCGGCATTACGAGCAATTCAGCCTGCCCTATCTCAAGGCCATGGTGGACGAAATTCATCGTCTCGGCCGCAAAGCCATCCTGATCTATTTTGGCGGCGTGAGTGATCGGTTGGAGCAGATTGTTGCCACAGGGGCGGACGGCTTGCTGGTAGAAGCGAGCATGAAAAATTATGTAAACGATATCGTTCACATTGCCGAAAAAATAGGGAAACGAATCACGCTGTTTGGCAACATCGATCCGATTGGCATTCTGGAGAACGGAACAGATGAGCAGTTGGAAGCCGAGGTGCAGCGACAAGCGCTTGCGGCTAAGAAGTCGCGGGGATTTGTGATGAGCACGGGGAGTCCGATCACCCCGAAAACGTCGCTATCACGCGTTCAGAAATTCATTAAACTCGGAAATCAGTAAATGACGGATGAGATGGTTGTATGAGGAATATCCTGATTAAGCGCATTGATCCGACCGTGCTTCTGCGTCGTGCTCCGGGCGGACTCCAACAGCTCGTTAGAGTGACCCTGGAAAGCCGCACGGGCGAAAGGTCGGGAGTACTGGCGGTTCATGGAAAGCGTAAGGCAGTTAAGGTGTTGCTGAAACGCATTCCCGCCGGTGAATCCACGCATGAGGTTTATGTCGATGAGAACCAGATCCCGGATGAGCTGGAGTTCCGCTTCTCCCGAAAAGGGGTCATATTGGATCAGAAACGAATCCGTTGGGTGCGTCCTCGGCATTGGAAGGTGCACCTTGTCCAGCTTTCGCACCATGACGTGGGGTACACGGACCTCCCGTCAAGGGTGATCCGTCTCCATGATGAATACCTGAACCAGGCTATTGATCTGGCCGCGGCTACCCGCCGGTTTCCGGAGGAATCCCAATTCCGGATCACGGTGGAGCAAGCCTGGTCGGTGGACCACTTCGTGCGCCATGCTCGACCGGAACGGGTTGCTAAACTAGTAAAACTCATGCGGTCGGGCCACGTGGAGATCACGGCCCTGTTCGGCAATATGACCACCGAGATTTGCGGCCATGAAGCGCTGATCCGAACGTTCTACCACGCGTTCAATCTGAAAAGGCGATTTGGCATCCCGATTGTTTCCGCCAACCACAACGACATCACGGGAGTCAGTTGGGGACTTTGCCGAGTGCTGGCGGATGTCGGGATCCGGATTTTCTGCCCGGGAATTCCCCGCTGGTACTATTACCCGATTGACGGCACGTCGATGAATTCCTTCTGGGATGAGCACGCCATTTTTCCGACCGGCACGCCGGGCGCCTTCTGGTGGGAGGCACCGGATGGAAAGCGCGTGCTTTTCTGGCATCAGGGCGCCATTGCCCTGAGCAGTAAAGCCAATCTGTCGCCTATTGCCGATGAGCTTCTCAAACTCGAGACCGGGAGATATCCACACGATATTGCGCGCTGGCCGGTTCTGGGCAGTGGACAGGATAATTCGCCCTATATCGTGGATTATGCATGGAAGGCAAAGGCCTGGAATGAACAATGGGCGTATCCGAAGATGATCTGCAGTACGAACCATCGGTTCTACGAGGATTTCATGCGCCGCGCGCCGGCGAACTTACCGACGTGGCGCGGCGAATTGCCCGGCCAGGATTACCCGGTGGGCGCGACTTCCACGGCCCACGCCACGGCCGTTAATCGCAATAACCACGCGGCGCTGCTGGGCGCTGAAACCCTGGCCACGGTCGCCGGCATGGTTACCCCCCATGCCTGTTCGAAGGAAACCATCCGCGAGGCATACGAAGACGTGCTGTGGTACAATGAACATACGTGGGGCATGTTCTTCCCGTGTGGACCGGCCATGAACGCCTCTGTTCATGAGAAGGCCAACCATGCCTATCGGGCCGATGCCCTGCAACATGACGTGGCCGTCAAGGCGATAGCCGGCCTGGCCGATCAGGTCCGATTGAAGAAGGCCGGGATTCACATGGTCGTCGCGAACACGCTCGGTTATCCCCGCTGCGGGGTGGTGCGGATGCCCCTTAGTGAGTTTCGCAATTGTGCCCGGACCACCCAGTGGGTACCCCCGGAAAAAGACCCGGAAAAAGCTGGTTATTATCAGTGCGTATTTCTGAACGACCGCAATTTTGTGGACCTGCCGCCGGAGTTCATGCAGGGTCATTTTACACTCGTGGATGTTGCGACCGGCAAGGAAACACCCTTTCAACTCATCGCAATGACCTCCGCCAATGATCCGGTCCCATTTGCCGCGCAACGGTTCGGGCTGGGATCGAGTCGTTCCCCCTACGGACTGCGGTCCGGATTGAAACGGGAGCTATGTTTTGTTGTCCGCAATATTCCCGCCGTTGGGTACCGGACATTCCGCTTGGAGCCTCGAAAAAAACCGCCTCAGTTTACTGCCGCAAGCCTTAAAGGAAATGATGCATGCATTGAGAACGAATTTTACCGGCTCAGAGTAAGCCCGAAAACCGGTGCGATAGTGAGCCTTTTCGACAAGGATCTCGAAAAAGAGCTGGTTGATCGCCAGGCGCCGCATCCCTTTGGGGGTCTGATCGTGCGGTCGCCGGATCCACGCCAGGAACACATCCTCCAGAGGGCGCGTGTCCGTCAGGGTGTCCACGGTCCGGTGGCAATCTCGCTCGAAATCACCGGCTCCGTCCGGGGTCATCCTCGATTTCACCAGACTATCACGCTCTACCGTGGTCTGAAGCAGGTCGCGATGGCGGTCAGTATTCTGAAGGATCAGACACCTCACTTGGACGGGCATATTGCATTTCCCTTTGCGCTTTCACCGCCCCGTTTTCGTTACGAAGGGTCGCTGGCCGTCATGGAGCCAATCAAGGACTACTTGCCCGGTTCCTATTCGGACAACGTCGCGGTCCAGAATTGGGTCAAGGTGAGCGACGGGAACTCCAGCGTGGTCTGGTCCAGTCTCGATGCGCCGGTAGTAAGCCTGGCGGCGCTCTGGCCGGGTTACGTCTCACCCGCGCATCGGGGAATTGTTCCGAAGCATACCATTCATCCGCCGCAGAAACCGGATGACCTTCAAAAGGGCTGGGTTTATTCCAATATTTTCAACAACAACTTCCTGACGAATTTTCCGGTTTCGCAGGATGGGGTGTTTCTATTCCGGTATAGGATTACCTCGGGTCTAGGCGATCTGAGCGATGCCCGGTCCGCCCGAATCGGGTGGGAAGCCGTCACGCCGTTTCAGGCCATTTTTACCAGGGATGGTGACCATCGCATGTTACCGGTCAAAGGCGGCTTTGTAACAATTGACAACCAGGCGGTGGTGCTGCTTACGATGAAACCAGCCGCAGACGGCCGGGGAATCATCCTGCGCCTGTGGAACCTGAGCGATAAGCCAACCCGCGCCCGAATTGGCTTGCCCCACTGGCGTCTGGTTCGCGTGCTCCAAACCAACCTGGTGGAAGAAGATACCAAGCGGACCATTCCGCATGACCGCCACGCGTTTGGGATGCAATTCAAACCGAATTCCCTCGTGACCGTGCGTGTAAGGGCTGAATGAGGAATATGGATATGATTTCGCGTGAGGCGCAGGAATTCCGTTCCCGGATTTTGGCGTTTTTCGAATCCTTGCGCCTTCAGGATGGTGCCTACGGGCGTTATCGCTATGCGGCCTGTCAGCCCCATCCGGTTTTATATGCCTCGCTGTATGCGGCCATGTCGCGGCACATGCTCCGCGATTTGGATGGGCAATCGCCGGCGCAAAAGACCGAATGGATTGCTTATATCCAATCTTTTCAGGACGCAGACGGATTTTTCAAGGACCCGCCAATCGCTCATCCCGGTTCCTGGTATGTTCCGCCGCATATGGAGTGGTGCGGATGGCGGCACTTGAGCTGTCATGCAATCATCGGGCTGATGGCGCTGGATGCCGTGGCCGCGCGTGAATTTGCCATGCTGAAGCCGTATTACAATGAAGAATTTTTGCGGCCATGGCTGGCGGCGCGTGATTTTGATAAAATTGATTTTGTCGGCAATGAGGTCTTGAATCTCGGGCAACTCCTGCAATACGCGCGCGATTTCCAGAGCATCCGCCAAGCCGGCCGCGCCATGGAAATTATTCTGGACTGGCTGGATGAAACCCAGGATCCTGCCACCGGAATGTGGGGCAGGTCTTTCATAACCCCCGCGGACCGCAACCAAGCCTACCAGGGCGCCTATCATTTCTTTTTGTTATACGACTATGACCGACGGCCGATCCGTTATCCGGAACGGATCATTGATTTCATGCTGACGATGCAGACGCCGCAGGGCGGCTTCGGTATTCATCCCGATACCAGCGGGTGTGAGGATATTGATGCCCTGGATCCGCTGGCGCGGCTGTATTCCCGCACGACACATCGGCAGGCGGAGAACGAACAAGCCTTACGGCGCGCGTTTGACTGGGTTCTGCAGAACCGTACGCCGGACAACGGTTTTGCGTTCTTCCGCAATCGGGACATGTTCTATGGAAGCCGGTTGATGTATTCGGGTAGGGATGAAGGCAGTTCCTTTGCTACGTGGTGGCGCATGCTGTCACTGGCGATCCTGTCCCAGGTGGTGCAGGATCATGCCTTGGCACAGATTCCCTGGCAATTTGTCCGTTGCCCGGGATATCAGATATGGACAAAAGAAGAATGACAGAATCCTTGGTCACGAGTTCGGGAGGAATTTATGGCGTTTAAGTTTAAATATGTCGGCTGGCAAGTGGGAATCAGTTATCAATGTCCTGATCGCGCGGGCCTTAACCGCGACTATGTGCGTAATCTATTAGATGAAATGCATAAAGCGGGGATGAATTTGATCAGTTTTATGATGGTTAGCCACGAGATTAATGATCCTCTGCATGACGGCTATACCTGGCCTGTGCGTAATCCTCGTTTGCGGTGTTATATCGATGAGCAGGTCTTAAACGCTCAGCAGGAACATGAATTTCTGCGAACTGAGATCGAATACGCAAGTGGTCTCGGGTTTCATGTGCAGTTGTTCACGAACAACTTCTGGTGGAACCATCGCAAGGCCGTCATTGGATACCCCCATATCGCCGCGATTCAATCCGACGACCCGCATACGGATGATTGGCATCATCTGGCCAGGAACAAGGACACGTGGGCCATGGCTTGCGATGAAGTGTCCGATCTGCTGGGATACTATCATTCATCCAGCGTGAATAGTTACGGATGGGAAATGATGGGCAACACGAATAATCCGGACTGGAAAGAAACGCTAAAGAAGTTCACCGCTTACATTCGGAGTGTTCGCCCCAATCTTGAAGTCTGGCATCATGGATATTATGGATTCCATGAGCCGAGAACGGCGGCTAGTTATCAGGCGGCGGGAATCGATGTTGTATTTCCTGTTATTCATAATGTCGTCAGCGAGGAACAGCTCAGGGAGATCATGGATTCGTCAGGGGATGTCCCCTTCGTTTTGCATGTGGATGTGCGTGATAAACCGACCCGAAATTACCCTGTTCCCGCCAAAAATGTCGAATATATTGAACAGATGGGCGAATGGCTAAGCCGACACCTTAAAGACAATTTTTTGGGAGTGATGTTTTTTAATCAAGTGCATGCGTCTAAACCTAATCAGCAGGCCGTCCTGAGGGTTATTGAGCGATGGCGTAAGATGGGATTGATGTAACTCGCTCTTGTTTCTGAAGATTATGCATCAACGGATCAATCAGACGATCTGTCAAAATGCATGGCTTTGGTTATCAGGATTCAGTTTATTCGTTACCCGGGGTATCAGCTTTGGGCGGTCAAGCGGTGAAAACAGCCAGCGGAGAAGGAGACGGCATGCTAAAGAGCAATTGGAAGGAAGTGAAAGAGCGATATGAGGCATTCTGGCGCGGTGAGCCG
>CAYQNY010000175.1:0-1277 GCA_964418925.1 uncultured Verrucomicrobiota bacterium
TGCGAATTTCGCGTATTTCGTAGTTGAAAAATCTGGCGCTTCATAATTGGGTTGCCACGCCGCTTGCGGAGCGCAAGCGTAGTGACGCGGCGGGCACAGCCCGCATTGGAAGGGGTTACGTCTTATGCCTGCAAAAATTACGGTATATGGGGGCGCCGGCGAAATCGGTGGCAATAAAAGATTGCTTTTCCCCGTTGCACTCTTATAATTTCAGCAAATATGGATACAACGAATAACCAGCCCAGTTCCTTTGACGATTTAATTGATAACGTGATTATATCGGACCCGGAGGGCCGGATCACAGAAATCAATCACGCGGCGCTTAGCCATTTGGATTATGGCCATAAAGAAGATCTGCTGGGCAAGCCGATGAGCAAGGTATGCAGGAATTTATCCCTCGAGAAAATAACGGCTGTCATTCCTGGGGAGAATTCTGAGATGATATATTTGGACCGGCGGGAAAAAGAAATTCCCGTGCAGGTCAATATCACCGCTCACCGCGACCATCAGGGCGCTGTCAAAAGTATTATTTTCAGCGCCAGGGATATGAGTAAGACCAAGGCCTTGATTAACGAACTCACCCAATCCCGTGCAAAGCTCGAAAATTCTTATGCCGACCTGCGCGACAGCAAGGATGATGTGGTTCGCTCCGAGAAACTTGCCTTTACCGGCCGGATAGCCGCCAGCATAGCCCATGAGATACGAAATCCCCTGACCAATGTGATCATGTCTGTTCAACAGCTTGCCAAGGCCTTTAAACCGGACGACCCTAAGGTCAGACATACTGAGATCATTTTGCGAAATACGGAAAGGATTAATTATTTAATTACGGAACTGTTAAACTGCGCGCGCCCGCCCAAACTTGATATGCGCGCCTGTGATATCCATAAACTCCTGAAAAATCTTTTAGAATCCGCCAAGGCTAAAATTGCGGCGCGGAAAATAAAAGTAGTCAAAAAACTCACCTCTAAACCGGCCATAATAAGCTTGGATAAGGAACAGATGGAACGCGCCTTGTTGAACCTGATCAACAATGCGGTTGAAGCGATGCCCAGGGCCGGCCAAATGACTGTTATTACCGAGCATAATGAAAACTTTTTTGTGGTGAAGATTCAAGACACGGGCAAGGGCATTCCGGATGCCGATATTATCCGGATTTTTGACCCCTTTTTCAGCTCCAAGCAGGGCGGCGTGGGGTTGGGATTAACGATATGCTATGGAATCATCGTCAGCCACCGGGGCACTATCGAGGTGGAAAGCAAGCTGAAGGCGGGGAC
>CAYQNY010000175.1:1377-7217 GCA_964418925.1 uncultured Verrucomicrobiota bacterium
GGCCTTTACCGTTTCCCTGCCCATTTGACCGTCGCCCCATTTGGGGCGAGCGAAACCGGGGCACTATCGAGGTGGAAAGCAAGCTGAAGGCGGGGACGGCCTTTACCGTTTCCCTGCCCATTTGACCGTCGCCCCATTTGGGGCGAGCGAAAATAGGCAGGCGCTTCAGCGCCTGCACATAAAACCAACAAACGGAATCGCGTCCCGTAGGGACGCCTGATAAATGTCGAATTCGTATCACATCCTCTTGATTCATGCGGTATTCAGCACAAAGAACCGCGAGCCTTGGTTGTGCCCATCGGTACGCGAACGACTTTTCCCTTATCTGGGGGGAATCGCGAGGCAAAATGGCCTGAAGTCGCTTTCTGTTGGTGGAATGTCAGAACATGTCCATTTGCTACTATCGCTAAGCCGCGAGCATTCGGTCGCCAAAGTGTTGCAGCTGATCAAAGGTCCCTCGTCGAAGTGGGTCCATGAGACGTTTCCACAGATGGCGGGTTTTGGGTGGCAGGAAGGATATGGAGCATTTAGCGTAGGGATTTCGCAAGCCGATGAGACCTGCCGGTATATTGAGAGGCAAGAGGAACACCACCGCACGGTATCATTTAAGGAAGAATACCTGGCGTTTCTGAAAAGGCACAATGTGTCGTACGACGAACGGTATGTATGGGGATGAGCGTAGCGTTCAGCCGTCCCTATGGGACGAAACGTTTTTTGCTCTGACGTGTTACCGGCGCTGAAGCGCCGGCCTATTATCAGATGTCCCTACGGGACGCCGGTTCAATGGTGTATCGCCCCGTTAGGGGCGAACGAAAACAGGCAGGCGCTTTCCGCCATAGGCGGATCTGCCTACGGCACGACAGCGCCTGCACTGATGGGATAACGAAAGATTTATTCAAGGGGTTTCTATGCAGGAAATTAAATGGGATATCAAAAGAGGAGCGGAAATATACCGGACAGTTTATGATGCTCGCTTAAAAGGCTGGATTTCCACGGGCAAGATAAAACGCGGCGAGGTAACGGTCTGGTGCAGTGGTTCTTCGGGTTTCCGCAAACCCGAAGAACTCCCGGAACTGGCGTCATTCTTCGAACGCTGGGAAAAACTCCAGTTAAGAAGAAAAAAACGAAAGAAGCTGAAAGAGCAGGTCATTCATCAACCGAAGCTGATCAGGAATATTTTGATAATAGACGATGAGCAGGATCTATGTTCGCTTTTATCCGATGCCTTAAGCGGGCGCGGGTATCATGTAACCACCGCCAATACCGGAAAAGAAGGTATGGGCCGTATCAGAAAGGCGTCGCCCGACCTGGTATTTTTAGATTTAAAACTGCCCGATGGTGACGGCATCAAGATCCTTTCTAAAATCAGACGAACATGTCCGGAGACCATCGTGAATATAATTTCGGCCTATGGCAGTGAGGAAAGAAGAGAAGAGGCCAGCAAGAAGGGCGCCCGCGGTTTTATTGACAAGCCGTTTACCGAGAGCGATATATTAAAGAGCATAAAACAGTTTCGTTAGCCGGATCTATTCATCTGCCACTAAGGCACCAAGAAGATGAAAGTCGAAGGTCGCAAGTCATAAATCCATTTGGACTTTTGACATTTGACCTGTGACTCGCGACCGGGCAACCTTTGTGTCTTTGTGGCGAACAATTCAGGTTAGAAATGATTAAAAAAGACCATAGCCAGGTCCGGATATTGATCGTGGAAGATGATCAGGATTTGCGCGAATCGCTTTCCACGGCCCTGCGGGATGAGGGCTATGCCGTGATCTCCGCCCAGGACGGCGATGAAGCGATCAAATGTGTTCAAGAGCATAAGGTGACTGTTATTTTCATGGATATATGCTTGCCTGATATGAACGGGGTGGAAACCTATAAAGCCATCAAAAAGATACAGCCGACAGCAAAAACGGTTATGATGACCGGCTTTTTTGTCCAGGATGCAGTGAATGAAGCCATCAGCGCGGGGGCGTATGACATCCTCTATAAGCCGTTCACCATGGATGACCTCTTAACTGTGATCAAGAAAATCACCGGTTGAAAAATATGCGTATTGTCTTTGATATTGGTTGAGGCAAGCAGGGAGCAGCGCCCATGAGCGAAGAACTCGAAGTACTGAAAATAGTTGCGCGCCGCCTGGATCAGGCCGGCCTGCCTTATATGATTTCGGGCTCGATCGCGGCAAATTACTATACGGTGCCGCGCATGACAAGAGATATTGATATTGTAATTGAATTAAACGCAGCCGATACTGAGAACTTCGTGCGTGCTTTTCAGGAGGATTTTTATGTGGATAAGGAAATGATTAAGCATGAAGTTTTACGCCAGGGCATGTTTAATGTAATTCATAATCAGTCTGTGATTAAAGTTGATTTCATCATCCGTAAAGATGTGCCATTCCACCGCGCCGCTTTTTCCCGAAGAAGAAAAATCCGGGTGGACAATAATCCCGTGTGGTTTATTACGGCGGAAGATTTGATTTTAGCAAAATTGCTCTGGGCTGAAGACAGCCATTCGGAAATGCAGATCAAAGATATCCGGAATCTGCTCAAGACGGTGAAGGATCTCGACAAGGCGCATATTCAAGAATGGGTGGCCAGGCTGGGTTTAGTTGAATTTTATAAGGAAGCGGCGAATGAATGATACCAGCGCGTTAATGATGTCTAAATATTATCAGTTGATTATGGCTAAAAGTAAGGAGGAGAGATTGCGGATGGGTTGCTCTATGTATGATACGGCCAAAAAGATCGTCCGGAGCGCCATACTTAATCAGAATCCAAAAATAACACCCGGCCGGATGAAAAAAGAGATGTTCTTAAGATTTTATGGGAGCGAATTCAGTGCAACCGAGCAAGAGAAGATACTGAAGCATATACAGTTGCCCCGCTCCTCGGGGCCTGATTCAATGTATAGGAATTTTCCGCCATAGGCGGATCCGCCTTCGGCGGACAAAACAGGTAGGGCGAGGCCCCGCGTTCCGCGGGGCCACGCGAACCGCGTGGCAAGCAAGTTGATCCCGCTCAGAGCGGGACCTCTCGGTTTACCACGCTCGAAGCGTGGCCGAGCCGTCCGATGGCGAGTGGCCCTGACCGACGCTCGGGCAGGCTCACCCTGCTCGTGCTTCGTAGCGAAGGCTTACTTTGCAGAGTAGCAAGGGTTCGCCCTACCTGATGAAGGCGGATAAAGTTGCCGCTCCTGTGGCCTAATTAAAGTTCCAGTTCCGTGGGGAAATGATTGCCATGTCAACTGACAAAAAAATCCCGTTGCGCGTTCTGATTCTGGAAGACCGGGCCGAAGATGCCGAGCTCATACTGCGTACACTCCATAAAGCCCGGTTCAACGTTGACGCGCGGTGTGTGCAAGATGAGGCCGGCTTCAAGGCCAACCTGGACGAAGCGATGGACGTTATCCTCGCCGATTATGCCCTGCCGGGCTATGACGCGTTGCGCGCGCTCCGTTATCTGCAGGATAAGGGCTGGGACATTCCCTTCATCATTGTCACCGGCGCCCTCAGTGATGAAGAGGCAGTGGCCTGCCTCCAACACGGCGCGAACGATTATGTGCGCAAGGACCGGCTGGCGCGTCTCGGTCATGCCGTGACATCCGCCATAAAACAGAAACGCCTGCGCACGGAGCAACGTGGTTCGGAACTGGCATTGCGCGTGAGTGAGCAGAGATTTCACCTGCTGTTCAACAAGATTCACGATGCGGTGTTTGTCGTTGAGATACTAAAATCGGGTAAGCATAGCCAGTTTATCGAAGTCAACGAAGCGGCCTGCCAAAGGTTGGGCTATACCCGCGAGGAATTATTTCGGTTAAAACTACAGACCATCACCGTGCCCGAACGGGTCCGGATGATCGCGCTGATTGAAAAACGGGTTAGCACTGAGAAGACTTTTTCCTTTGACACGGAATTAACGGCCAGGAAAGGCCTCCGGATTCCCGTCGAAATGAATGTGCACCTCATCGAGTTGAACGGCAAGCCGGCGATGCTGGCGATCGCCCGCGATGTTTCCGAATTACGGAAACTGGAGCGGCTCATCTACGAGATTGATGAAATGGAAAAACAGTTCCTGGGCCAGGAACTGCATGACAGTATTGGCCAGTACCTCACGGCCATCACCTTCAAAAGCAAGGTCCTGGAAAACCGGCTGAAGGCGTTGAATATCATCGAAGCCGCCGAAGCCGAGGCCTTGACGCAGTTAATTAATCAAACCAGCGTTCATGCCCGCAACATATCCAAAACACTCTTTCCCGTGGAATTGGAAAAGAAGGGACTGGAAACGGCCTTGCAAAACCTCCTGGCGTTCATGGAAACGCAGTTCAAGGCATCCTGCAAGCTTGATTATCAACTGCCGGCCGGCCCCATCAACATTCTCATGGCAATCCATCTGTTCAGGATTATTCAGGAAACCATGAATAATGCCGTTAAACACAATCATGCCCGCAAGTTCAAAATCCGCCTGGCCTGTGAGCAGGAGCGGATTGTCCTGAACATTTGGCATGACGGACTGCCGCCATCTGCCGGCTCCGACAAACAACCGGGGATAGGCCGCGCCATCATGGATTATCGCCGGAAGATGCTGAATGCGACGATGCAATATCAAAAATTCCCCAACGGCGGCCATGAAATGATTTTAAGCTTCCCTCAAAATATCGTTGTGATAGCGTGATCCCAAATCCATGACAGGGATCCCTGTCATGGATTTGGGATGATGATATGAAACATCGTAAAATGCGCCAAAAAACACTCCGTACCCCCCCACGCCACAAGTCTTTAGCTATAAAAAACTTGCCGGACAAGAAATCCACCGTCCGACATGTCAAAGCGGCCGCCGCTAAGACAACTCCGCCAGCGTCGTCGAGGGCATCTTCCGCCAAAGCGCTGCGCCCAGGCAAGAGTGGCCACTTGCCCCGCAGCGGGGCGACGTGGTTGGCGCATGGTGCCGACGGGATCAAATACAGCGTCTTCATCGTGGATGATCATCCCATGGTCTGCGAGGCAATTGCCGGCCTGGTGAACCAGCAAAAAGATATGACCGTATGCGGGATAGCGAGCGATTATCGCAACGCAATCAAAGGCATTGACACGGTCCGCCCGGATATCGTCACCGTGGATATTTCTCTGAAGGATAAAAGCGGCATTGACCTGATCAAGGATTTGCGCGCGCTTCATCCCAAAATACGGACGCTGGTGTTCTCCATGCACGAGGAGGTCTTGTATGCGCCGCGCGCGTTGCAGGCCGGGGCCAGGGGCTACATTATAAAATCAGAGGCGCCGGATAAAATTATTGACGGCATCCGCCAGGTGCTGGCCGGAAAAATTGTGCTCAGTGAACCGATGCATGACCGCCTGATGACCCAGATGGTCGGCGGCCATGCTGCCGCCGTCGTCTCGCCCCTCGAGTCGCTCTCCGACCGCGAATTGACGGTCTTTGAACTGATCGGGCAAGGGCTGGGCACCAGCCGGATTGCCGGGAAAATCAGTTTGAGCATTCATACCGTGCAATCCTACCGCGAGCGGATAAAGGAGAAGCTGAACCTGCGCAGTGCCTCCGAGCTGGTCCAGCATGCCGTCCAGTGGATCCAGGGCGGAAAAAGACTGTAATCCATTGCGGATTGCCTGCCCTGCGTGCCACGCCGAAGCGGCATCACAAAGGCGGGAGCCTGTCGAAGGGCAAATTTCGGAATGGGTAGGGCAAAGCCTTCGTTCACTTTGGCAAAAAAAGAACTGGACAAATGTGCCCCGTTTGTGCTACACGTCATTCGTAACAAAAAAGGAGGAACCATGAACAAGAGTGCTGTTATCCGGGCTAGAATCGAGCCCGATCTGAAAG
>CAYQNY010000176.1:0-7172 GCA_964418925.1 uncultured Verrucomicrobiota bacterium
ATATTGGAAATTGAGTGTTGGATATTGGATATTCTTTTCGGATGGGGTCTAACTATGTCTGATGACATGTCTTGTCATCCTGCGCGGAGCGCCCTCCTGTGGCGGAAAGGATATCCTATATGCTGAGTCCTAACGAGATTCCTGTCACCATAGGCGGACCCGCCTGCACAGTGGGAACAACGCACCAATCTCCCGGCGCGGCGGCGCAGAATACCGGTCTACAATTTCGGTTACGGCCGCACGGTTGTGAAGCGCGGAAGGCCGGTCTTTTTGTCTAACCGCTTGATTTGTTTGGGCACACCCGGCAGGAGATCAAAATAATTGTCTGAAAACACGGCCCGGCCGTGATCTTCCGCATGCACCCCGTGACAATATGCCGGACTGACCAGTGTGATGCGTTTACCTTGCATGGTTACGCGGATGTCCGGCGCAATGAGCGCCATCTCCCGATGCGGTTTGAACAGCCAAAGGGATGGGGCATCGTCAATATCCGGGCCGGTCAGATAGGCAGTGTAAAAACATTCGTGTGGATACAGTCGGCGATTGGCTGGAATGGGCGCGCGGGCAATTTCCCGCATACTGTTAGGGCGGAGTGTCAGTCCGCGTGTTTTTATGCGCCGGTCTTGCCCGTCGCAACGCATCCAGCCGTAATGCAGTGTGGCATGCCGTGTCTTCAGCGTATCGTTAATGACCCGTGTAACAAGATGGCGTCCGCGCCGGCGGACAATGGCCTTGACCGGTGCACAGGCCCGGCGGAACCAGTAATAGCTGGCTTTACGCCGAAGATAATAGTCAATGATCGTCCACCCGGTTTCACCCCAGCAATCGCTGTACATCCAGATCAAGGCGCCCTGGCAGTCGTCTTGCGGGTCGTTTTTCCGGAATCGCAGGGCTTCCAGCGAACGTCCGTACATAGTGGCTTGAAACATTTGGCCGAAAAGAATGTAGTCGGCAATCGTGAGCCCTTTTGGTTCGGCATAATGGCGCCGGATAGCTGCCGGTAAAGTCTCTTTTTCATATGAATTAGTATGGATCTGCCAGGCCCGTGTGTTTGGTTGCCGTTCAGCCGGCTGCAGAAACTGCTTGAACGAGTCGAAATGCGGGGGACCGATGACGCCATATTCACTCACAAACCGCGCGCGGCATTCGTCAAAGACTTCGTGCCGGACACGCCGGTTGACATCGGGATTCATGGTGCAAGGCGTCCACCAGTGGCAGTCACCCGCCTGTTCAGCGTTGGGTTTACTGCCGCCGCATGGACTCCCGGGCCAGTAGAAGCGCTGCGGGTCAAACGTGCGGCAGACGTCCGGCAGGATCGTGTTGTAAATAATCCTTCCATCCGTATTATGGCGGGTCTTTTTGCCATGCTTACGCCACCAGTTGCAGAATCCCCAGGTATTCTCGTTGTTGCCGCACCAGAGAGCAATGGCAGGATGATGCCGCAGTGACGACACAACCGCTTCGGCTTCGGCGCGTACAGCGGCGCGGAAATCCGCGTCATAATCGGGATATAACATGCAGGCGAACATGAAATCCTGCCAGAGCAGGATGCCGGCCCGGTCACACGCGTCATAGAAAGCGGGATCCTCATAAATACCGCCACCCCAAATACGCAGCATATTAATATTCGCGTTTTTCGCTTCGGCAATAAGCGCCTCATATTTTTTTCGATTCACGCGCGCCGGGATGGCGTCGGCCGGAATCCAGTTGGCGCCCTTGCAGAAAACATCCTGACCGTTCACCCGCACGCAAAACCGTGAGCCTTGCCGCAGACGGGAACGGTCAATTTCAATGGTCCGCAAGCCAATGTTAAATTCACGCCGGTCACATTCATCGCGGCCGTTCAATACACGCGCGGTGACGCGATACAGCGGCTGGTCGCCCATACCGTTAGGCCACCACAGCTGGGGCTTGGGGATTGCGATCATACAAGTGACGGGCACATGGCCCACGGGAACATCCAGATCAAGCCGGCGGATGATGGGGCGGCCGCGCGGCGGCTGAATCCGGATTTCCAGCGCGCATTTACGTTCGCTCCACGCGCTCAGGTTGTCCAGAGTCGCTTCAGCTCTGACCACCACGCGGTTGCCTTGCCGGAGCGTGTCCATGCGAAGGTCATGAATGACAACATGTCGCCAGCCTTCCAAACGGACTCCGCGCCAGATACCGATGTTGGGCAAGGCGTCCACCCAGTCCCATCCATAGGTGAACTGCGGCTTGCGCAGCCAAATACGGTTCCAGTTGTCCCGGTTGTTATATAAAGGAGCATAGAGATGGGGGGGGCGAGGGGGGACGAACTTATCCGCGGCAAGCTCCGTGCCGGCTGTCAGGCGCACCATCAATTCGTTGCGGCCGGATTTGATTGCGCGGCTCATGTCAAAGACAGCCGGCACAAACGCGTTGCGTGCCGTGCCGATCAGCATGCCGTTGACAAACACCTGCGCGTATAGGTCCAGGCCGTCGAAAATCATCTGCTGACGTTCGTAGTTAAGGAAGGCGAACGGCACTTTAAAGCTCGTCCGATACCACCAGGATTTATTCTCCGGCCAGCGGCATTTGGGGGCATGGTTGCTGACCATAGGATCGGGCATCTGTCCCGCCCGCATCAGGTCGAGATGAATTTCGCCCGGTACCGCAGCTGAAATCCAGCCGCCGCGTTTTTGTCGAATCCGGCGGTAACCGGCAGGACCCGTACACATCAGGCTGGCGGGCCGCACGGCCCAGGTTCCATTGAGATGAATCGTGTGCATAGCCATCCGGCTTTGATTTAATCAGCACTGATATTTTTTATGATTTCATGGCCGAATTCGGAGCATTTCAGCAGAGTGGCGCCTGTCATCAGGCGCTGAAAGTCATAGGTGACTTTTTTTGCGCGGATTGCCGCGCTGATGCCCTTGATAATCAGATTGGCGGCTTCCGTCCAGCCCAGGTAGCGGAACATGAGTTCGCCGGAAAGAATGAGCGAGCCGGGATTCACCTTGTCCTGGCCGGCGTATTTCGGCGCGGTACCGTGCGTGGCTTCAAAAAGGGCATGGCCGGTAATGTAATTAATATTAGCCCCGGGCGCGATGCCGATCCCGCCCACCTGGGCAGCCAGAGCGTCGGAAATATAATCCCCATTCAGGTTCATCGTGGCAATTACGTCGAATTCTTTGGGACGCGTCAGTGCCTGCTGGAAAAATATATCCGCGATGGCATCCTTGACCGGCATGGCATCGCCGTATTCCCGGGCCAATTCATATCCCCAGGCCAGGAAGGCGCCCTCGGTGTATTTCTGAATGTTGCCCTTGTGCACCAGCGTCACGCTCCGGCGCTTGTTCTTGATGGCGTATTCAATCGCCGCGCGAATCAGCCGCTTACTGTTGGTTTCACTGATCGGCTTGATTCCGAGACCTGAATCCGGCCGAATATCCCATTGGAATTCCTGATTCAGAAATGCCCTTAGCTTTTGCGCTTCGGGAGAGCCGGCCTTCACTTCCAGGCCGGCATAGACATCTTCCGTGTTCTCGCGGAATATCACCATATCCACATTGCCGGGTTCTTTCACCGGACTGGGTACGCCTTCCAACCAGCGCACTGGGCGCAGGCAGACATAAAGATCCAGCATTCGGCGCAGAGCCACGTTCAGACTGCGATATCCGCCGCCGATCGGCGTGGTCAACGGGCCCTTGATGCCGACGCGATACTCCGTAAACGCGTCCATGGTTTCCTGCGGAAGCCAGTTGCCGGTTTTGTGGAAGGCCTTTTCGCCAGCCAGTACTTCCATCCAGGCGACCTGACGTTGTCCGCTATAGGCTTTGGCCACTGCCGCGTCGAACACACGCACGGCGGCCCGCCAGATGTCGGGCCCCGTGCCGTCACCCTCAATATAGGGAATAACAGGATGATCCGGCGTTACGCACGCGTTCTGAGTTTTCGAGAACTTAATTTTCTCGCCGGACATGCTGGCACTGGATGACATTACGGATATCTCCTCTCTATGCAACTATACATACATGAATAATTACAAAATATCGAAACGGGTGAAATATACAACACAAATCCGGCATGGTTCAACGGTTCACGGATAAGGGAGGGCAGGCATTCTGCCCGCCGCGGACAGCAGAATGCTGTCCCTCCCTGTGAACCCCGCCTATGGCGTAGCAAGCGTGAATCTTGTCGCGCGGCAGGCGTGATTATCCCGCCAAAAGCGGGACCATTGAACCATGCCTTCAGTGCTTGTCCACTCCATGTATCATGAAGACAATGTGCTCCATCGTTTTTAAGATTTCATCCATATATTCTGTAACCGCCTTGGGACTGCCTGGAAGTGTGAAGACGATGCTTCGTCCAAGAATCGCGGCCACGCCGCGACTCAGCAGAGCATTCGGGTTATCCTGCCCAAACCTCAGACGAATCCATTCCATAATACCCGGAATGATCTTGTCAGCCATGGACATCACCACGTCAGGGGCTATATCACGGGGGCCAACACCCGTCCCTCCCGTCGTAAAAACTATATCCACATTTTCTTCCCGGCCACGAGCAAGCTCCTGGCGCAAGAGCGTTGCATCGTCAGGGAGTATTATCGTTTCAATCTGCTCATGCCAGCGTTTTCCGGCGAAAAACTCCATGAGTCTGGCTTTGACTGTCGGCCCGCTCTGGTCCACATAATCACCTCGACTGGCTCTGTCGCTTAGCGTTATGACAAGTATTCGAAGGGTCTTGGCCACAAAATCAAGGTTGTCGCCCGGCTTCACTTCGCCGCCAGCCAGGACCCGGCAGAACACCCCCTCCTGTGGCATAATGCATTTTCCCACCTCCCGGTAAATCGCGCAGGTACTGCCATGACATTCTTTTCCGATCTGCGTGACTTCGAGATTGACCTTGCCGATAAGGAACCGGTCCAGAATGCCAACCTGGCGCAGGTCCAACCCCCGTACCGTTAGATTTTCGCCTAATTCGCCAGGCTCGATTCTTCTTCCTGTCTCGGTCGCCAACTTGCCCATCATCTCTTCTGAAATCATGCTCACCTGACGATGCCACGTTCCCGCGTGAGCATCGCCCGCTACACCATATTCGTCTATGCGCACCTGGCGAACAGGGCGTTTGGCGGTGCCTTTTTCAGCCGAGACGTTGACCGAAACAACCTCCATTTTCCAGCCTCCATTTTTCTGGTGTTACGGATTTAACTGTACATATCGCATGGACAAATTCCATTGATGCTCCCACGCCACTGGCAGTGGGGGAGGGAGACAAGCACATATATCTGAGTGTTACATTACACTATGACCGCTTTTTCTGTGTGCCGGCCTTAGTTTTCCCAAGAACCCTGATCACCTCTATCTTCATGTTTCTGTCTACTCCTTTACACATATCATATAAGGTCAACGCGGCCACCGCCACCGCCGTGAGTGCTTCCATTTCTATCCCGGTCTTGTCCGTACAGACTGCCACGCTCTCGATCTCTATGCCATCCTCAACAATACGGAAGTCAACGCTAACCCGTTCAATCCCTATCTGATGACAAAGCGGCACGAGTTCCCAGGTCTTTTTGGCAGCGCAAATCCCCGCTATCCGAGCAACGGCCAGCGCGTCCCCTTTCTTGAGAAGCCCTTCTCTGATAAGTCTGATGGTCTTGCCCTGAAGTTTAATTTTTCCTTTCGCTCTTGCAGTTCGCCTGACTTTGGCCTTGCGCGAAATATCTATCATCCATGCCGCGCCCCTTTTGTCCAAGTGAGAAAGTCTCATTTCACGCCTCGCTTTCGGTGATTGGTTCCATGATACCGTTTATCCTCCAATCTGACACATCGTCCTATTCCGACAACTCGAGCCACTTTCCGGCTTGAGCGCTACCGCATCAAGCAGGGACCTCTGAATATCGTCAAGATCCACCTTGATTTCGTCTTCCGAAAAAAGACAGGGTTTAAAAAACCCGTCCGCCGTTAGTCTCAATTTGTTGCAGGCTGAACACGGGGGAGGGCGTTCCGCATGCGAGTAAACCCTCCTTCGCCAGGAAGCCCCGTGGCTTGCCACGGGGAGAAATGGTGTTCTTGGCTTCGGAGGGGTCCGCAAAGACTCGACCTGCGTAGCCAAGGCTACTCCGGCGGAGCAGGTTGCCCCGCGCCTTGGCGTGGGGCGCTTCACTTTCAAATGCTGCCGCTCCCGCAAGTAAAATCGTATAATCTTTTGAAGCTGCAGTCCTTTTTGCTTGCAGAACTCATGCACTCGCGCAACCTCCTCCTCCGTTGTATCCTCAAGCATGACCATATTCACCTTGATCGGCGTCAATCCGGCATCCAGCGCCGCATCAACGCCCGCAAGAACCTTCCGCAGGTCCCCGCCACGAGTAATCTCACAGTACCTGTCCGGATCAATGGTATCCATAGAAATGTTGACGTGACCCAGACCGTTTTCCTTGAGTTTTAGGGCCATTTCTGAAAGACGCGTTCCATTGGTCGTCATACACAGCTCATGGAGCCCTCGGATCCGTGACAACCGTCGCACCAGATTCTCTATGCCCCGGCGGATCAGCGGCTCGCCGCCTGTCAATCGTACCTTCGTGATTCCCATCTTTACAGCCACTTGTACAATTTTTTCTATCTGCTCGTATGAAAGAATATCCTCACGCTTCTTCAACATGATGCCGCTTGCAGGCATACAATAGACGCAACGCAGATTACACCGATCAGTGACGGATATGCGCAGGTAGTTGATCTTCCGATCAAATCTGTCTAACATTGACAACAGCTCCTTTTGGAATCTTCCCCAGGCCGATTGGAAGGTAAATCAGCCCCACAGCGCCACACAGTGCACTTACATGTGCCGATCCATGATACTCGACCGGTTCCACCCAGCCGTCTTTGTCAACGGCAACGGGAATCCACGCAGCCCTATTTGTTTTCTTCCTTGAAATGGATTTCTTCAGGCGCATTGGAATAACAGCCACCCTGAATTCATGCCCCATCATTTTGTAGAGGAATGGTTTGATCAAGAGCTCAAAAAGGTTAAATGTGGATACCGGATTGCCCGGCAACCCAAAACAGACAATGTCTTTCATCACTCCGAAAACCGTCGGTTTCCCCGGCTTGACAGCTATCGCTTCGAAGAGCAACTCAAACCGGTTTTTCCTCAGAATCTCCGGGACAAGATCGAACTCACCGACGGATACGCCGCCCGAGACAATGATGACA
>CAYQNY010000177.1:0-7102 GCA_964418925.1 uncultured Verrucomicrobiota bacterium
GGGGCATCTTTGCGGAACCCTGCGAAGCCAAGAACGCCATTCATCCCTGTGGCAAGCCACAGGGCTTTCTGGCGAAGAAGGGTAAAAAAATGCGCCTTTTTGATAATGGAGGGACGCGTCCCGCCCAACGCGGGACAAGCTCTGTTTACCACGCGTTTCGCGTGGTCGCGTCCGTATCCTTTTTCAACAGCCACTTCAGCTTTGACCGGTCACCGATAACAGGAAGGGAAGCCAGCTGTCGGGATCGAACCGACGACCTGCTGATTACAAATCAGCTGCTCTACCAACTGAGCTAAGCTGGCGGATGGTTTGCAGCAGAAGAAAGATTTACAAATAACACTCGATGAATACAAGGTTTTTCACTGAATACTGTATTATAAATCTTGTTTTCTTGCAGAAATTTTTGGAGTGCGGGAGCTATACTCCCGCTTTATTCCGCGAAACCCGCTTTGGCGGGCGTAGGATGGTCGTAGCCGCTACTACGGCAAAGTTAGGCCTTCGTCGCGGATTGCACACTCCGCTCGTGGCCATGCCAGGCGCATGGCAAGCGCGCCTGTCCTGCGCTTCGCAGGATGGCTAGTCAAGGAAGCTTCACGTCAAACAGACCGGACTCGTCCCTTGGCCTCGACCATCGCGCGAATTATCCGTTCCGGGCCAACGCCATAGGGTATAAACACCATGGCCGAATTTAAGCCCGCAGGCTCCTGTTGGGGATCCTGACAAAGCACGACGATGCCCATCCGTGGGCAGAGCTTGAGCATCGCCCTCAACAACCCATCGGCCTCAATCCCCAAAATCCTTTTATCCACTACGATAACATCCAAAGTTTGATACGATTCGACATACGCCAGGAGGGAAACGATTGTTTCTTTTTCCATTATGACAGTTCCAACCCGCTTTAGATGACGTTTCAGCACATTTATTTCATTACCTGTCCCTCCCAGGAGAATCTGCCAATGGGATACATAGTGATCAAATGCATCGGTTATCTGGGAATCATCAGCATAAGCATTCTCCCGAACATCCAGATGCGGCAGGCAAATACGATAGACACAAAGCCCCGTCGGCGCCATGAACTGATCCATGCGCCCGTGAGCCTGATCCACCATGGATTTTACCACCGATAAAATGACACCAGCTTCATCTCCTTCAGTCGGTGCTTTTTCCATGTCGGCGATCTTAATGACATCATTGCCGTTCAACGTGCCTGCCCCCGAAATAATAATCACGGCCGCGAACTGATCGCCGACATTCATAAGATGCCCCTGCCCCGGTTTATCCAGCGTAATCATAATGGTCCCCGGCTTCGGCTGAAAATCAACGATCAGCAATCCAAGATTCAAGACAACTTGTTCAATCTGCGCCGAAGTCAAGGGCACCGCTGGAAATTGTCCTTCTATCAATGTCTTGACCGTCCAAGCCGTAGACAAGGCCACCCGCAACAATGCCGCCGCGTCCTCGACATCCTGATGCAATCGTTCGGTAGGAGTTCCCGGACCTCCCGCTCGGCTTAATCCCAGCAATTGCCGGGACAACTGAGAGCCTTTTTCCGTTTCATCCAGAATGATGTTTACGGATCGTTTTACGCTCTCCGGATTTTGTTCCGACCGGCTGAGAAGCTCCGCATGCCCGGAGATGGAACATAAAATATTATTGAAGTCGTGAGCCATGCCGGCGGCAATACGACCCACGAGCTGAAGCTGAGCAATTTGCCGCTGACGGATTTCCTGTGACCGCATATCCGTCACATCGCTGATCAGGACAAGCATGACGCCTTCGGACGGCTGCGATCGAAAACGCAGTGTGTGCAGTCCCCGGGTATAGGCACAATCCCGCTCGATTTCACGCAACTGCCGGAAATCCAACAGGCATTCCATATCCAGGTCGGTCAAACACGGGAAAACATCCTGCAAACTCACGAAAACATCGGCCGGCACAACGCGCGGCGCTATTTTCCGCGCCGCCGGATTGGATCCCGTGATCCGTCCAACACGATCTAAAACCACGAGGCCATCACTCAAGTAATCCATCGTATCAACAAAACGTTCAATACGGCGACGGCCTTCAGTTTCCACGGTTGCCCGAATCGCCCACAGGCCCAGGGCGCCGGCAAGAAAAAGGCAGCCCATGGTCAGCGCCCACACGGCCACGCTTAATTCCCAGATAACCTGTTCATATTCAGGCTGGGGAAGCTGTTCTCCCAGGTAAATGATAATGAACCGGGCAGCCGTGGCGACAATTGCAAAAAGGATAATAATCAGAATTGCATATCGCCAAGAGCTTCTGGGGAACATCTTCATGGGCAAGGAATTTCGTAACTACTCAGGTTATCCGGTTAACAGTTTTCGTCAGCCGGCGGGTTCATGGTTGGCCGCATTACACTCTGGAAGAAAATAACCACAGCGCCTCAGCAGTAGATTTCGCCATCCATCTGACCGCTGAGGATCTGACTTCTGAGACTCTCGCCTGCTATTACATTTCCGACCCGGGGGTTTTCTATTTCGACGGCATTGCGCCTTCTTCACCAGCGATAGCAACTGTTTCTGATTCTGAAACGGACGGAGTTTCCTCCGTTACCGATTCCACGATATTGGCGGAAGAAGACGGCATGGTAGGCGTGTCGCCGGTTAATCCGGGGGCTTGCCCCGAAATCGTGACGGCCGAGGGAGCCTTGATCGAGGTATCCCGTTTCGGCAACAGAGGGATTTTTTCCAGGCGATCCACCGTTTGCTGGGCAATGACTTCCATACCGGTCAGCGGCGCCCGTTCATCCAGGATAGTCGGCGTCAGCATGATTAACAGATTGTGCTTTTCAAAGGAATCTTCGGTATGCTTGAACAGCAGGCCCAGCAAGGGAATATCGCTGAGAATCGGCACGCGTTTCACTTTCTGCACCTTCTGGTTATCAATCAGGCCACCGATAACCACCGTGTGTTTGCTGGGCACGTTGGCCCGAGTGGTAACTTGACGCGTGCTGATCACCGGATACACAGAACCGGCCGGCGTCGTAATATCTTTCACATGCGTGCTCATTGACGGATTGACGGTAAGCCGAATATTGTTATTTTTGAGATTAATTTCCGGAATCACCCAGAGGGTTAACCCCAGATCATTCCATTCCACCCGCTCGGAAAACGATTCCGTCTGGCCCTGTTGAGGATTCGCCGCCTGTTTCGTGGAAATGATGGTGGGATATCTCTCGCCCACGTGAATTTTGGCTTCAACCCTGTTGCCCACTATAATCAGGGGATGGGAAATCATCTCCGCGTTCTGCGAACGTTGTAAAGCGCTGAAAAACAAGGACGCATCGGTAACGGTCAGCAGGGCCGTGCCTATTTTGGCTTCCGTGCGTGTATCCGTCAAGGTATCCGTTTTATCCGCGGTAATATCACGCCCCACATCAATGGTGTCGGTGATGGTCCGTGTCGGGGTGATGGTCGGATTACCCTGATCATCATAAGTGATCTCCTGGTATTCCTTGCCGTCAATGTCATAGCGTTTATTGATGCCATCCTGATATTCCCGCCGATCATATTTGGCATCCTTGTTAATGGCGGAGTTGATCAGATTATGATCATCGGAAAATGACCATTGCATATCCTGAAGCTTTACCGTGGCGCCGAACCGATCCAGCATTTCCCAGTCAAACCCCACTTTCTTGCTGTCCCCCGAAATGACATCAATAATCCGCGCTTCAATAAAGACCTGGGGCTCCCGTTTGTCCAGTTGCCGGATGAGATGTCCCACCTTGTCCACATACTCCTTGATATCCGTGACAATGATCTCCGTGGTAATGCTGGGGTTCTGGATGATTTCAGTCGCCAGAGCCGACGATTTCAGATTGATGACTTCCTGCGCGGCGCTCTGGCTGGTAATGATCGTACCGCGCGGCGAGAGGATCTTCATTAATTTGATCTGCGCGACCAAATCCACAGCCCGCATATATTGGACGGCAAAGGTTTTCGTCACCAGCGGCTTGGTGTTTTCAATCTGCTGAAGCTTCTTCTGATACATCTCCGAAGTTACCACCATGATAATACCGGACGGATCCTCAATAAGGGACAAATTAACGGACCCCAGCACCAGGGACAAAGCCGCTTTCCACTCAACATTTTTCAGATTCGCCGTGATAATCGCATTAGTAATGGTGCCGGTAACAATAATATTAGCCCCGGAAATTTTGGAAAACATATCCACGACATCGGTCACCGGAACGGCATCCAATGAAATGGAAATCAGGTTGGTATTGCCCCCCTGCACTTGCGTACTTTCCGGCAAGGCTGTAAATTCCTCGTCCACGGAAATATCAATCACTTGTTGGGATCCGTTGCCATTGGAAACAGCCGGCGGCAAAGGTTCGGCATTGGCGGATTTTCCGGATTGACTCGATTCAGCCGGCCGGCCATAAGGAGTGGGCCGTTCACGCTGATCGGCCATTTCTCGCGCATCCGCAATGACATCCGGCCCGGCTACGTCACCTTGATCAATCATATTGCTTTGATCCGCCAACACATTCGACCCGGCCACGTCGCGTTGATCAATCATATTGCTTTGATCCGCCAACACACCCACTTCAGCTCCTGCCTGAGTATTCCCAATGGATTGGGCTACGGACTGGGTTTCAGCGGATTGCGCGTTTCCGGCGACCGGCACCAGCAATCCTGCTAACCATCCCATGAGAACAAACTTCCACGTAATATTTTTTATCATAGCGCCCTACTGTTATTACGACTGGGTTATTGTCGCGGAAGCAATACGCCCTTCAGCATCCCTGACTGTAATCACATTCTGGCCAGAGGCGCCGGATACCGCCGTGTAAGCGGCCACATGGCTCGATCCGGCAGAATACGAAACCGTGCCCAACTGGACATTCCCTGACGTCCATGTATAGGGCGCCGTACCCCCACTCACCGTAAATGACGCTTGCAACTGGCCGGCAGAAAGCGTGATGGACCCAGGCGAAACCGATATAGTCGTACTCCCGATCGTGATATAGGCGACCGCGTAATGACCCAAATCATCCTGAACCGTGATGGAGTTTGCGGCCAATTGCTTGACAACATACACCGCCTGATTGGCTCCATGAGAGTTGATGTCTCCATTCGCGTGATTGGAAACATACCAGCGGTAATCCCCTTCACCTCCCGTGACGGTGAACGCCACTTCTTGATTAATGAATGAGACGGCATAGGAATCCGGCCTCAACTCCAGATCCTGAGCCCCGGGGTCTGTTCGCGGTGTCGAGGAATACGGATTGTTATCGAAGTATGCTTCCGCTCCGCTGACATCTTCATTGGCACTCCCTTCGCACCCGGCCAGAATAAAAAGGGACAGTGCACTCAGCAGACACAGCAAGACACCGCATACCATGCATATTGTTCTATTCATGAGAACCTCCCGCATCACACAGATCTATTCAGTTAATTTAACGTCTTGGCGCGCTTGGATCAAGGGTAAATATTAAGCCCTTGAATTATCTTCTTATCGGCTCAATCCTCAAACGCTGCATATCAATGGAACGAACGATGAAAACGATCCGACTACCATCCACCATTATGGGAATCGTATCTCCGGATTCAACCATGGTTCCATTAACCGTGGCAAAACATTTTATCCCCCGCTTGATAATGCCCTCTACGCGAATCATAGACAAGGCCCGTTTTAAAGTATCTTCAGCCACGGGAGCCAGGGGATCATCTGCTGTCGGCGAGTCTGTAACTGACGCTGTTTTCATTACCGTCGAATATCCCACGGGCCAGAAGGGATCCCGCAATAGATCATCAGCCGTCTTATTATCCAATACCTCCGCCTGGACCGTACCCATGGCCGGATTCGTCTCCCCCCCATCCGCCGGTGTCTCTTGCGCGGCCGTTGTCATACCGGCCACCAGCATAACCAACCCCATGACCAACCCCATGACCAACCCATAGCGTATTTTCATACTCGTATTACCCCGTTAAGATTCCGGCGGGTGATCTTTAATTTCCGATTGGATCAAATACCGGGGGCGATTAGTCGGATCTTTCCATATCAACCATAACACCGCAAACGTCACGTCATGTTTTTCCGGGGTATCTGCACACGGAATAATCGTCAACCCCGAAACGGAACAAAGTGAGTTGCCGGCTTCCAGATTACGGAACAGACAAATCAAAGCATGAAACCCTGCCCTGGCAGTGACGCGCACCCGATAGGCATTGAATTCACTGCCTGCTAATTGCAGGATATCCTGATTGAGCACCTGGCTGATTTGAGCATCCAAGTCCATAATGCAGGCGCGGACGTTTTCATCCATACCCAGCAGGTAATTACCAAGCACCGGCTGAGGTATATCAACGACCATCTTCCGAATATGATCCTGCGTAGCCTCAATTTCCTGTTGAACATCCTGGCGTGTTCGAATCACCGCACGCACGTCACTCAGCGCAGTCTGGATTTCCCGGGTCTCCGCGAGATTCGTCTTCCACTCCGTGATAATGGGCACCATGATAAAATTAATAACAGCAAACAATGCTCCGCAGGCCAGCATGACGCCCACCACAACATATTGCGTTCGCCTGGTCATATTCAGCGCAGCCATTGAAGATATTCCTTGTCTAAGGCTTGTATATTTTTTTCGGTTTCAGGATGCATTCAATTTCAAAAACCCTGATATTTTTATTGGTCATATTTTCATCAGCGGCAAAGCGCTTCACTTCGACCCGCGAAAACAGGTCTTTAAAAGGCGTCTCTTCCTTCAATATCCGATCCAGCAGCTGCACCTCTTCCTCCCCATGATCCCCCACCACTTTCCCCTTTATATACATCCCTGACTTCCGGACCGGAGCATTGTCTACCTGCGCGATGGAATCATTGACGGTCAAACGAAGGAATTGAATCGAAGGCGGAACCGCTCTCTGGAGATGGCTCAACAGGATAAACCAATCAGTCCGAGACTGAGTCCAGCCATTCAGCACTTCGGCCAGTCGGCGACACTCGTTTAATTCCTGTTTTAATCCTACTGCCTTTTTATAAACAGGCTCCAATTCGTTTTGTTCCTGCGCTACGAACCGCAGGTTTTGCCGGGCCGACCGGGATGCCAGCACAAGCCCTGCAATAATAA